>CAKSZM010000025.1 GCA_934525735.1 uncultured Faecalibacterium sp. | reverse complement strand
ATGCCCAGGCCGGTGACCAGCAGCGGTTCTTCGAGGATGCGGAACTCCACAAAATTGTCCTTCATGTATTGCAGGATAGCCGTTTCATGGGCAGCGATGGCATCCACGTAGCCGCAGGCCAGCATCGCATACTGCACGCTGCGGTCTTTGGTGCTGAACACATCGACCTCTTGTGGGATACGCGGATCAGAGCCGCTGAGGAAGATTTCTTCCGGCTTGCCGGTGCTCTGCACGGCGATGGTCTTTCCGGCAAGGTCACCGAGTGTCCGGATGCTGCTGTTGGCATCCACTGCAACCACCTGACGGCTCACCATGTAGGGCCCCGCCCAGCGGTACATCTCCTCGCGCCCATGCATGGAAAAGCAGCCCCAGATACAGTCGATGGTACCGCTTTCCACCAGATTTGTTTTTTGCTCCCAATCGATTGGTTCAAACCGGGCAGCATACCCCATGCGGCGGAATGCTTCGGTGGCGATCTCCACGTCGATCCCGGTGGGAATGCCGTCATTGTTCAGATAAATATAGGGCGGATAGGTATCACTTCCCACAATGATCTGCGGAAGATCGCTGTCCTTCGCGTTCGTTCCGCCGCAGGAAGTCAGACTGCCAACGGCAGCAGATGCCGCCAGCAGCGTGCAGCCGCGCAGAAATGCACGGCGTGAGATTCTGTGCTTCATTCGGGCTTTTCGTTCTCCTGTCTTTACATAAGGGCTGTTATGCACCGCAAGGTCACGCAAAGTTCCTCGCATCCAGTGCCTCTACTCCCGTAAGAATACCATAAAAGCGTTCTTTTTACAAGACGAGTCCCGCTGAGTCCATAGGCCAGGGCATCCTTCAGGATGCAGCCGGTCGGGGTTACTCCTAAGCCTGAGGCCCCCGGTTCGAATCCGGGCGGGGGACATCTTAAAAAAATGCGAAGGTTGCATTCCTCTTGGAATCAGCCTTCGCATTTTTCGTTTTTTCTGCCCATATCAGACGCAGCTGCAACGGCAAAGCCCCGGCAGGGCGTTTGCTCTGCCGGGGCCTTGGTTATGCTGAGTTTATCTCTGTTTTCAGAGGATCACTGTTTGGGGAACGCCTTTTTCCAGACCTCGATGGTCTTGTACTTGGGCATCCAGCCGTTGGGGTCGAACTTGCCGTCCTTTGCGTCCAGCAGGCCCTGCTCCACGCACCACTGAGCAGCCTTGGCCAGCTCGGCGTCGGCCACGTCGGTAAAGGCGGGCTGTGCGGCGGGTTCGGGCTTGCCTGCGGTCTGCCACACCAGCATTGCCAGCTCACCGCGGTTAGCGGGGATGGCTGCGCCCTCGGGCAGCAGGTCGTTCAGGATGACGCGGGTGGTGATCTCGTAGCCGCCCCAGACGGCTGCACCGCCGATGGCTACGCCTGCGATGGCTGCGCCTGCGCCGCCGTCGCTGGACTCAGGCTCAACGCCGAAGCCGGGGTCGAGATCTTCGTCCGGATCTACGATCGGATTCATGCCAGAAGCCTTCCAGTGAGCAACAAGCTTCACTTCGCACTCAGGCACCTTGAAGGAGATGGTCTGGTTGTGGATGTCACCGATATCGAGGTCTGTCGGGATGACCTCCCAGTAATCGAACTCCATGCCGGGGAAAGTCTCTTCGTCGATCTCGGCCGTGATGTTCGCGGTCTCGCCGACCTTTTCCCATGTCTCATCCGAATGCTCGCCGATACCCTCTTCAAACTTTGCGGGAACACTGAAGACGGTAACTCTTGCTTTGTAGTGGGCGGTCAGCTCCACAGCGTCGTTCACCATCTCGAAGGTGGTCTTTTCGCCGTATTCATCGGCCAGGGTCACGTTATTGGTGTCCACCACCCAGTGATCGAAGACCAGACCGTCAGCATAACGATCTTCTGCCTTGATTGTGATGGTCTGTTTTGCCTTGGCGATGTCGGTCTCGCTGAAGTCTTCGTCATAAGCAGTACCGTGGTTCATGGTGATGCTCTGCAGATGCTTATACTTTGCTTTCACTTTCACAGCCTCGTCCGGCATGGTGAAGTAGGTGCGCTCTGCGTTGGGGTCTTCCAGAATGACGTTATCCGGGTCGATCTCCCAGTGGTTGAACTCGTGGCTGTCGCGGTCATGGGCCACAATGGTGATCTTGTCACCCACCACGGCGCTGGTGATCTCTTTGCCATCGGCATCGAAGGCCGTGCCCTTGCCGTCCACCATGGTGATGGTGTGGTACTCGTCATAAATGGCCTTGATTTTCACGTTCTCGCTCTTCATGGTGAAGTATGCGGTGGTCTTGTCTGCATCGATCAGTCCGACCGTGCCGCTGGTGACTTCCCAGTGGTTGAAGCGGAAGCCTTCGCGCTCAGGAGCCACAAGCACGACCTCTTCGCCGGTCTTCACCTCAACGCGGGTATCCTCGCCGTTGGCGGTGGTATCCGTATCTTCCAGATCAACAAAGTACAGCTGCTTGGGTACTGCAGTGATCTTGATATCAAAGTCGCGCATCTTGAAGGTCAGGTTCGGGTTGCCGCGCTGATCCTCGCGCAGGTTGATATCGGTGCTGTACCAGTAATCAAACTCCTGATCATCCGGCAGATCCGGGGTAAGAGTGATCTGCGTTCCTGCGATTGCTCTGTCCGGCGTTGCATAGCCGCCTTCCACGGTAATGTTATGATAATCGTTGTACACAGCCGTCAGGGTAACGTTGCCCTTGGGCACGGTGAGCGTGAACTCAGGGTTCGTCTTCTGGTCATCTTTCAGATCCCAGCCCTTGGGACCCTTGACTTCCCAGTGATCGAACTTCTTCTCATACGGATCGTACTCGGCCTTGATCTCAACGGTCTCCTCGCGCAGAGCGGTCTCACTGTCGTTGCCGTTCACGGTGCCACCGATAACGGTGACCGTGCGCTGCTTCTTGTAGGTCGCAGTGATAGTCACGTCAGTGCCGGCGGGCATTACGAAGCCCTGGTTGTCGGCCTTGGTCAGGTCGAGCTGATTTACAACGTCAGCGTTGTCCACGACCCAGCCGGTGAAGTCCCAGCCGTCGCGGCCTGCAGCCTTGATGTTGTAGGTACTGCCAGCCTCTGCCTCGGTCTTCGTCTCACCGTTCGCATCGATGATGATGATGTAGTAACGCTGCGTGGTCACAGAGGTCAGCTCGACGTTCTTCTCTTCCTTTATCACGAGGTCAAACTCAGAGTCTTCCTCATGACCATTCAGAGAGACGTTGCCCTTCCAGCGGCTGAACTTGCGGTCTTCGGGGAGATCGGCCTTGATATGAACGGTGTCGCCCACAGCAGCAGTGCCGATGGTCTCGCCGTCCACGGTGATGGTGTACAAGGTCTTGTAGTGAGCGGTCAGAGTGATATTGCCCTTCGGCACCGTAATGTTGATGGTTTCATCCATCAGATTTCTGGTTCCGTCAGGGTCGGTCACTTCCCAGTAATCGAACCGCTGGCCTTCCAGCTTGTCGGCGGTGAAGGTGTAGGTCTCTCCGCGCAGGGCGTCGGTCTTAACGATCTGGCCAAGGCCATTGTTGACGGTGATGGTGCGGTACCTCATCTGCACTGCTTTCAGGGTCACATTGCCCACAGGCATATTGAACTGGAGGGCGGGGTTTGAGGTATCGATGCTGAAGTTCTCCGGTGCATCGATAACTTCCCACTCGATAAACTTCCAGTCAGCGCCCTTGTCCTCAGGCACGACGGTCACGGGGTCGCCGGACTTCACGCGGGCAGAGACCGCGTTGTTGACAGTGCCGCCCTCCACGGTGATGGTGTACAGGGTCTTGGGCACAGCCTTCAGCACGACGTCTTTGTCCGGCATTGCAAAGGTGAGGGACGAGTTGGTGGCTTCGCTGGTGGTCAGGCTGATCTGTTCGGACTCCCAGTGGTCGAACTCACCTGCCGGGATGCCGTAGTCCTCAGCGTTCACGGTGACGCTCTCGCCCTTGATCAGGCCGCTGGCGGCGGGCTGACCGTTCACGGTAACACTGCGCTTGGTCTTGTGCTCAGCGGTCAGGGTGATATCTGTGCTGGGCATATTGAAGGTGATCTCCCGCTGCGTCAGATCGATGGACTGGCCGTTAAGGGACAGCTCGGTGTTGTTTTCCACCTTCCAGCCGGTGAACTTTTCGCCATCCGGGACATTGGCAGTCACAGTGACTTCCGTGCCCGCAACGGCGTTCTTCGTCGTAGCGGTGCCATCGTTCACCGTAACGGTGTACAGGTTATTGTACACAGCCTCCAGCTCCACCGGCGCATCCGGCATGGTGAAGGTGGCGGTCTTAGTGCCGTTCAGCGTCACCTTGCCCGACCTGACCTCCCAGTGATCGAACAGCCGCTTCTCAGAGAGGCGGTTGTTCGGGGTGATCGTGACGACATCGCCCTCAAAGAACTCCATGTTGTCCGTGACCTGAACTTCCACGCCGCCGCGGGTGACAGAACGGATGGTTCCGTGCTTCAAGGTAAGGGTCTTGGCTTCCTTATACACAGCGGTCAGGGTGACATCGCCCTGCGGCATCTTAAAGGTAACCGTGCTGTTTTTCTTAGCATCCTCTGTCAGCGGGTTATCGCTTGTATCCGTCAGTTCCGGTGCGCATTCCCAGTGGTCAAACTGCTTGCCGGAGAGTTCCTTGGCGGTAACTTCCACCGTATCACCCGCGAAAATATTTTTTGTGCCGTGCGGGGTCAAGCCCTTCACAGTGCCATTGCCATCCGTCACGGTAACAGTGCGCGGGGTCATGTAAGACGCCTTGACGGTGACATCACCCTCGCCTGTAACGTGAAGGGTCGTCTTTTCCTGGTACGGGTTGGGAATTTCAGCGTTGCCGCTCTCAACTTTCCACTGGTCGAAAGCCTTCTTTGCGTTGTTAAAGTTCTTGCCTTCGATCTCTACTACGTCACCCTTTGCAACCATTGCAGACGTCGTAGTCTGATTATTCTTCGGATCGGTCGTGATTGTGCCTCCGGGCACAGTGCCATTCTTTACCGTAAGCGCATACAGCGTTACCGGTGTGATGCGCAGATAGCCGGAGTTAAGATGGTTTTTGATGGGGTCGGTCGCCGGGTCAACACGCGTGCCGTTCTCAGCAGTAGAGTAGACGTACTTGCCGCCGGAATAGTCGATGCTTCTTGCCATGCCGCCCGTGCCATTGTTCCGGATGGTGACAGGGGCATGGCACTCGATCTTAACATCGTACGTTACGATGTTGCCATTACTCTTACCCGAGATCGCCACCTTGGAGGCCTGTTTCACCGTCACATTGTCGGTCACGGCGTAGCTTTCTCCAGAAGCAATTTCCACCTCGCCGTCACAGCTGATCTCAACAGCGCCGACGACGGCCAGATTGTATTTGCTCGTGGCCTTGACGCTCGCTGCATTCGTGACCGTCAGTTTGCCATATATAACTGGATTATCTGGATTATCCAGTACAATGTTCACACCCGGGGCATCAATGGTCAGCTTACCCATGATACTTCCATTGGACTTCAGGGTCTTGGTGTCCGCGTCGTAGCTCAGCTTACCTGCATTTTGCCTGCCCAGGATGCTGCCTATGTTCTCTTCAGTGACCTTCGTTCCATTGACTGTGATGTCCGGAAAACTGTTCTCCTCGCTGAGCAGACTTGAGCTGCGGTAGGAGCCGATGCTCAGCTGCATCAGCGCATCCGTGCTCTCGGCCAGAGCGGGTGCCGACAGGGTGAACATCATGCAGGCCGCCATAGCCGCCGAGGCAGCCCGCCGGGCAAGATCTTTTCGTTTCATGTACAAATTCCTCCTTCAGGAGATTTTTACGGGGGGTATGCTTCTTGACTGAGCATAGCACATTTTTCCAGATTTTTGAAGCAAAACTGCGTGAATCGCGATTTAAATGCGTGAATCGCGAAGTCGTGTCAAATCCAGCATCATTTCTTTGTGCAAAACAGCAAAACCCCCGGCAGGTTTGCGCCTGCCGGGGGCTTTGCTGTGTTATGAAATATCAATCTTTCTTCTCTGCTGTGCGGGCAAAGAAGTTGGCGAGAATGGCACCGGAAATGTTATGCCACACCGAGAACACAGCGCCCGGGATGGTTGCCAGCGGATACTGTGCAAAGTGGGCGGCGGCAAGGCTGGTGGCAAGGCCGGAGTTCTGCATGCCGACCTCGATGGAGATGGCGCGGCACTTGGTGGTGTCCAGCTTCAGGGCCTTGCCCACGGCAAAGCCGGTCAGGTAGCCCAGCAGGTTGTGCAGGATGACCACCACAAGGATCAGCAGACCGCTGGTCATGATCTTGGCACTGTTTGCGGAAACGACCGCGCAGATGATGAGCACGATGGCCGTGGTGGAAACCAGCGGCAGCACGCGGACGGCGTTCTGGGTGAACTCATGGAAGAAGTGGTTGACCACAAAGCCCAGAGCGATGGGCACCAGAACCACCTTAACGATGGAGAGGAACATATTCACGGGGTTCACATCCACGCGCTGACCGGCGTACAGCAGGGTCAGCAGCGGGGTGAGGAACGGAGCCAGCACGGTGGACACAGCGGTCATGCCGACGGACAGGGCAACGTCGCCCTTGGACAGGTAGGTCATGACGTTGGAGGAAGTGCCGCCGGGGCAGGTGCCCACGAGGATGACGCCGATGGCCAGCTCGGTGGGCAGGTGGAACACCTGCGTCAGCGCCCATGCCAGGAACGGCATGAGGGTGAACTGCGCCACGCAGCCCACGATGACGTCCTTCGGGCGGCTGAACACCACCTTGAAGTCATCCGGCTTCAGGGTCAGGCCCATGCCGAACATCACGATGCCCAGCAGGGTGTTGACCCACGCGGTCTTGACCACGCTGAACGGGCCGGGGAAGAACAGAGCCAGCGCCGCCACCACAATGACGATGGCGGCCATATACTTGCCCACAAAGTCGCTTACTTTTTCCAGTGTTTTCATGATTTTTTTCTCCTTTTCTTCTGGCGTGTACAAAGGCAATGAAACATCCGGGAATGGCAAACGACTGCCCCGCAAATGAAAAACGCCCTTGTCCCCTACGGTTCGTAAGAGACAAAGGCGTATAAAATCCTCTGCGGTACCACTCTTATTGCCGACACAAAGGCCAGCCCCTCAGTGCGCATCCAACAATGCGCGGCTCTTGATAACGGAAGCCTGCCGTTCCCGCTTACTGGGGCGCATGCACGCCCATTCAGCCGGAAAGCTCGGAGAGGATCTTCCCGCGGACGCCCTGCACTGCCTTGCACCAGACGGCAGCTCTCTGCAGCATTCTTTCCGGGTACTCTTTCTCGTCATAGCCGAATATTTCACTGACACGGAGTATACTCCCCCGTGGGGTCAAAGTCAATAGAAAGCGTCCCGCTTATTTTTCATGCAGCTCACGTTTCAGGTGAGTTCACTTCATCACGTCCGTCAGGGTCTGCAGCAGGCGGTCGCAGCTTTAGCCTTTAACACCACCCAGTGCCACACCGCGGACGATGAACTTCGACAGCAGCAGGTACACGATGATGACGGGCAGGATGGCGATGGCCACCATCATATACACCTTGCCCATATCAAACTTGAGGAAGTCTGCGCTGCGCAGCTGTGCGATCAGGATGGGCAGCGTCTTCTTGTCGGAAGAGTCCAGGATCAGTGCCGGGATGAAGTAGTTGTTCCAGCTGGCCACGAAGGAGAAGATGGCCTGCACGGCAAGAGCCGGCTTCATGATGGGGAGCACGATCTTATTAAAGGTATAGAACTCGCCTGCGCCGTCGATGCGGGCAGCTTCCACGATCTCCATGGGAAGGGAAGCGTCCAGATACTGCTTCATGAAGAAGAACACGGTGGGCGCTGCAATGCTGGGCACGACCAGCGGCAGGAAGCTGTTTTTCAGGCCCATCTTGGTCACCAGCTGCAGAAAGCCCAGTGCGGACACCTGCGTGGGCATGGTCATGATGAGCAGGATAATGGCGAAGGCGGCCTTCTTGAACTTGAAGTTATAGGCGTAGATGCCGTAGGCCGTCAGAGCCGAGAAGTAGACGCTCAGCGCAGCCGAGCAGGCGGAGACGATCAGACTGTTGCGGATGCCGGATACCACCGGGATGTTGGCATCGTTGAGCACGTTCTTGAAGTTGGTGATGAGCGATTTGCCCGGCATCAGCGAGAAGCCTTTCTGGATCTCGAAGTGGGTGCGGGTGGAGTTGATCACCAGCACGTAGAAGAAGAACAGGCACAGAAAGCTGATGAGCACCAGCACCATGTAGCACCATGCGCGGCGCGCGGCCAGCGTTGCTTTTTCCGATTGATTTTTAGGAGCGTGTGCCATATTCAGTTCCCTCCTTTTGCAGCCTTGGCAGCTGCTTTCTTTGCGGCCTTCAGTTTTTTGCGCTGGGCCTTGGTCAGGCCGTCATCCTCTTTGGTCAGCGAGAAGTAGACGACGACGCACAGCACCGCGCACACGAGGAACAGCACCACGGATACAGCACCGGCCATGCCGTAGTTCTTGCTGAACAGGTGGTTGTTCAGGTACATGATCATGGTGGTGGAAGTACGGTCGGGGCCGCCCTTGCCGTTGGTCAGGATCTGCGGCACATCGAACATCTGCAGGCCGCCGATCATGGAAGTGATCATGACGTAGACGAGGATGGGACGGATCAGCGGGATGGTGATCTTCCAGAACATCTGGTTCGGGGTGCAGCCGTCCAGCTCGGCGGCCTCATACAGAGTGGGATCCACGCCCATAATGGCTGCCATCAGCATGATGGTGGTGTTGCCGAACCACATCAGGAAGTTCATCAGGCCGATCAGTCCGCGGTTGCCCCACACACTGTTCAGGAAGCTGAAGGGCTCTTTCAGGACGCCCATGCTCATGAGCACCGCGTTGACAGGGCCGTTATCCGAGAACAGGGCGAAGAACAGCATGGCGAAAGCCGATGCCATGATCAGGTTGGGCATGTAGATGACCGTCTTGAAGAAGGTCTGGCCCTTCAGTTTCAGGCGCAGGTCAGTGAACCACGCTGCCAGCAGCAGCGAAACAGCGATCTGCGGGATGAAGCCGATGATCCACAGAAGCAGCGTATTGCCGAAATACTTGGGCAGATCGGTTGCAAACAGGGTGATGTAGTTTTTCAGGCCCACAAAGTTCGGGCCGATGACCTTCAGGCCGCTGCGGTAATATTCAAAGAAGCTGTAGTAGATGGTGGAAGCCAGAGGGATCAGCTGGAATACCGCAAAGATGATGAAGAACGGCGCAATGAAGATGTAGCCCCACTTTGCGTAGCTGATCGACCCTTTCTTTTTTGTTTTTTCTCCCATGAGATCATCCCTCCTGCCGGGTCATAAGAAAAGCAAAGGGGCGGGCGAGAATGCCGCCCGCCCCTCTGATTCAGTTTACAGTTCGGAGTGGAACCACTTATGCGGGCCAGACCACTTCGGTCAGCTCAGGATACTTCTCCTTGATGGAGGTCTCGAAGTTTGCCTTTGCGGTATCCTCGTCCACGTTGCCGGTGAAGTAATCCTTGAATGCGGTCTGGAAGCTCTCGTTCAGGCCCTGATCGTACGGACCAGCGTTGGACATATCGATCTTGGTAGCAGCCTCTGCGAACAGAGCAATGTGGTTCTGGCCGCCCAGGAAGTCGGACTTGTAATCGCTGTTGGCGATCTCGTTCATGGCCTTCTCGTTGTTGGTGTAGTCCTGGGTATCCAGAGTGATCTGCTTCATGATGGATTCGTCGCAGGTCAGCTTCTGCATGACGTCGCGGATCAGCTCAATGTTGTCGCTGCCGGCTGCGCCGCAGATCCAGGTGCCGCCCCAGTAGTACGGCTGAGGGCCTTCGCACACAGCGTAGTCGCCGTAGATGCCGTTGCCCACTTCTTCCTTGCCGCCCTCGGCGACAGGGGTCTCCAGCGAGTTGCCCAGCAGGGTGAAGTTGATGCCCCAGGTGGAGTAAAAGAAGCCGAACACCTTACCGGTGGGGCCCTGATCAGCAGCCCAGGTGTCGTCCCACAGGCTGGACTTGTTGTTGTAGCCCTTATCGGTGTACTCCTTGGTCTGATCGACCCACTTCATAATGTTCTCATCGACGGTGACGGTAGTGCCGGTGACCCACGGAGCTGCCACGTTGTTGGAGAAGGTGCGGTATGCATCGTCGAAGCCGGACAGCATCTTGTAGCCCTTGGCAGCAGCCTGAGCAGCCACGTCGTTGAACTTATCCCAGTCGGACAGGTAGGTCTGCACTTCGGTGGGATCATCGGTGCCCAGAACATCCTTTGCGATGCTGCGGCGGTATGCGAACAGACCCGGGGTTGCCTGCCAGGTGGTGCCGCGCTGGCTGCCGTCGACGGTAACGATGTCCTTGGTGTACTGGTACTGGCCGGCCAGATCGTCATCGGTCAGGCCGATGTCGCTCTTGACATCCAGAACGTAATCGGAATCCACATACTTCAGGGCGTAGTCAGCCTCGATCAGGAAGATATCGATCTTATCATCATCGGCTGCGGAGTCCTGATTCAGCAGGGCCTCGTCCAGCTTGTTCTGATAGTTGTTGTCGGCGTTGGGGTTGATGGTCCACTTGACGACGGTGCCGTCCTTCAGTGTGGTGGTGGACTTGTCGGCTGCGATCTCGGAAACTTCGGGATAGTAGTCGTTGAAGCGGCTCTGGAACTCATCATTCCAGCACCAGATGTTCAGCACCTTGCCGCCTGCTGCGGGAGCTCCGGAAGCAGCTGCGCTGGATGCGGGAGCTGCAGAAGAGGCGGTGCTGGTGGAAGAAGAACCACCACAGGCAGCCAGAGCTGCACCAATGGTCACGACACCGGAAGCGAGCAGGAAATTACGACGAGAGATCTTTTTCATAAGGGTAAACCTCCTTCATGGTTTTCCATTATTAAAGCTTTCTGCATAAAAGGTCCCGTATCAGGGAGCCTTTAGAGACGAATCAGGAGATGCGTACCGACCCGCCGTCCAGCAGTTTGCCGGAAACGCGGATCTGCTCCGGGATCGTTACCCGGGGGTGTTCGATCAGCTCAATGAGCTTGTCGGCAGCGGTGCGGCCCAGGGCGGCGGTGTTCTGCTGGTAGGTCACCAGCGGAGGCATGACCACCCGGGAGAGATAGATGCCGTCGTAGCCCATCACCGAGACGTCCTCCGGAATGGAGAGTTTCTTTTCGCGGATGGCGTTGTAGCCGCCCAGCGCGGAGAAGTCGTCGGGGAAGATGATGCAGGTGGGCGGCTGCGGGAGTTCCAGCAGCGCCCGGGTCTCTTCGGCACAGCGGTCCACATCGTGGTAGACACCGCTGCGCACATACGCTTCCGGCACCTTCAGGCCCAGTTCATCGCACGCCTGATAGAATCCGGTCAGGCGGTTCTCGGTCACGGCGGTCTTTTCGCCGTGGATAAAGGCGATGCGGCGGTGGCCGCAGGCGTATGCCTGCTTCACCAGAGCCTTCATGCCGGAGACATTGTCGGAAAGGATGGCCATGCGGTTGTTGAACACATGATCGATGGTCACCACCGGGACATCGCTGTTCACCAGCTCCACCACCTGCGGATCGTAGAAGTTCACGCAGGCGATCACCACGCCGTCCACATTGCGGTACTGGCAATGTTCCAGATAGCTCATGGACTTGCCGCTGATATTGTGGTTGATAAAGGTGATGTCGTAGCCGCGCTTTTCTGCTTCCACCTTGAAGCTGTCCAGCACGGCGGAGAAATATTCGTGGGTCAGGCCGCTCTGCCGTTCGTCCACGAACAGAACGCCTAAGTTATAAGTACGGTTGGTTTTCAGGGCGCGTGCAGCGGCGTTGGGCAGATAGCCCATACGGTGTGCTGCCGCCCGGATGCGCTCCCGTGTGGAAGCGGCAATGTCCGGCTGGTCGTTCAGCGCCTTGCTGACCGTCGCAACCGATACGCCGCATTCCTTTGCCAGATCTTTCAGGGATGGCATCGATTTCTGCCTCCTTTCGGAGAAGGGGTCTGCGGGGTTGTTCTCCGCGTCCCCTTAATCGTTTTCGCAAGTTCATAATATCGCATTCTGCACCAAAAATCAAGCATATCGAAACAACTTTTATTGTTTTTGACTCACTTTTGGCGTTTTGTTCGTTTTGAACGGACAGAAATTGTGCACTTCGGGCGGATTTCGTTACATTTCGATTAAAATCGAAAGAATTTCGTTACGGTTTCGTTACGATTTTTCGCCGCTTTATTATTACTTTTAAAAAGGGCTGCGGCCGTTCCGGTTTTCGGCGGCCAGTCAGACACCCGCGGGCGGAATTTCCAAAAAAATTCTGTATCCATGCCCATTTTTGAAAAAAGCTTTCCAAAATTTTTTCGAAAAAGCCCTTGCATTTTGCGGGCAGTTCGGCTATTCTAATAACAAAGAGATCGTCTTCCTCGTCAGCCTTAATCGTTTTCGCAAAAAGCGATGCCGCCGGGCGTTCCGGCTGCTGTTCAAGGAGGAAGCATTTATGAAATTCGGTCATTTCGATGACGAACGCAAAGAATACGTCATCACTACCCCGCAAACTCCCCTGCCCTGGATCAACTACCTTGGCAGTGAGGACTTTTTCAGTCTGGTCTCCAACACGGCGGGCGGCTACAGCTTTTACCGCGACGCCCGGATGCGCCGCCTGACCCGCTACCGCTACAACAGCTCCCCGCTGGACATGGACGGCCACCACATTTACATCAAGGACGGCGACACGGTGTGGAACCCCGGCTGGCAGCCCACCAAGACCGAGCTGGACAGCTACACCTGCCGCCACGGCCTGGGCTACACCATCCTCGAAGGCAAAAAGAACGGCATCAGCGCCGCACAGGAGCTGTTCGTGCCCAAGGGCGATGCCTGCGAGCTGGACCGTCTGACCCTGAAGAACGAAACGGACGCCGCAAAAGAGCTGGACGTGTTCAGCTACGTGGAGTTCTGCCTGTGGGACGCCATCGACGACAGCTCCAACTTCCAGCGCAACTTCTCCACCGGCGAAGTGGAAGTAGAGCCGGGCATCATCTACCATAAGACCGAGTACCGTGAGCGCCGCAACCACTATGCAGTGTTCTGGTCCAACACCCCGGTCACCAGCTTCGACACCACCCGCGACGCCTTCTGCGGCGTGTACGGCGGCCCGGCAGACCCGCAGGCCGTCCGCGCCGGGCACTGCTCCGGCAGCATCGCCCACGGCTGGGCACCGGTGGGTGCTCTGCACATCCATGTCACCCTTGCCCCGGGCGAGGAAAAGAAGATCCTCTTTGGTCTGGGTTACATCGAGAACCCGCAGGAGGAAAAGTTCTCCGCTCCCGGCGTCATCAATAAAGCACGCGCCCACGCAATGATCAGCCGCTATGCCACCGACGCCCAGATCGACGCCGCCCGCGCCGCACTGGCTCAGCACTGGGAAAACCTGCTGTCCACCTACCATCTGGAGTCCAGCGAAGAAAAGCTGGACCGCATGGTCAACATCTGGCACCAGTACCAGTGCATGGTCACCTTCAATATGAGCCGCTCGGCCAGCTATTACGAGAGCGGCACCGGCCGCGGCATGGGCTTCCGCGACAGCTGCCAGGATCTGCTGGGCTTTGTGCACATCATCCCCTCCCGCGCCCGGGAGCGTATTCTGGACATTGCCGCCACCCAGTTTGAGGACGGCAGCGCCTACCATCAGTATCAGCCCCTGACCAAAAAGGGCAACCGCGACATCGGCACCGGCTTCAACGATGACCCGCTGTGGCTCATTGCCGGCACCGCCGCCTATCTGCGCGAGACCGGCGACTTCAGCATCCTGAACGAGCAGGTGCCCTTTGATAACGATGCCAGCAAGGCGCAGCCCCTGATGGAGCATCTGCGCCGCAGCTTCAACTATACCTGCACCCATCTCGGCCCCCACGGCCTGCCCCTCATCGGCCGCGCCGACTGGAACGACTGCCTGAACCTGAACTGCTTCTCCGAGCACCCGGGCGAGAGCTTCCAGATCACCGGCCCCAGCGAAGGCCCCGTGGCCGAGAGCGTGTTCATTGCCGGCATGTTCGTCAAGTACGGCCATGAGTATGCCGAACTGTGCGACCACCTGAACCTCACCGATGAGGCCGCAGCCGCCCGCAAGAGCATCGACGCCGTGGAGCAGGCCACCCTGACCGCCGGCTGGGACGGTGCATGGTTCCGCCGTGCCTACGATGCTTTCGGCAAGCCCGTGGGCAGCAAGGAGTGCACTGAAGGCCAGATCTTCATCGAGCCGCAGGGCATGTGCGTCATGGCCGGCATCGGCAAGGAGTCCGGGCAGGCCGCGCAGGCGCTGAAGAGCGTGGAAGAACGTCTGGACACCAAGTACGGCGTAGTGCTGCACCAGCCCGCCTACACCAGCTATCAGCTCAACCTCGGCGAGATCTCCAGCTATCCTCCGGGATACAAGGAGAATGCCGGTATCTTCTGCCACAACAATCCGTGGATCAGCTGCGCCGAGGCCGTTCTGGGCCACGGCGACCGTGCCTTTGAGGTCTACCGCAAGACCTGCCCGGCCTATATCGAGGACATCTCCGAGATCCACCGCACCGAGCCCTATGTCTACAGCCAGATGGTGGCCGGCAAGGATGCCCCCACCTTCGGCGAAGCAAAGAACAGCTGGCTGACCGGTACTGCCGCATGGACCTTCTTCAACGTGAGCCAGTATATCCTCGGCATCCAGCCCACACTGGATGGGTTGAAGGTCGATCCCTGCATTCCCCACACCCTGCCCGGCTTCACGGTCACCCGCCGCTACCGGGGCGCGGTGTACCACATCACGGTGGACAACTCCGCCGCTGTGCAGCACGGCGTGAAGAGCGTCACCGTGGACGGCAAGGCCATCGAAGGCAATCTCCTGCCGCTGGCCGCTGAGGGCACCGACGTGACCGTGCAGGTGGTCATGGGCTGATTCTGACATTTTCTACAGCATTTTCATAATTTCTCCTTCCAAAGTGAACAGGCGGGCACCGCAGGGTGTCCGCCTGTTCTGTATTTTCTCTTGCATTTTCCGGGCAAAGGGTGTAGAATACAGTCAATCAAATACAGGGGAGCTTGTAATGACAGGCTGAGAGGAAGCATCCAGCTTCGACCCTTTACCTGATGCGGACAATGCCGCCGTAGGAAGTCATAACCGATGATTTTTTGCAGGAGGCTCCGCAGCGGGTCTCCTGCTTTTTTGATGCTTTTTTCTGCGGGAAACCGCCCGCAGCGGGCTGAGGGGGAGCGCCCTGAGCCGCGGAATCGTCAGCGATGGGAAGCCGTGTTCCGGCGTGAGAGGAGGCCAGCAAGCCTCGACCGCTTCGTACCCTGCCCCCGGCGTGCCGTTTTGTGCACGGTGCGGGTGCGGGCTGTCTGCGGAGACGCCGGCTGTTCTGCGCGTCTCTGCCGCTTTGGAAAGGAGCATTTCCTTTATGAAAAATCTCTCTGTAAAAAAACTGGCTCTCGCCGGTATGCTGTGTGCCCTGTGCGTGGTGGGCAGTGTGTTCAGCTTCCCGATGTTCGGCAGCAAGTGCGCGCCCATCCAGCACATGGTCAACGTGACCTGCGCCGTGCTGCTCGGCCCGTGGTGGGGCGTGGGCGTGGCCTTTGTAGCTTCCCTGCTGCGCAACCTGCTGGGTCTGGGCAGCCTGATGGCCTTCCCGGGCAGTATGTTCGGTGCCCTGCTGTGCGGCGTCGTGTACTGGAAAACCAAGAACATCCTTGCCACCATGGTGGGCGAGGTGTTCGGCACCAGCATTCTGGGCGGCCTGTGCGCCTATCCGGTGGCCATCTTCCTCATGGGCAAGAGCGCCGGCGACATCGCTTTCTACGCCTATATCGTGCCGTTCCTGATTTCTACGGCCGTCGGTTCCATCGTCGCGGGCGTGCTGGTGTACAGCCTGCAGCGTTCCGGTGCCCTGCGCTCCATGCAGAGCAGCCTTTCTTAACGGAGTTGCCGCAAAATGTTTAAAACTGAGTTTGCAAACGTCCGCGCCAAGTGCCCCCTCATCCACAACATCACCAACTACGTCACCGTCAACGACTGCGCCAACATGGTGCTGGCCTGCGGCGCTTCCCCCATCATGGCCGATGACGCCGCCGAGGTGGAGGACATCACTTCCATCTGCGGCGGGCTGAACATCAACATCGGCACCCTGAACAGCCGCACCATCACCAGCATGCTGCTGGCGGGCAAAAAGGCCAACCAGCTGGGCCACCCGGTGGTGCTGGACCCGGTGGGTGCAGGTGCTTCCCGTCTGCGCACCGATACGGCGTTCCGTCTGCTGAAGGACGTGAAGTTCACGGTCATCCGGGGCAACATCTCGGAGATCAAGACCCTTGCTTCCGGCGCAGGCACTACCAAGGGCGTGGACGCCGATGTGACTGACAAAGTCACGGAGGAAAACCTCGACGCCGCCGTGGCTTTTGCCAAAGCCTTTGCAACCCGCACCGGCGCAGTCGTGGCCATCACCGGTGCCATCGACATCGTGGCCGACGCCGGCAAGGCCTACTGCATCCGCAACGGCAACCCCATGATGAGCAGCATCACCGGCACCGGCTGCCAGCTGTCTGCCCTGACGGCGGCCTTCGTCACCGCCAACCCCGGCCATGCGCTGGACGCCGCCGCGGCTGCCGTGTGTGCCATGGGCTTTGCGGGCGAGATCGCCCACAAGCGGCTGACCCCGCAGGACGGCAACTCCACCTACCGCAATTACATCATCGATGCCATTTACAACATGACCCCCGAACAGCTGGAAGAAGGAGCAAACTATGAAGTGCGATAAGCATACCATGCTGTTATACGCCGTCACCGACCGCGCGTGGGTGGGCAAACAGACCCTGTATGAACAGGTGGAAAGCGCCCTGAAGGGCGGTGCCACCTGCATACAGCTGCGGGAAAAGCATCTGGGCGATGCCGATTTTCTGCAAGAAGCCGTGGAGATCCACGCCCTGTGCCAGCGTTACGGCGTGCCGCTGTTCATCAACGACAACGTGGAGGTCGCCATCCAGTGCCACGCCGAGGGCGTGCATGTCGGCCAGAGCGACATGGAAGCCGCACAGGTGCGCGAGCGCGTGGGCGACGGCATGATGATCGGCGTTTCCGCTCACACCGTGGAGGAAGCGAAAAAGGCTGTGGCTCACGGTGCGGACTGTCTGGGCGTGGGCGCAGTATTTTCCACAAATACCAAGACCGATGTGGATATCCTGCCCCGTCAGACCCTCATTGACATCTGCAATGCTGTGGACGTGCCGGTGGTGGCCATCGGCGGCATCCACAAGGAGAACATCCTGCAGCTCAAGGGCACCGGCGTGGACGGCGTGGCCCTCGTCAGCGCCATCTTTGGTGCCGAGGACATCGAAGCCGAGTGCAAAGAGCTGAAAGCCCTCTCGGAGCAGATCATAAAGTAAGCTATCATCCCGCGGCAAACCGGGGGCACCACCTTGGGCCGCGTTATAAAATTCATGGAGAAACCAACATGAAAAGCGTATTTTGCGCAGGTGCCGGCATCCAGAGCGTTCTGTTTTTTCTGAATGACGGCTACTTGCCCCTAACCCTGTATGACCAGCACCCTGCTGTTCAGAGATAAACTGTCATTTGGAGGAACAGAGCGTATGCAGACTTATACCACCCAGATGGATGCCGCCCGCAAAGGCATCATTACCCCGGAGATGGAGATCGTAGCCAAAAAGGAATACCGCACCACTGAGGAGATCCGTCAGTGGGTCGCCGAGGGCAAGGTAGCCATCCCCGCCAACAAGCACCACACTTGCCTGAACCCCGAGGGCGTGGGCTCCATGCTGCGCACCAAGATCAACGTGAACCTTGGCGTCTCCCGCGACTGCAAGGACTACAACGTGGAGATGGAAAAGGTGATGAGCGCTGTCAACATGGGCGCGGAAGCCATCATGGATCTTTCGAGCCACGGCAACACCCAGCCCTTCCGCCAGAAGCTGACCCACGAGTGCCCCGTGATGATCGGCACCGTGCCGGTGTATGACTCGGTCATCCACTATCAGCGCGATCTGGCTGAGCTGACGGCGCAGGACTTCATCGACGTGGTGCGTCTGCACGCCGAGGACGGCGTGGACTTCGTCACCCTGCACTGCGGCATCACCCGCAAGACTATTGAGCAGATCCGCAAGCACAAGCGCAAGATGAACATCGTCAGCCGCGGCGGCTCCCTCGTGTTCGCATGGATGAGCATGACCGGCAATGAAAACCCCTTCTATGAGCATTTTGACGAGATCTGCGAGATCTGTGCCGAACACGACGTGACCATCTCGCTGGGCGACGCCTGCCGCCCCGGCTGTCTGGCTGACGCCACCGACGTGTGTCAGATCGAAGAGCTGGTGCGTCTGGGTGAGCTGACCAAGCGTGCATGGGCGCACAACGTGCAGGTCATGGTGGAAGGCCCCGGCCACGTGCCCCTGAATCAGGTGGCCGCCAACATGGAAGTGCAGAAGTCCATCTGCATGGGCGCTCCCTTCTATGTGCTGGGACCTCTGGTCACGGATATCGCTCCCGGCTACGACCACATCACCGCTGCCATCGGCGGTGCCGTGGCCGCCATGAGCGGTGCCGCTTTCCTGTGCTATGTGACCCCCGCCGAACATCTGGCTCTGCCCAACGTGGAGGATGTCAAGCAGGGCATCGTGGCGTCCAAGATTGCCGCCCACGCCGCTGACATCGCCAAGGGCATCCCCCATGCGCGGGACATCGATGACAAAATGGGCGACGCTCGCCGCGTGCTGGACTGGGACGCGCAGTTTGCCTGCGCCCTTGACCCGGAGACCGCCAAGGCCATCCGCGACGCCCGCCTGCCCGAGGACGACCACAGCGACACCTGCAGCATGTGCGGCAAGTTCTGCGCCGTGCGCAGCATGAACAAAGCCCTTGCCGGCGAGTACATCGACATTCTCTAACTGTATTATTCCCGAACGCTTTGCGCGTTCTTCCTCCGCCGCCCGGCCTGACCCGCCGGGCGGCTTTTTAATTATCGATTCTTTCTATCAATATTTTAGATTTTACAATTCTTCTGTACTGTACTATAATGAAGTCATCGTCTTCATTTCATTGATCTACAGGAGGAATCTGTCTTGCTGGTAAATCTTATCGAATCGGTCTATCGCCTTTTGTGGGGCGATCTGTTCACCCTGCCCATTGCCGGCGGCATCGGCATCTCCTTTATGGTGGTGCTGCTGCTCACCGCAGGCATCTGGTTCACCTTCCGCACCCGGCTGCTGCCGGTGCGCCTGTTCCGGGATATGATCGCCGCCGTGTGCGAAAAGAAGCAGTCCGGCACCAGCGGGCTTTCCTCTTTCCAGACCCTGATCGTTTCCACCGCCACACGGGTAGGCATGGGCAATCTGGTGGGCGTGGTGGCTGCTGTGTCCGCCGGCGGTGCGGGTGCGGTGTTCTGGATGTGGGTGACCGCTCTTCTCGGCGCATCCACCTCTTTCATCGAGTCCACCCTCGCCCAGAAGTACCGCCAGCCCGACCCGCTTTACGGCGGCTGGCGCGGCGGCCCGGCCTATTATCTCCATGTACTGGCCGAGCGTAAACGGGGCAAAAAGCTCCGATGGTCGGTGTGCGCGGCACTGTTTGCGGTGTCGGGCCTGATCTGCTGGTGCGGCATCAGTCAGGTCATCTCCAACTCGGTCAGCTCCGCGTTTGAGAACGCCTTCCGCATTCCGCCGCTGGCCACTACGCTGGTGCTCACGGCCATCGCCGCGGTTATCGTTCTGCGCAAGAACGCCACCGTGAAAAGTCTGGACGTAATGGTGCCCATCATGGCAGTGTGTTACTTTGTGCTGACCGTGGGCATCGTGCTGTTCAATCTGCCCCGGCTCCCGGCCGTGTTCGGCCGCATTTTTGCCGAGGCCTTCGGCCTGCGGCAGGCAGCGGCGGGCGGCTTCGGCGCGGTGCTGATGAACGGCATCAAGCGCGGCCTGTTCTCCAACGAAGCGGGCAGCGGCTCGGCTCCCTGCGCGGCAGCCGCTGCCGAGTGCGACGACCCGGTCAAGATGGGCTTTGTGCAGGCGCTGGGCGTGCTCATCGATACCGTGGTCATCTGCAGCTGCACGGCGTTCCTGATGCTGCTGGTACCCGAGGACATCACTGCCGGACTTGCCGGCATGGACCTGCTGCAGACCGCTCTGCAGTACCATCTGGGGTCTTTCGGTACGGTGTTCATTGCGCTGACGCTGGCGCTGTTCAGCTTTTCCACCTTTCTGGGCATCCTGTACTACGCCCGCTGCAATGTGGCCTACCTGTGTGGCGACAACTGGTGGAGCCAGACCGCCTACAAACTGCTGGCACTGGCCATGCTGGTGGCGGGCGGCATGCAGGCCTACACCGTGGTGTGGGATCTGGGCGATGTGGGCATCGGTCTGATGACCATCTTTAACATGCTGGCTCTGGTGCCCATGGCACAAGAAGCGCTGGATGCCCTGAACGACTACGAAAAACGCAAGAATCTGCAGTAAACACAGAAAAACGCGGGAGAATCTTCCATCCGGAAAACTCTCCCGCGTTTCAGTTTTTGTATTGTTATGCTTCCCCTGCCAGCTCACGGATCGCAGCTGTTGTGATCCCGTACTGCCGCTTTACCTCTTTAAACTGGCTCTGCGTGCCTTCCAGCGTACCCGCACGCAGCGTCTCCGTGATCTGCGCCGCCGGGACATAGAGGTTGTTGAAGCCCAGATTCTGACAAACGCCCTTCAGCGTGTGCGCCGCACGGAACGCAGTCTGCACATCGCCCGCCTTCAGCGCTGCCTCCAGATTGCTGTAGCTGTCATCCTTCAAAAACAGAAGCACAAACTTATGGATCATTGCCTCGTTGTACAGGCGTCCCAGCACTTCCTCATAATTTGCGCCCATTTTTGCATAACATTCTTGTGTTGTCATGGCGATCTCCGAGCCTTTCTTTTTCTTTTGATTCCTGCCTCCGGCCCGGCTTTCGTCTGCTGGGTCTCCGCTGTGCAAGCGCAGTTTGTTACGCTTTGTTGCAGTTTAATAATAGCATTTCCGTCCGCTTTTTTCAATCCGTCCGGCAAAAGTCTGCATTTTTCACAAATTTCATGGTGATTTTTGTATCATCTGCATTCGCAAAGAACAACAAAGTACCGTTTTCCCTCCGCAGAGCTCTCCGTCTCTTCCGCTTGATCGATTAATATTTATACTTTTCCTGGTAAGTTTTTCTTTTATCAAACAAAATCAAAAACTCAGTGGTAAAAAAGAAAAAAATCTGTTGACAAATCCGGCCGCTTATGCTAGAATAATCAAGTCGTCCGGCACGGGCGGCGAACAAAAGAATATGGGCGTGTTCCCGAGTGGCCAATGGGGACAGACTGTAAATCTGCTGCTTTCAGCTTCGGTGGTTCGAATCC
>CAKSZM010000024.1 GCA_934525735.1 uncultured Faecalibacterium sp. | reverse complement strand
TCGTAGGCTTCCGAGATGGCAAAGCAGCCGCCCCGGGCCGCATCGTCAAAGCCGCCCATGTGCCAGCGGATGGCCACAGCCTCCTCCACCTTCAGCTTCATGAACCGCTCGATGAGAAACACGCTCTTCTCGCCGTGGCCGTAGGGGAACAGATCCTCCACGCTGTAGCTGGGCACCTTTTCCCACTGGCCGGTGGTCTCGTTCTTCACGTTGCGGGTGCCGGGCTTGTAGTAGTTGGCCTTGCACAGGTCGTGCAGCAGCGCGCAGATGGCAAAGCTCTCCTCGCTGTCGCCCTCGGTGAAAAAGGTGTCGTGCAGCGCGTGGTAGACATTCAGACTGTGCATGCACAGCCCGCCCTCGCAGGCTCCGTGGAACCGGGTGGATGCCGGAGCAGAGAAGAAATCCGTCTTGTGATCCAGCCAGTCCAGCAGCTTTTCGCTGCCGGGGCGGGTCACATGCTGCTTCCAGATCTGCAAAAACTCTTCGCGGTCGCCCATGCTCACAGCTCCAGCTCGTCCAGAATGCCCTTCAGGATGGCCATCTCGTCGTGGCTCAGGGAGATACCCTTGCCCATGCGGGTGCCGTCCGGAGACCAGTCGCGGATGTCGTACTTGGGTTCGCCGTCGTTCCAGCTGATGAGGTTCAGCTGGCGCTCCCAGCCGCGGGGACGCTGAGAGAGCACTGCGATGCGCTGAACGACTTCATATTTGATTTCTGCCATGATGCAAAACCTGCCTTTATCTTTGATTGCTTCCATAATAAGGGAAGCGGACGAAGATTTCAACAGGTTGAGCGAAAATAATTTGAAAAATTTTCTGCAAGGCTCAGCCGTAGGGGGCATCTTCCCGCCAGGTCACAAGCTCCTGCACGGCGGCGGAGTCCTCCTCCGGGGCAGGATGCGCCGAGTGGGTGTGCTGGCCGGTGCTGAACAGCCCGGGGGCATAGTGGGCCATCACGCTGGTCTGCACATCTCCGGCTAAAAAATCTTTGGCGTTTTTCTGGCGGCAGGCCACAGGGGTGCCGTCGGTCATGGGTACGCCGTGGGGTGCACTGTCCGGGCCGGGATGGGGCGTGCGGCCGGGCTGCTCCACCTGCGGGGGCACCTGCGTGCCGGGGGCAGCAGGGTCGCCGGGCATCTGCACCGGTTCCGGCTCTTTGCCCAGCGGCGGGCTGCAGCGGGAGCAGCTGTTTTCCGGTGCGGAAGAAGCACCGGGCTGCTCGTCCAGTTCGTGGCGGATGAACGGGGTCAGAGAGTTCATCAAAAATCACCTCCGCCCATAGGATGCCCGGCGAAAAGTAGATTTATTTGGCAGGGCAGGCCATCGGGGAGCTTTCCTGCTGTCAGGGCAGCGGGCTGGTAGTTTCTCTGAGGACCGTCCGCTGGGGTGGGACCCTGTTGCCCGCAGGGCAATAGGGCGGGCGATGGAATGGCCCGATTCGTGTCCGAAGAGAAAGCTGCCGGCACACTGCCCCAGAGAACCTGCCTTGTTACACGATCAATTCTACGGTAGAGCCGCCGGTGCGTGCCTTGCGCACCACCACCTGCCGGTCGATGCGGTCCTTCAGGGCACCCACATGGGAGATGATGCCCACCAGCCGGTCGCCCTCGGTCAGGCCGGCCAGCACACGCATGGCCTGTTCCAGCGATTCCTCGTCCAGACTGCCGAAGCCCTCGTCGAGGAAAAGCGTGTCCAGGCGGATGCCGCCGGCGGCGCTCTGCACCTCGTCCGAAAGCCCCAGCGCCAGCGCCAGCGACGCCTTGAAGCTCTCGCCGCCGGAGAGGGTCTTGACGCTGCGGCGGGTACCGTTGTAGTGGTCGATGACACCGAGATCCAGCCCGGACTGGCTGCGCTGGTTCTCGGCGCCGATGCGCTCCAGCTCGTACTGCCCGGCGGTCATCTGCATCAGCCGGGTGTTGGCATAGCGCAGGATGCGGTCGAGGTAGTTCATCTGGATGTAGGCTTCCAGCCTGATCTTCTGTTTGCTGGTCAGGTTTCCGCCCGCCGTGGCGGCAAGGGCGCTGACCCACTGCCAGCGCTGTTCCAGCGCGGCGCGGGCATCGGCCCCTGCGCGGTACTGTTCTGCGGCCCGGCGGTTGGGCAGCAGCTGGGCGGAAAGCTGTTTTTCCTGTGTGCGCAGAGCATCGCGGGTGCCGGTCAACCGGTCCAGCTCGGCCTGCAGCGCTTCTACCGGCTGGGCGGGAACCGCTTTTTCTGCGGCGGCCTGCTGGCTGCGCAAAGCGTCCACAGCGGCTTTTGCGGCGGCATGAGTCTGCTCGGCCTGCTGCAGCGCCTGTTCGGCCTGTTCCATGCCGGTGCGCAGGGTATCGCGCTGGGTCTTCAGCTCGTTCAGTGCGGCCTGTGCCTGCGTGCGTTCCGGATAGGGCAGGGCGGCTTTCTGGGCGGCGGCCTGCTGCTCCAGTGCCCCGGCCTTTGCCGCGTGGGCAGCGGCGGCGCTGTCTGCTTCCGAGGCGGCCTGTTCCAGCGCTGGACGCTGCCCGGCTTTGGTCTGGCGCTCATTTTCCAGCGTATCCCGGCGGGTACAGTCCGCCTTTGCCTGCCGGAGCGCGGCGCTGCATTCGGTCTGCGCGGTGTGCAGGGCGGCAGTCTCTTCGGTCAAAACGCCGGACATGAAGGCAAAAGTCAGCTTCACCGGCCCGTCCGGAGAGGTGAACCGCTCCGGTAAAAGGCTTTCGGCATCCCGCCGCAGGGAGCGCTTCGCTTCGTCTGCCGCCGCAAGCGCGCTCTGGGCATTGGCGCTGGCCGTCTGGGCAGCGGCGTCGGCTTTTTCGGCGGCCTGCTTGGCGGCGTCCACCTGCGCCTGTGTGGGGGCGGTGCAGGGCAGAGCGGCCTTTGCCGGGTGATGGGTGCTGCCGCAGACCGGGCAGGGCACGCCCTCGGCCAGCTCCTGCGCCAGCAGACCGGCCTGTGCGTCCAGAAAGGCCTTGTCCAGCGTATCCCGGTTGGCGTGCGCCTGCTGCTTTGCTTCGTCAGCGGCGCGGTAGGCTTCCTGCGCGGCGCGGGCTTTCTGCGCCTGCTGCTGGCAGGCTGCAAGCCGACGGTTCAGGGTGGCAAGGGCGGTTTCCCGGTCGGAAAGCTGCTGCTGCCGGGTCTCCAATGCCAGCTTCCGGGTGGGCGCATCCGCCAGCGCGGCAAGCTCCTTTTCGGCATTTGCCAGTGCGGCATCCAGCTCTGCCAGCTGGGTGCGCCGCTTTGCGGCCTGTGCCCGGGCAAGCCGGGCGGCGTCTTCGGCGCGCTGCTGCTCTTTGTACACAGCGTCCAGTGCGTCGTAAGCGTCCAGCGCGGCCTTTGCCTGAGTGAGCTGGGCAGTCAGCGCGTCCAGCCGGGCGGCATCCCCAGTGTGCCGGGCGCTTTCGGCCCGGGCGGAGTCCAGTGCGGTGGCGGCAGCGGCAAGGGCTGCCTGCTTTTCGCTCAGCTGCCGGGTCAGCTGCTCGGCTTGCCGGGCGGCACCCAGCTGCTGCTGCAGGATATCCAGTTTCGCTTCGGTCTGCTGCAGAGCAGCGGCGGCGGTTTCCTGTGCAGCCTGCTGCCGGGTCAGAAGCCCGTTCAGCAACGCCAGCGCCGTTTCCGGCTCGGTACGGGCGCTCAGCGCGGCAAGGGCTTCGGCCTCCGGGTCGTCGGCATCGTACTGGATACCGGAGAGCAGACTGTCCAGCTTTGCATTCTGGGCGGTGCGCTGTTGGGTGAGAGCTGCGTTTTCCAGCTGCAGCCGCTCCTGCAATTGCGCGTAGCGCTGGGTACGGAACAGCTTGCGGAAGATGCGGCTGCGCTCGTCGGTGGAAGCATTGAGCAGCTTTGTGAACTGCCCCTGTGCGATCATGGCAATCTGCGAAAACTGGCTGTAGTCCAGCCCGATGATGTCGATGACGGCGGAGGTCACTTCCTTGGCCTTGGTCACCGGCGGGCGGCCGTCGGCGTAGATGAGAGAAGCGTCGGCCTTTTCGGTGGTAAAGCCCTCGCCCCGGGTCTTCGGGCGCGGGTATTCCGGGTTGCGGCGCACAGTATAGCGCTGGCCGTTCACCTCAAATTCCAGCTCCACAAAGGTGGGAGTCTTCGGGTCGGCATATTTGCAGCGCAGCATGGCACCCTCGCGCACGCCGCCGCTGGAATGGTCGTACAGGGCGTATGTAATGGCGTCGAACAGGGTGGTCTTGCCTGCGCCGGTGTCGCCGGTGACGAGGTACAGCCCGCCTTTGCCCAACTTTTCCAGTTCCAGAACGGTCTCTCCGGCGTAGGGGCCGAAGGCCGAAAGGGTCAGTCTGAGCGGTCTCATGCGTCCTCGCCCTCCTTCCAGATGTCCTCAATCAGCTGCTGGCAGAACGCCGCCTGCTCCGCCGTCATGGGCTGGTTGTTCTGCGACTCATAGAAGGCGGCGAAATGTTCCAGCGGGGTGATGCTCTCGGTGCGCTCCGGGGCGCTGACGGTGCGGTTTTCCCGGGTGCGGAGGTTGTCGTAGTCCAGCCGCATCAGGTTCGGGTAGACCACCCGCAGCCGTGCCAGTGCGTCCGGGATATCCTGCTCGTCGGTAAGGGTGATGTGCAGGTAGTCGTCCACGGCGGTGCCTTCATAGCTGCGGCGGTCGGTCAGCTCCATGTAGCTGCCGCGCACTTCCCGCAGGTCGTGCTTCGGGGTCAGTGGTGCGGTGGTGACGGTCACAGTGCCCTTGGCACCAAGCTCCACAAAGGTGGCGCTCTTGTGCTGGGATGCCTCCGAGAAGGAATACTTCAGCGGGGTGCCGCAGTAACGCACAGTGTCCCGGCTGACCTTCTGCGGGCTGTGCAGGTGCCCCAGCGCCACATAGTCGAAGCCGTTGAACAGGCTGGCACTCACGCTGTCCACGCCGCCCACCGAGACTTCCTCACTCTCGCAGCAGGCAGCCCCGGCCACGAACTGGTGCGCCAGCAGCACATTGCGGCGGGACGGGTCGCAGGGGCAGTGCCGCAGCACGCAGGCAATGGCGTCATCGTAACTTTCAATGGATTCTTCCGGCCAGACGTGCCGCACCATGGCGGGCTTGAGGAAGGGCAGCAGATAGATATCCACCGGGCCGTACTCATCGGTGAGGGAGACGGGCATCGGTGCGCCGGAAAACACCGGGCTGACATAGACCCTGCTGCCCGCCAGCAGGGCAGAGCCGAACGCGATGCGGTCGGCAGAGTCGTGGTTGCCGCTGATGGCGAATACCGGCAGCTGCCGGGCGGCAAGCTCGGTCAGGAACCAGTCCAGCAGGCGCACGGCTTCGGCCGGGGGCACGGGTTTGTCGTAGAGGTCGCCCGCCAGAAACACGCCGTCTACCGGGGTTTTGTCCAGCAGGGACAGAATTTGCTCTAAAATAAAACGCTGGTCGTCCAGCATGGAAAACTCGCACACCCGCTTGCCCAGATGCAGATCGGACAGATGCAGAAAACGCAAGCAGAAACACCGCCTTTCAGAAGGATTTTCTTTATTATAGCGCAGGGCGGGCGCCGGCCGCAACCCTCTCAGTCACAGCTCCTCTCCGTGAAAAAGGGCTTCCGGAAAATCCGCAGATTTTCCGGAAGCCCAGAATAAAAACTATTTTTTCCTCTGAATTTGCCCAGAGCAAAGCGGAGGGCATTTCCAATTGTTCTCTTATCGGTCAGAACAGCTTTTCCCAGGTGGCCTGACCGACGCTGCCGTCGGCGGCAAGGCCGTTGCGGCGCTGGAACCGCTGCACGGCGGCTGCGGTGGCGGCTCCGTACCGGCCGTCTGCGTTCAGACGCTCACCCAGAGAGTTGAGCTTCTGCTGCACCAGCCGCACCGTCCCGCCGGATGCGCCGCTGCGCAGCACGATGCCGGGGTAGGGCACGTTCAGGCCGTGCTTTGCGGTGTACCGGGTGTAGAGCACGTTCCAGGTGTTGGCACCCACCTTGCCGTCCACGTTCATTTTGTTTTTCAGCTGGAACTCCTTTACGGCGTTCTCGGTGGAAAGACCGAACCTTCCGTCCGCCTTCAGGGGGTCATGCCAGGTGCAGGCATCACGGACACCGTTGAGCCAGGTCTGCACCAGGGCCACATCCGGGCCGGAGGAGCCCCGATGGAGCAGGGAATAATAAGCAGGGATCGCCATAATGATCACACGCTCCTTTCGCCTCATGCTATGCGGCAAAGGCGGCGGGTGTCACCCGACGAATACGACATCATCCCGGCTGGTGGTGTGCCGGTTCCACCAGTCCACGAAGCGCAGGCGCAGGATGTAATCCCCGCACACCAGATCGTTTTCTTCCGGCAGGGCGTAGCCGCCGCAGGCGGCGCGGCACAGGCCGGGGTAGAGCACGCACCACCAGTTGCGCCCGCTGCCGGAGCCGATCTCGATGCGCACCGCGTCGTACCGCCCGGCGGGCAGAATGCCGCTGCCGTAGCGCCGGGCACCGAAATACATGTTCACCAGCTGCACCCGCACCGGGGCGTGGATGCCAAGCGCTGCCAGCGCATGGCGGGCGGTGAGCTGCAGGCTGAACAGATGCTGCGCCGCCCACTGCAGGGCTTCCGGCTTGCTTTCGGCAGGGCAGCAGGCGTCCATGTAAGCCAGCACGGCATCCCGCACATGGAGCTTGGCATTCTGGTCGGCGATGGAATCGCTTTCGGCCCGGATGTGCAGCCGCAGGGTGTCGGCGCACACCAGCGCCCCGGTGTCCAGCTGGGTGCGGCTCCATGTGACAGCCTGCCAGATGCTGCAGCCCGCAAGCCCCAGCAGGAGGGTAAGGCAGAGAACGGCCATCTGACGGCGGGAAAGTGTTTTGGAAAACGACATAAAAAACAGACCCTTCTTCTGGAAATGTTATCCAGAGGATGGGCCTGTCAGAGACGATTTATTCAGCTGTCCCGCGCGAATGCGAGATGACTGAGAGGGTTTTTAGTTCTTCAAAGACTGCATGGGGGCGGGCAGGCGGCCGCCGCGGTTGATGAACACCGAGGGGTCGTGCTGGTTCACCGGCATGATGGGGCCGTAGCCCAGCAGGCCGCCGAAGTCCAGCACCTCGCCGGCTTTGCGGCCGATGGCGGGGATGACGCGCACGGCGGTGGTCTTGCTGTTCACCATGCCGATGGCGGCTTCGTCCGCGATCAGGGCACTGATGACGGCGGGGGTGGTGTCGCCCGGGATGATGACCATGTCGATGCCCACCGAGCAGACGGCGGTCATGGCTTCCAGCTTTTCAATGGTCAGGCAGCCGATCTCGGCAGCGTGGATCATACCGGCGTCCTCGCTGACTGGGATAAAGGCACCGGACAGGCCGCCAACGTGGTTGGAGGCCATGACGCCGCCCTTTTTCACGGCGTCGTTCAGCAAAGCAAGGCAGGCGGTGGTGCCGCAGCAGCCGCAGGTCTCCAGACCCATCTCTTCCAGAATGTTGGCCACGCTGTCGCCGATGGCGGGGGTGGGAGCCAGCGAAAGGTCGATGATACCGGCGGGCACGCCCAGAGCCTTGGAAGCGAGGTTTGCCACCAGCTGACCCACGCGGGTGATCTTGAAGGCGGTGCGCTTGACCAGTTCAGCCACCTCGTCGATGGGGGCGTCCTTGGGCAGGCGGGCCAGCGCGGCGCGGACGGCACCGGGGCCGGAAACGCCCACATGGATCTCGCAGTCCGGCTCGCCGGGGCCGTGGAAGGCACCGGCCATGAAGGGGTTGTCCTCCGGCGCGTTGCAGAACACCACCAGCTTTGCTGCGCCGATGCACTGGCGATCGGCGGTCAGCTCGCTGGCCTTCTTGACGGCTTCACCCATCAGCTTAACGGCGTCCATGTTCAGGCCGGCCTTGGTGGCGCCGATGTTCACCGAGCTGCACACGATGTCGGTCTCGGCCAGTGCACGGGGAATGGACTCGATCAGGCGCAGATCGCCGGCAGAAAAGCCCTTGTGCACCAGTGCGCTGTAGCCGCCCACGAAGTTGACGCCCACCTTTTTGCCGGCGGCGTCCAGCGTTTTGGCAAAGTCCACCGGGTCGGCGTCCGGGCAGGCACCCAGCAGCATGGCGATGGGGGTGACGCTGATGCGCTTGTTGATGATGGGGATGCCGTACTCGGCGCTGATGTGCTCCACGGCGGGCACGAGGTTCGCGGCCTTGGTGGTGATCTTATTGTAGATATTTTCGCAGGCCTTTTTGGGATCCGGGTCAATGCAGTCCAGTAGGCTGATGCCCATGGTGACGGTGCGCACGTCCAGATTGTCCTGGGTGAACATCTCGATGGTCTCGAGAATGTCGCCGGTGTTAAACATACTCATAGCAGTAACCGCTCCTTTGCTCAGATGGTGTGCATGGCGTCAAAGACTTCCTGACGGGTCACATTGATCTGCATACCCATCTCGGCGGCCAGCGCGTCGGCGCGCTTGTGCAGCTCTTCGTGGCTGACGCTGCAATTGGAAATATCCACCAGCATGATCATGGCGAACATGCCCTGCAGGATGCTCTGAGTCACATCCTCGATGTTGATGTTCAGTTCGGTGCACAGGCCGGCCACCTTTGCGACCACGCCCACGGTATCGTGACCAATGACGGTAATGAATGCTTTCATCGTT
Source organism: uncultured Faecalibacterium sp. (assembly GCA_934525735.1). Classification (GTDB taxonomy): domain Bacteria; phylum Bacillota; class Clostridia; order Oscillospirales; family Ruminococcaceae; genus Faecalibacterium. The sequence continues at coordinate 13,897 of CAKSZM010000024.1, read as the reverse complement.
TCCACCCTCGTTTTCCTGTTTGTGAACGGTGCCGCAGAAAACCCGGCACACTCTTACCGTTCCAGTATAGCAGATTTGGCAAAATTTGAACACTCTTTTTGTAAAAAAGAGCAGATAGAAGCGGAAAAAGACATTCTATGTAAAAAGCGGGTGCAATTCCGGGCGGCTTGTGCTATACTTATAAATAATTTGTTCCCATTTTTCTACGGAATGAGAAGGAGTAAAACGCTATGGAACAGCTTTTGAAGATTCTGGAAGACAATGCGCGGCTGCCCATCGAGGACATTGCCACGATGCTGAATAAATCCCCCGCCGAGGTGGCGGCCATGATCGACCTTGCCCGGGCGCAGGGCATCATCAAGGGGTACAAGACCCTCGTGGACTGGGAAAAGGCCGGGGTCAACCGGGTGGAAGCCGTCATCGAACTGAACGTCAGCCCCAAGAAGAGCCGCGGCTTTGACGAGATCGCGGCCACCATCGCCGCCTTCGACGAGGTGGAGAGCGTGCTGCTGATGAGCGGCGGCTACGACCTGCAGCTGGTCATCAAGGGCCAGACCTTCCAGGAGATCGCCCTGTTCGTGGCGAAGCGCCTGTCCCCGCTGGACGATGTGCTGTCCACCGCCACCCATTTTGTGCTGCGCACCTATAAAAAAGAGGGCCGGCTCTATCAGGACGAAGAAATCGATGAAAGAGAGTGCACGGTGCTGTGATGGATTACGATAAACTGATCGCGCCTGCCGCCGAGGCCATGCGCCCCTCCGGCATCCGCAAATTCTTTGATCTGGCCGCCGATATGCCCGAGTGCATCAGTCTGGGCGTGGGCGAGCCGGACTTCAAGACCCCGTGGGCTGTGCGCGAAGCCGGCATCGAGAGCCTGGAACACGGCCGCACCCGCTATACCGCCAACGCCGGCCTGAAGGAGCTGCGCGCCGAGATCGCAAAATATCTGGAGCGCCGCATGGGCCTGCGCTACGACCCGCTGCACGAAGTGCTGGTGACGGTGGGCGGCAGCGAAGCCATTGATATGTGCATCCGCACGCTGGTGCAGCCCGGGGATGAGGTAATCATCCCGGAGCCGTGCTTTGTGTGCTACGAACCCATCACCACCCTGTCCGGCGGCGTGCCGGTGCATGTGACCTGCCGTCAGGAGGACGAGTTCCGCCTGCGCGCCGATGCGCTCAAAGCGGCCATCACACCCAAGACCAAGCTGCTCATCATGCCCTTTCCCAACAACCCCACCGGCGCGGTGATGGAGCAGGAAGATCTGGAAGCCATTGCCGATGTTCTGCGGGACACCAACATCATGGTGCTGTCGGATGAGATCTACGCCGAGCTGAACTACGGCCTGCGGCCCCATGTGTCCATCGCCACCCTGCCCGGCATGGCCGAGCGCACCATCGTGGTGAACGGCTTCTCCAAGACCTACGCCATGACCGGCTGGCGTCTGGGCTACGCCTGCGGCCCGGCTCCCATCATTAAGATCATGACCAAGATCCACCAGAGCGCCATCATGAGCGCCCCCACCACCAGCCAGTACGCCGCCATCACCGCCCTGAAGGAGTGCGACGGCGAGATCGACCGGATGCGGGATGAGTACAACATGCGCCGCCGTCTTGTGGTGCGTTCCTTCAATGATATGGGTCTGACCTGCTTTGAGCCGCGGGGTGCGTTCTACGCCTTCCCCTGTATCAAGAGCACGGGCATGAGCAGTCAGGAGTTCTGCACGAAGCTGCTGGAACAGAAGCATGTGGCCATCATCCCGGGAGATGCCTTTGGCGCGTCCGGCGAGGGCTACTGCCGTGTGTCCTACGCCTACAGCGTGGAGCACCTGACCGAGGCACTCGAGCGCATCCGGGCTTTCCTGCAGGAAAACGGTATCTACCACGGCAACTGAGGAGGCAGCGCAGATGGCAAAGCTGAACTGTGTGACGGTGCTGGCCCCGGCCAAGCTGAATCTGGCGCTGGACGTGGTGGGCCTTCTGCCGGGCGGCTACCATGATCTGGATATGACCATGCAGGCCATCACCCTCTACGAGCGGGTAGTGCTGCGCCGCAGCCCTTACCTGAACCTGCGGCTGCCGGGCAGCCTGGTGGCTCCAAACAACAAAAACACCGCCATCAAGGCGGCGCTGGCATTCTTTGATTATACCGGCCTGCTGGCGGGTGTGGACATCACCATTTATAAGAGCACCCCGGTGCGGGCAGGCATGGCCGGCGGCAGCGCCGATGCCGCCGCCGTGCTGGTGGGCATGAACGAGCTGTACGGTGCCCGGCTCTCCATGAGCGAGCTGTGCGCACTGGGCGCAAAGATCGGTGCGGACGTGCCCTTTGCCCTGATGGGCGGCACCTGCCGGGTGCAGGGCGTGGGCGACTTTCTCAAGGCGCTTCCGCCGGTGCCGGAGTGCTGGTTCACGGTGGTCATGCCGGACTACGGCGTCTCCACCCCGGAAGCCTTTGCGGCCTATGACCGGGTGGGCAGCAGCATCCATCCGGACTGCGAAGCGCAGGAGGCCGCCATCCGCGCCGGAGATCTGGACGCGGTGTGCGCCGCCGCCGGCAACGCGCTGGAAGAGTGCAGCGGCGCAAAGGATACCGCCGCCATCAAGGCGCTGCTGAAAGAGCACGGCGCGGTGACGGCGTTGATGACCGGAAGCGGTGCAGCGGTGTTCGGCGTGTTCCGGGACGAAGCGTCTGCTCACGCGGCGGCGCAGGCGGCGCGCAAACGCTGGCGGCAGGTGTACCTTGCCCGGCCGGACCGCGGCGGCGCACGGGTCGCCCGATAAAAATGCATAGACCTCCTTTCCGCCGGGCATACTGCCTGCAAGGGAAGGAGGTCTTTTCTGTGCAGACCTTTTATAAAATCTGTCTGATCTTAATGATCATCGGCGGCATCAACTGGGGCCTTGTGGGGCTGTTCCAGTTCGATTTTGTGGGCTGGCTGCTGGGTGGCAGCGCATCCATCTGGTCCCGCATCGTGTTCACGCTGGTGGGCATCGCCGCCCTGTGCGGCATCCCGGGGCTGTTTGAGGAGGAAGATTCATCAGAAGGCTGAAAGAAAGGCATCTGCGTATGCAGATGCCTTTCTTTCAGCTGTTGTCGTCCTCCCACCCGACCAGATCCGGCAGGGTGAGGGTCTCGTCCGAGCAGTGGGGATGCGCCCGCTTCTGGTCTTCGGCCATGGTGTGCACCACCTCGTGGGCGATCTCTCGGATGGCGGTGCAGTCCTCGGGCAGGTCAGTCTGGCTGCGGCCGGAGTGGGTGAACAAAATCTTGCCCTGACGGCCCACCACCAGCGTCAGCGGCAGCAGCTGCGGGGCGCTGGTATCGTAGCGGTAGCCGGCTTCCTTTGCATTTTTGTAGATGCGCTGGGCGGCAAAACTCCAGCTCAGGATGCCCCGGGCCTGCTCTACGCCGAGGTAGCTGTACAAAACGCCCGGCTCGTCGCAGATGAGCGGGAAGGGAAATTCGGCGCCCTTTGTGGCCTTGGACACCATTCTGGGCGAGGAGCGCACCACGCAGGCCAGCCGCACTTCCCGCAGGCGGGGCAGGGTTTTGAGATAGCGGGTCAGATATTCCTGGGTGACCGGGTGGTCGAACCCGGGCAGAAAGATCATCACCAGAGGCTGGGTGCCCTCGCACAGCTTGTAAAAATCGTTCCCGGGGGTGGTGGGGGTGTCAAAGGTGAAACGGGGGATCGAAGTGCCCACCAGATGTTCTGACTTCATACCGCAACTGCACATCCTTTCCGATGATTCCGATAAAAAAATCCACGCACTGCGCTCTGCCGGAACCTGCAGAGAACGGTGGTGGATGGATTGTTATAAAAAGATCCCGCCCGGTCGTCTGCGGTCAATCAAACCTACCCTTGCGGACAGGTGGGTGCCCTGTCTCCGGATTCACGCTTCCTCATCGAACCTCCATGGTCGACCCATGGCGGGGAGGTCTGCAATCCGCCGGAGAACTCCGGACTCCCGTTGTATGATTAGTAGGATCATATAAACCGCAACAAATCGAGCCGGGCAGGAAGTCTTAGCCGGGTAATTTGTCTGGAATTATTCTTCGATGTCGTACTCGTCGCTCAGGCGCTGCTCAAACAGCTTGCTGACTTCCAGCAGAGTCTCGTCGTCTTCCACAACGTCCAGATACTCGCCCTCGTCGTCCTCGCCGACGCTCAGGATGACCAGCTGGGCATCCTCGTTGACATCCTCTTCGTTTTCGGCATATTCCACAACAGCCAGATAATGCACGCCCTTGTGGTCCAGCGCATCGATCACTTCAAATGTGACCTCGTTGCCGTCCTCATCCTGCAGGGTCATCAGGTCGGGCTGATATTCCTCTTCGGTATTGGGGTTCTTGATTTCATCAGACATAGCTCTTGTCTCCTGTACTGTGTCATAAGGCGGGCTTTTGTTTGTGCCGTCCCGCTTGGTCTGCATATAGTGTAGCGTTTTTTTGCCTGCTCGTCAAGATGCTTTTTCGCACAGAAATTGTGTAACAAATTTTCACGTATTTTCTCTCGCACTGCGGGCCGGAATGTGATATACTATCCTCTGAATCTTCTGCGCACGGTACCGCGTGCGCATACTACAGCATATGGAGCGGGGGAGAAGAACATGCATAAAAAACGATGGGCGGCGCTGCTGGCGGCGGCAGCGCTGGTGCTGACCGGCTGCAGCCTTGGCAGTCTCGGCAATTTCGGCGGCGGGGGCGGTGCCTCCGTGCAGAAGATCGACCGGCCGGCGGTGGAATCGGCCGAGGAACAGTTCACGCACCCGGCGGCAGGCGACACCGTGGCGGTGTTCGATACGTCGGCGGGCGTGTTCAAGGCGGTGCTCTTCCCGCAGGAAGCCCCGCAGGCGTACGATAACTTCACCGGCCTTGTGCAGGCAGGCTACTACAACGGCCTGACCGTCACACGGGTGGAGAGCGGCTTTGTGGTGGAGGCCGGGCAGGGAGCCGACGGCAAGGGCACGACCATCTGGAACGGCAGCCGCTACCCGGCGGAGACCACCGACAAGCTGCACCATTACTCCGGTGCGCTGTGCATGGGCACGGATGCTTCCGGCGAGTGCGCCAGCGTGTTCTACGTGATGCAGACGCTGCCGGGTGACCAGTCGGTGACACAGGAGCTGATGGACCAGATGAACAGCGCGGGCTACCGCGCCGAGGTGGTCAGTGCCTACCAGACCGCAGGCGGCGCGCCCTACCTCGATTACACCGACACCGTGTTCGGGCAGGTGTACGAGGGCATGGACGTAGTGGACACCATCGGCCAGACCGGCGTGGATGAAAACCAGAAGCCCACCGAGACCATCACCATCAACAGCGTGACGATTTCCCAATACGAATAAGAAAAAGGACACCGAACGGTGTCCTTTTTCTTATAATTCCCCCGGGTGCTCCTTGCGCCATGCAAGGTAGTCGTCCAGAATGACCGTGGCGCTGACGGAATCCAGAATTTCCTTTCGCTTTGCGCCGAAGGTGCCGCTTTCGTCCAGCAGGTCGGCGGCGGCACAGGTGGTCTGCCGCTCGTCCCACATGCGCACCGGCAGGCCGCTCCACAGCTCCACGGTCTTTGCAAGCTTGCGGCTCTTGGCGGCGCGTTCGCCCTCGGTGCCGTCCATGTTCAGCGGCAGGCCGATGACGATCAGCTCGGCACCGATCTCTTTGGCCACTTCGCACACCCGGGCGGCGACCTTGTTGCGGGCCTTGAGGGTGATCTGCGGCGTGATGGCGGAGGTGAGAAATTCGGTGCGGTCGCAGGTGGCAAGGCCGGTGCGGCTGTCGCCGTAATCTACAGCGAGAATTTTCATAGCGGTTCCTTTCTTTCGCGGGTATGGTTTTGCCCCAGTGTACCACATCTGCGCCGCCTGTGTAAAGAAAACGGATGGTTTTACCGCCGGTTTCGTGTTACAATAAACACAAATGATCTTCAGGAGGGATACAGGATGCTCAAACTGGTTTTAGGCGGCTCCGGCAGCGGTAAGACGACCCTGCTTTATTCCCGCATCCGCGCCCGGGCGGAAAAGGGGTTGCGCAGCATTCTGCTGGTGCCGGAACAGTTCACCTCCAGCACCGAGGGGCGCATCTACCGGGAACTGGGGGATGCGCTTTCCGGCATGGTGGAAAGCTTTTCCTTTACCAGCCTTGCCGAGCGTATCCTGTCGGCGGAGGGCGGCGCGGCGGTGCAGACCCTTTCGGACGCGGGCCGCGCCGTGCTGGTGCGCCGCGCGCTGGAAGAACTGCAGGACAACGTGCACTATTACTACCGCCACCGCCGCAGCGCGGCGTTCTGCCAGATGGCGGCCGAGACCATCGACGAGCTGAAAAGCGCGGGTCTTTCGGGCGAACAGCTGGCCGGGCTGGCACCTGCCTGCGGTGCGGAAAGCGGCAAGCTGGCCGAACTGGCGCTGATCTTTCAGGGCTACGAGACCCTGCTGGCCGGCACCGGCATGGACCCCGCCGACCGTCTGGAACTGGCGGCCGCCCGACTGGAAGCTGCCCTTGCCCGGGGCGGGCTGCCGGAGTTTCTGCGGGAGCGGGAGGTGTTCATCGACGAGTTCGATACCTTCAACGCCCCCAAAAAGCGGCTGATGGGCGCGATGCTGGCCGCTCTGCCCGGCGTGACGGTGGCGCTGTGCGACGACGGCACACCGATGATTCCCGGGGACACGGGGCTATTTTCCGGCGCAAAGCAGGTGGCCATGCAGCTGCGTCAGCTGGCGCGCAAAAGCGGAGCCGAAGCGGCCGCGCCGGAACTGCTGCGCCGCGACCTGCGGCACCGGGATGTCCCTGGCCTTGCCGCTGTGACCGCTCTGCTGGAAAGCGGAAAATGCGAACCGCTGCCCGCCGCGCCGGAGGTGCGTCTGTTTGCCGCCGCCAGCCGGGAGGACGAAGCCCGCTGCACTGCCGCCGCCATCCGCCGCCTGATGCGGCAGGGGGTGCGCTGCAGCAAAATGGCGGTGGTCTGCCGCGACATCGCAGACTACCGCGCCGCCATCCGGTACGAGTTCCGCATGGCGGAGATCCCGCTCTATTGCGACGAGCCGACGACCCCGGAGTTCAGCGCTCCGGCCACGGCGGTGCGGGCACTGCTGGCTTTGCTGCGGGGCGCCGACCTGAGCGAGAACCTGACCGTTCTCGCCAAGACCGGCCTGTGCAATTTGACCGAGCCGCAGGTCTGCGCGCTGGAAAACTACGCCTACACATGGTCGCCCAATGCGGCGGCATGGAGGGAGCCTTTTACGAAAAGCCCCCGAGGCTTCGGCGAGAGCAAACCCACCGAGGAAGATTTGCAGACCCTTGCGGATGCCGAGACCGCCCGTCAGCTGCTGATGACGGCGCTGGATACCCTGCGCAGCAAAGCGCGGGGCGGCAACGCCGAGCAGATCAGCCGGGCGCTGTATTTCTGCCTGAACGAACTGGGTGCCGAGGAGCAGCAGACCGCACAGGTGGAAGCCATCCGCAAAGCGCGCGGCATCCCGGCGGCGGAGGAAGCCGCCCGCGAGTGGAACGTGGTGATGCAATTACTGGACGAAATGGCGCATCTGCTGGGCAGTCAGGGCGTGACCATTCCGGAGTACGAAGAGCTGTTCAGCCTGCTGCTGCGCTCGTCGGATCTGGGGCACATCCCGCAGACGCTGGACGCCGTGGTGCTGGCCAGCGCCGGCAAGATGCGTCTGGACGCGCCGGATTATGTGTTCGTGCTGGGGCTTTCGGAAGGGGAGTTCCCCCGGGCACCTTCCGAGAGCGGCCTGCTTACCCACGCCGACCGGGACGCCCTGATGGCGAACCAGATCGAACTGCCGGACTGCTTCGAGAACCGCGTGGTGCGCGAACAGGTCTGCTTTTACAAGGCACTCACCGCTCCGGCAAAGGGACTTTGGCTCAGCTGGCCCAAAGGGCAGGGGCAGACCCTGTGCGCGGCGCTGGAACCCATCGTGGACGCCCTGCACCCGGACCTGCCGGAGCTGGAACTGTCCGACCTTGCCGCCACCCCGGCGGACGGTCTGGACACGCTGGGCGGCGGCTGGCCGCTGACCGAGATCGAACGTGTCAGTCTGACCGAAGCGCTGCACATCCCCGGCGAAAACCCGCCCCGAGGGCTGGAACTGCTGCGCCGCATGGAAGAAAACCCGCCCCGGAAGGTGGAAGACCTGCCCGCGCTGGAAACTCTGCTGGGCCGGAAACTGCGCATCTCGCCCAGCCAGCTGGAAAAATACTATACCTGCCGGTACGGCTATTTCCTGCAGTATGTGCTGGGGCTGAAACCCCGCAAGCGGGCGGAGCTTTCGGCCGACCAGAGCGGCACTCTGATGCACTGGGTGCTGCAGATGGCGCTGGAGCCCCACCCCGGAGCGGACAACCCCTGCGGCGGGCTGGAACCGTTCCTGCAGCTGGATGATGACGCCATGGCAAACCTTGCGGCGCTGCTGGTGGACGAATACGCAAAACGCTATCTGCCCGAGGACACCGCCCGGTTCGCCTATCTGCTCTCCCGCCTGAAAAAGAGCATGGCGAGCCTGCTTTGCTATCTGCGGGACGAACAGAACCAGTCGCAGTTCAAGCCTGCCGCCTGCGAACTGAAGATCGGCAGCGGCGGGGATGCCGTGCCAGGCCAGCTGTATCATCTCTCGGACGGGCGCACCGTCCAGCTGGTGGGCACCGTGGACCGCGCCGACGAGTGGGTGGAAGCCGACGGCACCCGCTGGGTGCGGGTGGTGGACTACAAGACCGGCACCAAAAAACTGAACCTGAAAGAAGTGTACTGCGGGCTGGACTGCCAGATGCTGCTGTATCTGTTCAGCCTGACCCGGGATAAGAGCGGGCGCTTTACCGGCGCGGAACCGGCGGGCGTGCTGTACCTGCTGGCCGACCCGGCTCCGGAGATCACCACCCGCGAAAAGGCGGCCTGCAGTGTGGAATATCAGCTGGACGGTCTTGTGCGGGACGAACAGAAGGTGTTCGATGCCATGGACGCCGGCGAGACGGGCCGGTATCTGCCCTTCGGCTACCGCAACGGCGTGCCCAGCCCGCTTCAAAAAGATAAGCGCGCAGACATTGCAAAGCTCAACCGCATCCAGCTGCATCTGGACGATCTTGTCACCCGGATGGGCGAACAGCTCTACGGCGGGCAGATCGAAGCCGAGCCGTTGGTGACCGGCAAAAATCCCTGCCTGTGGTGCGACTACAGCTTTATCTGCTGCCATGAGACCGGCATCGGCGAGCGGGCGCTGGACGCCCCGCCGAAGCCGTTTGAACCCGAAGAAGAACCCGACGGAAAGGAGAGTGAGCCGACATGAGCGAACCCAGATGGACCCCGGCGCAGCAGGCCGCCATCGACGACCGGGGCGGGGCACTGCTGGTGAGCGCCGCGGCGGGCAGCGGCAAGACCGCCGTTCTGACCGAGCGGGCAGTGCGGCTCATCACTGACCCGGAACACCCGGTGGACGCCGATAAACTGCTCATCGTCACCTTTACCAATGCGGCGGCGGCAGAGCTGCGGGCGCGCATCGGCCAGGCGCTGCTGCGCCGCAGCCAGCAGGAACCGGGCAATACGGCGCTGCGCCGCCAGCGGATGCTGTTGCAGCGCGCTCCTATCTGCACCATCGACGCCTTTTGTCTGGACCTTCTGCACAAGCATTTTCAGGCGCTGGACATCCCGCCGGATTTCACCCCGGCCGACCCCGGCAGTGTGGAAGTGCTACGGGCGTCGGCGCTGGCCGAGACGCTTGAAAACGCTTACCGCGACCCGGATTTCTGCGCCTTTGCCGACCTTTACGGCAAGGGGCGGACGGATAAGCCCGCAGGGGATACCATCCTGCAGGTGTACGATTTCCTGCGCTCCTTGCCGGATTACAGCCGGAAGTTGGACGAATATCTGGCACCGTGGCAGCAGGAAAACGGCTTTGACGATACGGTCTGGCACGGCCTGCTCTTAGCCGAAGCAGCCCGCTGCGCCAGAGCGGGGCGGGAGCTGCTGCAGGCGGCGCTGACCGACTGCAAAGAAGATTTCGCTCTTGCACAGGCACAGGCCGAGGAAAAGGGCAAAACCGCCGCTTCCAAAGCCAAGGCTGTGGCAGGCGTCAACGAGAAATTCGCCGATCCGCTCTTCCGGCTGGAAAACGCCGCCGCTCTGCTGGGCGAGGTGGAGCGGCTGGCGGCGGCAGGGGAGTGGACCCCGCTGTACGACCGGCTGACCCCCTATGTGCTGGGCATGGAAGAAACGCCCGGCCTGAAGGGGATGAAAAAGCGGCTGACCGGCGACCACAAGGCGGCGGTGCGCACCCGTGCGGACGAGGCGGCCAAGCTGTTTGAACAGATCATTGGGTTGATTGGCTGCAGCGAGGAAGAAGCCGAAGCCGACCGCAAGGCGGCTCTGCCCCGGCTGCGGGCGCTGTTTGATGCCGTGCGGGATTTCGACGCCCGCTTCTCGGCGAAGAAAAAAGAACGCAAGCTGCTGGAATTCAGCGACTTTGAACATCAGGCGCTGCGGCTTCTGCGCCATGCGGACGGCACCCCCACCGAGCTGTGCGGGAGCATCCGGCAGAACTATGCGGCGGTCATGGTGGACGAATATCAGGACACGAACGCTTTGCAGGATGCACTGTACCGCTGCCTTGCCGATCCGGCGGGGGACAACCTCTTCCTCGTGGGCGACCTGAAGCAGAGCATCTACCGCTTCCGGCAGGCAGACCCCAGCATTTTCCGGGCAAAACTGGATGCGTGGCCGGTTCTGCCCGGCGGCGCGGCGCGGCCCCGCCCGGCAGAGGGAACGCCGGGCACCGATGCATTGCTGGCGCTGGATGCAAACTTCCGCTCGGCTCCGCAGGTGGTGGCGGGCATCAACTTTATCTTTGAACAGCTTATGACCCCGGAGCTGGGCGATACCGCCTATGGCGACGGGCAGCGGCTGGTGTGCGGGGCACCCGGCGAGTATGCGGGCGGCGTGGAAGCGCATTTCCTGCCCGACGACACCGCCGAAACCGACGCGGAATGGATCGCCGGGCGCATCGAAGAGCTGGTGCAAAGCGGTGAACCCGTGCGGGACGGCGCAGCCACCCGCCCGGTGCAGTACGAGGACTGCTGCATCCTGCTGGCAGCCCGCGGCGATTTTCTGGCTTACGAAGAAGCCCTCACCGCCCGGGGCATCCCGGTGTATGCCGATGCCCGCGAAAACCTGATGACCGCGCCCCACATCCGGCCGCTCATCTCGCTGCTGAAGGTCATCGATAACCCCGCGCAGGATATCTACCTGGCGGCGGCCATGCTGGGGCCGATGTTCGGCTTTACGGACGATGACCTTGTGCGGCTGCGGGCGCAGGCTGCGCCGACGGCCCCCGGCGAAAAGCGCACCCGCATGAGCCTGTACGGTGCAGTGCTGCAGACGGTGCGGAGCGATGAGACCGACCCCTTTACCGAAAAAGTAAAGCAGTTCTACGACCGTCTGACCGCCCTGCGCCGTATGGCCCGCAGCGCCCCGGCGGAACAGCTATTGGAGGAGATCTTTGTCTCCACCGGCTACCTCGCGGCACTGGGCGCGATGGAAAACGGTGCCCGCCGCCGGGAGGACGCCCGCCGGTTCGCGTCCTTCTGTGCAGCGTCCGGCACGAACGGCATCTCGGCGCTGGTACGCGCCATCGACGCGGCGGCACAGGCCGGTTCCACCGGACAGGATACCGTGCCCGGCGGGGCGCGCCCGGGCTGCGTGACCATCATGACCATCCACCGCTCCAAGGGACTGCAGTTTCCGGTGGTGTTCGTGGCGGACACGGCACGGCGGTTCAATGTGTCCGACACCCGCCAGCCGGTGCTGCTGCACCGGGAGTACGGCGCGGGCCTGCGTCTTCGCCCGGAACAGGGCGAGGGCACTTATAAAACGGCGGCCTACACCGCTCTTGCCAGCGTACACGAAAAGGAACTGCGCAGCGAGCAGATGCGCCTTTTATATGTGGCGCTGACCCGCGCGCAGGACAGGCTCATCCTCACGGTACCGCTGGGCATCACAAAAACCGCAAACCCGCTGGCCCGCGCCGCAGCGTTTCTGGCGGCGGGAGCCGGGGAAACGCTGAACCGGCAGGCAAACAGCTTTGCCGACTGGCTGCGGGCGGCGCTGCTGGTGCACCCCTTCGGCGGGGCACTGCGCCGTCTGGCGGAAGATCTGGGACTGCCCTTCGTGTTTACCGAAAGTGAGATCGCCGTCACCGTGCAGGAGGCGCAGCCCGAGCCGGAACAGGCCGAAGCGCAGCCCGAGCCGGAACAGGCCGAAGCGCAGCCTGAGCCGGAAGCGCCACTCCCTGCCGACCCGGTGCTGGTGGAACAGCTGCGGGCGGGCTTTGCATGGCAATACCCGGCGGTGCAGCTGGCGGCGGTGCCCGCCAAGGTCAGCGTGACCAGCATCGTGCACAAGGCCGAGCAGACCACGCTGGAGCGGCCGGCTTTCCTCTCCAAAGATGGCCTGACCGCCGCCGAGATGGGCACGGCGCTGCATGCCTTCCTCGAACATGCAGACTTTGCGGCGCTGGCGGCCGCAAAGCAGGCCGGCACGCTGGACGAAGCCATTGCCGCCGAGCGGCAGCGGCAGGCGAGCGCGCAGCTGGTGGCGCCGGAGATCGCCGAAAAGCTGGATGTGAGCCGCATCCGCCGCTTTGCGGAAGGCGAAGCCTTTGCAAAAATCTGCGCGGCAGAAGAAGTGCTGCGGGAGCTGGCCTTCATCACGGCGCTGCCCGCGTCGGCAGTGCTGGCGGCGCAGGGCACCCCGCCGCAGCAGGCCGCCGCTGTGCAGGACGAGCCGGTGCTGGTGCAGGGCATCGCTGACCTTGTGCTGGTGTACCCGGACCATCTGGAACTGCTGGACTACAAGACCGACCGCCGCAAGACCGAACAGCAGCATGTGCAGGCCTACCGCGCGCAGCTGAACCTGTACGCCATCGCCGTCGGCAAGCGCTTTGCCCCGAAACCGGTGACCTATAAGGGCGTCTATTCCTTCGCACTGGGAAAGCTGATCGAGGTGTAAGCCTCCCTCATTGAGGGAGGTGGCATCGCCGCAGGCGATGACGGAAGGAGTTGTAATATTTTTCTCGTAAAACGCATAAAAAGTGCTTGACAGGGCTTGGCGGCTGTGGTAAAATAGCCGGGTAAAGAAAGCAGCTACGGCCTGTGCCGCGCTCGCCTTGCGAGGGAAACATCCCCCGGGCTATACGAAAAGGCGGTTCACCTTTGTGTGGACTGTGTCTTTGAGTAAATTGTGCGCGGCTGTCCGGAAACGGGCGGCCGCGTTTTCTATGCCAAATATTGCAACACTATGGATTTTGTTTGGAGGTGCATTCATTATCGCTACCGCTGGAAAGTCGAAGGAACTGGAGATCAACGGTCAGATCCGTGACCGTGAGGTCCGTCTGATCGGTGCAGACGGCGAGCAGAAGGGCGTTGTGTCCATTCAGGTGGCCATGCGCGCTGCTGAAGATGCTGGTCTGGATCTGGTCAAGATCGCACCGCAGGCTGTTCCGCCTGTGTGCAAGGTGCTGGATTACGGCAAGTACCGTTTTGAACAGCAGAAGAAGGAGAAGGAAGCCAAGAAGAACCAGAAGGTGGTCGAAGTCAAGGAGACCCGCCTCTCGCTCAACATTGACACCAACGACTTCAACACCAAGCTGAACCAGACTGCCAAGTTCCTGGCAGCTGGCCATAAGGTGAAGGTTTCGATCCGTTTCCGCGGCCGTGAGATGGCGCACAGTGCCCTGGGTGCCGACGTGCTCAAGCGCTTTGCCGAGGCTCTGCCGCAGGCAAGCATGGACAAGCAGCCGGTTCTGGAGGGACGTACGATGTCCATTCTGCTGATCCCGAAACCCAATAAGGACTAATTTTAGGAGGAAACTAAAATGGCTAAGATGAAACT
>CAKSZM010000023.1 GCA_934525735.1 uncultured Faecalibacterium sp. | reverse complement strand
TAGCCGCCGTCCAGCCAGAACTGGTAGATGCGGTCTTCCACCTGGCTGGGATCGTACTGTTTTGCGAGTTCTTTCATAGGATCCTCCCAATAAAAATTGATGAAGTGGGACGAAAAAAGCCGTCCCACGGAACGTTCCATGGGACGGCTGTAAATCTTACATACCGCGGTACCACCCAAATTGCACAGGAAGCTCCCGTGCCCCTTGATGCCCCGGTAACGTGGGGCAGCCCCGGAAGCAGCTCACCGGGCACGGCTCACTGCTCCTGCTCCAAAGCGACAGCACACCGCACAGCCCCGCCGGGTTTTCAGCTGCCCCCGGCTCTCTGGATGGTCCAAAGCGATGCGCACTCTTCTTCAACGCATTTATAAAAAGAATATAGCGTTTTTTGTTTGATTTGTCAATCGTTTTTCTGTTTTCTGTTTTTGATTCGCTGCACAAGCCGCCACACCTTTGTCCACGCAAGATACGCTGTATAGATCCTGGCATTGGAAGGCTGCTTCACTGCCGACCCTTCCCGCACCGTATAATCATACAAAGCACAGGGAAGAAATGCCAGTTTTCCTGCCTTCAGGAACTCCTGCATAAAGAACAGTGCATCTTCTCCGTACCAGAGTTCCGGATCAAAACGGATCTCCTGCAGGATCTCTTTCCGGGTCAGCATCCGCCAGCAGTGTCCGCCGCTGGACGGACATATCCAGGAATAGCTTTCCGCCGTGACCAGCTCCGGGGCCGGGCGTTCCGGCTGCGGTCTGGTTTCCGGCTTCCGGCCTTCCTGTACGTAGCGGTATGCGCACATTGCAATCGGTGCGCTGCAGGCATCCAGTGCTTCATACAGCCATTCCAGATACACCGGCGCCACCGAATCATCTGCATCTACAAAACCGATGTATTCCCCTTCTGCCCGTTCCAGCCCGAAATTCCGGGCCGAGGAGACCCCGCCGTTCTCCTTGCGGAACGCCCGGACCCGGCTGTCCTTCTGCGCATACTGCTCCAGGATCGCCTGGCTGCCGTCCGGCGATCCGTCGTCCACAAGGATCAGCTCAAAATCCCGGAAGGTCTGCGCCAGAATGGAGTCGATGCATGCGGGCAGATATTTTTCCACGTTATACACTGGAACAATGATGCTGACGATCGGTTTTTCGCGCGGCATGGCCACTTTCCCTTTTTGCTTGTTTCAGTTCCAGTATAACATCCCGCCGTGCCATATGCAACAAATTTGCAACAATCAGATGGTTCCCGACGTCAAAATCTCCGCATTCAGCCGGGCAATCAGCCGCTCCATCAGCGCGATGCGGTTGAAGGGGGTCATCAGATAGAAGCCGTCTGCATAGGGTGCCGCTGCCTTTGCGGCCTGCACCGACACCTCAAGGCCCAGTTCCTCGCCCTGCGCGCGGTCCAGCCCTTCGAACCGGTCGATGATCTGTTGATCCACATGGATGCCGTTGACTTCGTTTTCCATAAAGACGGCGTTGCGCTGGCTCACCACCGGCATGATGCCGGCCAGGATCTTCGCCTTGCCGCCCAGCGTTTCCCGGGTCCTTTTCAGGTTTTCCACCGCCTGCGCCGAGAGCACCGGCTGGGTCAAAAAGCCGCTCATGCCGTTTTCCAGCTTTTGGACGGCGCGGCGCAGCTCCACATCAAAGTTGCGGGCATTCAGGTTCAGTGCACCGAACACGGTCATGGGGCCGGGCATCTCCCGTCCCTCGCCTGCCAGCGAAACGATATACTGTGCCAGCTTGCGGGAGTTGAACTGGTACACATTCTTCACCTCGTCCCGCTCCGCGGTGGGGATGGGGTCGCCGGTGATGGCCAGCACCTCTCGCACGCCCTCGGCGTACAGCCCCAGCAGCAGCGCCTTGGTGGCGTTGAGGTTGCGGTCGCGGCAGGTCATGTGGGGCAGCACGTTCAGCCCCAGCTCCCGGTGCACCCGGCAGGCCACCAGAGAGGAGTCCATCCGCGCGCGGGCAATGGGGCAGTCGGCAATGGTCAGCAGGTCGGCACCGGCTGCCTGCAGGCGGCGGGCGCTTTCCAGATAACCGGTCAGGTCGGCGTCCTTGGGGGAGTCCAGCTCGACGGCGATCACCTTCTGCCCTGCGTTCAGCTTGCGCAGGAAAGCGTCGTCTTTTTCCACCTCCGGCTTTGCAGCGGTGGAAACCTGCGCCGCCGGGGCGGCAGGCAGATTTTCGGGCAGGGCATCCAGCGCTGCACGCAGTGCCGCAATGTGGGCCGGGGTGGTGCCGCAGCAGCCGCCCAGAATGCGCACCCCCTCGGCTGCGATGCGCGCCAGCTCCCGGGCGAAATACTCCGGCTTGCCCTGATACTGCACCCGGGTGCGGGTGACGACCGGGTAACCCGCATTGGGCATGACCGACAGCGGCAGCGGCGCTGCCCCCAGCCGCTTTACCAGCGTGCGCATGGCGCCCGGGGCGGACACGCAGTTCAGGCCCACAGCGTCCACCGCGCTGCATTCGGCCATGCGGCGCACCAGCTCGGTGCAGTGGCGGCCCTCGCGGGTGTATCCATCCGGCAGCACCGCAAAGGACACCAGCACAAAGGCGTCCGGCACGATTTCTTTGATATGCTTTGCCGCCTCGGCCACACCGCTTTCGGTGCTCAGCGTCTCAAAGAGAAAGTTCTTTGCGCCCAGTGCTGCAAAGCGGTCGGCAAGGGCGGCGTACAGCTGCGCCGCCGGCAGAGCCTCAGTGTCCGGTGCCGGGCCAAGGTCTGCAAACACGGCCGCGCCCGTCTCCGCAGCGGCCTGCTGCGCCAGCTTCCAGCCCTCATCGGCCAGCATCTCCCACACGGGGTTGCCCGCTGCGGCCATCCGGGGCAGGCCGAAGGTATTGGTCTTGATGGCATCGGCACCGGCGGCCAGATATTCCCGGTGCACGGCCAGAACGCCCTCCGGGTCGGTCAGGTTGGCCTGCTCGCACTCCTGACCGGGCTTCGATTTATAATAAGTGCCCATGCCGCCGTCGAACAGCAGGGGCCGTTTTTTCAGAATTTCACGCACATTTCTCATGGTCGGGTTCTCCTTTTCCTATGGAAAAACTTGGATTTCAGTTTAATGCACAAAGTGGCTGCGGTCAAGGGTTTTTGCGCTCCATGCTTGCAGGAATGTGAAATTTGTGCTATCCTATGCATACTTTCTCTTGAAAGGAGGGGTTTGCCATGCGCCACGCCGGAACGCAGGAGCTTGTGACCGACCGGCTGCTTCTGCGCCGCCTGCTGCCGCAGGATGCAGAGATGATGTATGAAAACTGGGCGTCCGACCCGGAAGTGACCCGCTTTCTGCGCTGGGAACCGCACCGGAATGCCCTGCAGACCGTAGGGCTTCTGGCCGCATGGGCTACCCTGTACCCGAACCCGGATTATTACCAGTGGGCCATTGTGGAAAAAGCCACCGGGCAGGTGTTCGGCTCCATCGGCATTTTCAACGCTGCGCTGGGTGCGCCGGAGCAAAAGGCCGCCTGGCCGGAGCTGGATACTTCCGGCGGCGTGTGGGAGGTCGGCTACTGCATCGGGCGGAAGTGGTGGAACAAGGGCTTCACCACCGAAGCCCTGAAAGCCGTGGTCGATTACTGGTTCCGCAATACGGACAGTAATTGGCTTTGCTGCTGCTACGCAAAGGAAAACCCTGCCAGCGGCCGGGTGATGCAGAAAGCCGGTTTTGTGTATCATCACGACGGCATCGACCATAAATTTGACGGCACCCCCGTGGAGTGCCGGTATTGCCTGCTGACGCGGTGACCGATGAGGAAAAGCAGCTGGACAATGCTCTTTCCAAACAACATCGATCCGTGGCTCCCCTCATCCGGCGCTTCGCGCCACCTGTTCCCCGCTCTGTCGCTGGCGCGACATCTCTCCCCGAACGGGGAGAGTCTTTCCCAGAGGGGGAAGGCTTATAAAAGAAAGGACTTATTTTGAGCGAACTTTACGATATTTTAGTGGAAACACCCCCGACGAAGGTCATTCTGCTGGCGCTGGATCAGGGCCTGTGGGACTGCGAGCGCAGTCTGGCCGAGCTTGCCGCCCTGTGCGAAGCCAACCATATGGAGGCCGTGGCGCAGGTGACCCAGAAGCGTCAGACCCCGGAGACCGGCATCGTGCTGGGCAGCGGCAAGCTGGAAGAAGCTTCCCTTGCCGCTGAGACTCTGGGTGCTGAGTGCGCCGTGTTCGACGGCGAACTGACCGGCAGCCAGATCCGCAACATCTCCAACGCGCTGGGCGGCATGGAGGTCATCGACCGCACCATGCTGATCCTTGAAATTTTCCGCAGCCGCGCCGTGACCAATGAGGGCAAGCTGCAGACCGAGCTGGCGCTGCTGCGCTACCGCCTGCCCCGGCTGCAGGGCATGGGCGAAGCGCTGAGCCGTCAGGGCGGCGGCGGTGGCGGCGGCGGCGGTGCACGCCGCGGTGCCGGTGAGACCAAACTGGAGCTGGACCGCCGCCATGTCCACGCCCGCATCGATGCGCTGGCCGAAAAGCTGGCTGAGATGGAAAAGCGCCGGGGCGAGAGCCGCAAGGCCCGCGCCAAGACCGGCATGCCGGTGGTGAGCCTTGTGGGCTACACCAACGTGGGCAAATCCAGCCTGATGAACGCCCTGTGCGGCCCCAGCGTCGCCGAAGCCGACATGCTGTTTGCCACCCTCGACCCCACCAGCCGCAAGCTGGTGCTGCCCAGCGGCATGGCCGTGCTGCTGGTGGACACGGTCGGTTTCGTGTCCCGCCTGCCGCACAATCTCGTGGAAGCGTTCAAATCCACGCTGGAAGAAGCGGCCTGGTCGGATGTCATCATCCGGGTGGCCGACGCAGGGGATGACCAGCGCGAAGAGCAGCTTGCCGTGACCGACGAGGTCCTGGACGGGCTGGACTGCGCCGACATTCCCCGCCTGACCGTGTACAACAAGTGCGACAAGCCCGGCGCCATGAGCTTTGACCCGGACATCCTGCTCACCAGCGCCAAGACCGGTTACGGACTGGACACGCTGCTGCAGAAGCTGGACGAGCTGCTGGCCGACCGGGTGCACACCCTGAAGGTGCTGCTGCCCTACGACAAGCTGGGTCTTGCCGCCCCCATGCGGGAGCGCGGCAGCGTGCAGGTGGAGGAGTACCGGGAGGATGGGTTGTACCTTGAGGGCATCGTCAAGACCGAAGATCTGCACTGCTTTGAGGGGTACCTCGTGTAAAAAATAAAAAAGCCCCACCAAACACAAAAACCCGCCTGGCAGCGGGTTTTTGTGTATAGAGGGGTGGGAAAGTATATAAAGTGGTGAATCTCAAATTCAGAACCGGCAGGCTTTTCACTCGGCGCTGCCTTGCATGATGTATTATACGCCTTTTTATTTTCTTGTCAAATAGATTTTTCCGGTTTTGCTTTAAATTAAGTCTTTACTTTTCCGTTAAAACTTTATATAATTAACGCAATGCAAAATAAAAGCGAAGTTTTTCGTTCTTTGTGCGTTTACAACAACAATAAAACTTTACTTTCAGAAAATTTTATACAATCCAACATATTTCAAAAGGAGAACTTCCCATGGATGATCTGGATCGCAAGATTCTCTCCCTGCTGGCCAAAAACGCCCGGATGCCGGTCAAGGAGATCGCCGAACAGGTATCGCTGACCAGCCCCGCCGTGTCCAGCCGCATTCACAAGCTGGAGACCGACGGCATCATCAGCGGCTACACCGTCACCCTGAACCGCCCTGCCGACCGGGTGTATGTGGATGCCCTCATCAGCCTGTCGGTAGCACCCTCCAAGCAGGACGCCTTTCTGGAACTGCTGCAGAACAGCAAAGAAGTGTTGCAGTGCTACCACGTCACCGGCGCCTACACCTTCCTTGTCAAGGTGAGCTGCGGCAGCATGCCCCAGCTGGAGCACCTGATCCTGCAGTTCCAGAAGCTGGGCACCACCAGCACCCAGATCATCCTGTCCACTCCGGTCAACCACGGCGATCTGGACGCACTGATGCTGTGAGCCGTTCACAGAACTGTTACATCTGCGATGCAATCCTGTGCGGGTGCAGTTCGTATTACGGATAGCAGGTGCAAAACGGCGCACACTACTCTCAAAGCCGCTTTGCCCGCTGTTCCGTACACGAAGTTTTCACGCAGGAAAGGAAATACACCTATGAAACGTATCATCGCTGCACTGCTCGCCGGTCTGTGTCTGCTGACCCTCGCGGGCTGCTCGGCCGGCAAAAAACCCGGCTCTTCCGCCCCGAAGAACTACTCCCAGATCCTCCACGACGCCCGCAGCGGCGAGGAGAACGAGACCGACATGATCTTTACCAAAGGCGAGGACGGCAAGTTCACCGCCATCGACGGCTACAGCGCCGAGTACGAAGCCGGCCAGCTGGACGATGAGATCAAAAACATGATGCTCCCCCTGCTGAATCTGGAGGATGACATGTACACCGACCTTGCCGCGTCCGTCTCCGCCATGATGGTGCGCAGCTACGCCGTGGCCATCGTCAAGCCCGCAGAGGGCAAAACGGATGCGGTAAAGGCTGCGCTGGAAGACTATGTCGCCAGCGAACAGCAGTCCATGGAGCACTATCTGGAAGACCAGTACCAGATCGCAAAAGCCGCCACCGTTACAGTAGAGCCTACTGGCGAAGTGGTCCTTGTCTGTGCCGAAAACCACGACACCCTGCTGGCCAACATTGAAAAGGCCCTTGCCGCCTGATCTTTCTGCTTTCCGAAACCGCGTCCCGCCGGGATGCGGTTTCTTTTTGTGCGCAGATATGCTATACTGTTCCGGTAATCGTGCACATTTACAGGAGTAACCGTATGTATAAAGCAACCATCATCATCCCCAACATCAACGGCAAAGGCTGGCTGAAGGATTCCATCGAGTCGGTCTATGCCCAGACCGAACAGAGCTTCCGGCTCATCGTGGTGGACAACGGCTCCACCGACGAAAGTCTGGAGCAGGCCCGCAGCTACTGCAGCAGGCCAAACTTCACCCTCATCGAAAACGGCACCAACACCGGGTTTTCCCACGCAGTCAATCAGGGCATCGCGCTGGCTGAAAGCGAATATGTGGTGCTGTTCAACAACGACGCCTTTGCCGAGCCGGACTGGCTGGCCCAGCTCATCCGCACCGCCGAAACCGACCCAAAGATCTTTGCGGTGCAGAGCCTGATGATCCGCCACTTTGACCGGGAGCTGGCCGACGACGCCGGCGACTATGTGACATGGATGGGCTTTGCCTGCAAGACCGGCGACGGCCGCCGGGCCAGCCGCTACACAAAACAGAAGCGCATCTTCTCGGCCTGCGGCGGCGCGGCGCTCTACCGCAAGAGCATTCTGGACGAGATCGGCAATTTCGACGAGAACTTTTTCGCCTACTTCGAGGACGTGGATCTGAGCTGGCGCGCCAACAATGCGGGCTACAAAAACGTGCTCTGCCCGGCGGCAAGGTGCTACCACATCTGCGGCGCCAGCACCGGCGCGGTGCGGTACAACGCCTTCAAGAGCCAGCAGAGCGGCCGCAACAGCATCCTGCTTCCGCTCAAAAACGAACCTCTGCTGATGCTTATCCTCAACTTCATCCCGCTGGCGCTGGGCTATCTGCTCAAGTGCTACAAGTTCCACAAACAGGGCTTCGGCGAAGCGTGGGACAAGGGGATGCACGAAGCCTTTGCCCTGCTGAAAGAGGGCAGACTCGGCAAGCGTCCCTTCCGCTGGCGCGACCTGCCCCACTACGTTCTCATGGAACTGTGGATGATCTGGAACATGGTGCCCTATCTGTGGTACCGGCTGGTGATCGTAAAATTCGATCTGAAGTAACTCCTTCCGTCACGGCTTACGCCGTGCCACCTCCCTCGGTGAAGGAGGCTTTCTCAAAAAACACCCGGCTGTGAAATGCATCACAGCCGGGTGTTTGGCTTATTTGAGGGTTACGCCGCCGGGCTGGCTGCGCTTTCGTCAGCCTGCGCCTCGGTGCTGCCGGCCTCATCTGCGGACTGCTCGTCCGCGCCGTTTTCGGCGGCAGCGCTGTCGGCTTCTGCCGATGCGGAGTCGGAACCGGCCGCCGCAAGGATCGCATCCTGCACTTCGCTTTCTGCCATCGGCTCCGGCAGGCTGGCCGGTTCGGTGCTTGCCGTGCTCTCAGGCTTGGTCTCACTCTCGGTCAGACCGGTCAGATACCAGCTGCCGCTCTGGCGCTCAAACAGGTAGTCCATATACTTGGTGGGGGTGTCCGAGGACTGGTTGATGATGCTGTCGTCGGTGCTGGACGTGGGGATATAGCCCACGGTGACATGCAGCTTGCCGCCCTGCTTGAACAGCCGGGTAACGGTGGCGCGGTAATAGCCCACCGTGCCGGTGACCGGGATCTTATAGCACTGGGTGGCATCATCGAACTCGATGGTCATATCTTCCATCTCAAAGCTGCGGTGGGTCAGCCGGAAACCGGGGCCAAGCAGCTTTGCCAGATAGGCGTCCACATCCACCGAGGGCAGCAGCAGCTGTTCGGTGTCCGGGTCGGTGTTGTAGTTGTCAAAACCGCCCTGCGTCTCCTGAATGTTGTAGATGCAGCCCCAGACCGCGGCTTCCCGCAGCGTCAGGTCATCGATGTTGCCGATGCCGTCAAAGGGCATGGGGTCAAAGAGCACAAGGCCCTCCAGCTTATCTTCGTATTCCTGCTTCTGGGCGGTGTCGTCGAAGAGGTTCCTCACCAGTCCCACACCGGTCCGCAGCACCGTGACAAAGCCCACGATGACCAGCACTGTCACCAGCAGGCCCAGCGCCTGCCGGCCCCGGCGGCGCTGCAGCCGGGCGTGTTCTTCGGGGGTAATATAATGTTTCATATTGGTTTATCTCCCTGGAATAATTGCTACATCGTTCAGTATATCACAGATCTGCCGATAGTGCAAAACTCCGCCCGTGGTTTTTTTGTGAAAACATCATTCCCACGTCTTCCACACATCGGGCTGGTAGCCCACAGTAGCCTGCCGGCCGTTGCGCACGATGGGCGTGAGCAGCAGCTGCTGGTTCTCGAACAGCTTGTCCTCCTTCTGCCAGTCCACCAGCGCGTCCAGCAGCGCAAGGGTCTGCTTGTCCTTCGCCTTGGGGTTGACCAGCTTTTCCCAGCCGCCGAGGGCGCGGGCCACGTTGTCGAACTCGCCGCGGCTCATGCCCTTTTCCTTCAGGTCGATCATCTGGAACTTCACGCCCCGCTCCTTGAAATAGCGCTGCGCCTTTTTGGTGTCAAAGCACTTGCTTGTGCCGAAGATCTGGATATTCATGGTGTTTTCCTCCCTGTCTTTGGTTCCTATTGTACCACAGCCCGGGCCGGATGCATAGTGACAATTCAAGCCGGCCATACTAACTGTGGCATCATCACAAGGAGGTGTGCGTATGAACGCATTCGTTGACCCTGATCTTTGCATCGGCTGCACCCAGTGCGCCGGGCTGTGCCCCGCCGTGTTCCGCATGGAGGGCGTTCTGGCCGTGGCCGAACCCGGCCCCATCCCGCCGGAGGAAGTCCCGCAGGCCGTGGACGCCGCCAACGCCTGCCCGGTGAGTGCGATCCGTATCGAGGAGTAAGCCCGCGCGCAGCCCGGAAAAATCCGGGCTGTTTTTTTGCCTGAAAATCCCCCGCTGTGTTCTGTTTTGTGCTATACTATAGGGTGTGAAATTACGCAATGGAGGACGAACGACTTATGCGTTTACTGGTCATCGACGGCAACAGCATCGCCAACCGTGCCTTTTTCGGCATCAAGCTGCTGACCACCAAGGACGGCCGCTATACCAACGCCATTTACGGCTTTCTGAATATCCTGCTCTCCCTGCTCAAGGAGTGCGAACCCGACGAGGTGGCTGTGGCTTTCGACCTGAAAGCCCCCACCTTCCGCCACAAGATGTACGACGGCTACAAGGCCAACCGCCACGGCATGCCCGAAGAGCTGGCACAGCAGATGCCGGTACTGAAAGAGATCCTGGCCGACCTGGGCTACCGCACCGTCACCGCCGAAGGCTGGGAGGCCGATGACATCCTCGGCACGCTGGCCGCCGCCTGCGCTGCCCGGAAGGATGACTGCTTCCTCGCCACCGGAGACCGCGACAGCCTGCAGCTGGTGAGCGACACCACCACGGTGCTGCTGGCCGCCACCGCCATGGGGCGCAGCAAGACCGTGACCATGGATGTGGACGCCATTCAGGAAAAATACGGCATCGCGCCCAAACAGCTCATCGAGGTGAAGAGCCTGATGGGCGACACCTCGGACAACATCCCCGGCGTGAAGGGCATCGGCGAAAAGACCGCCCTGAGCCTTGTGCAGAACTTCGGCTCGCTGGAGGGCGTGTACGAGAACATCGACGACAAGCGCATCAAGCCCAAGCAGCGGGAACATCTTCTTGAAGACAAGCCCATGGCCGAGCTGAGCCACACGCTGGGCACCATCCGCACCGATGCCCCCATCGACACCGCCGAAGGTGCCTACACCGTGGGCGAGGGCAACAAGGCCGAGGCCGTGCGCCTTCTGCAGGAGCTTGAGATCCACTCCCTTATCCCGCGTTTCGGCCTGGACGGCGTGGCACCTTCGGCACCGGAAGAGGAAGCCGCCGACCTGCCGGAGGCGGAAATTTCTGCCCTGCCGCTGACCCCGGCCGGACACTATCTGGTGGCGTCCCGCCCCGCCGTCATGGGCAAACAGGGCACCCGCAACGTAGTGCTGCAACCGGAGAGCTGGTACGCCGTGCAGGACACCACCGTCTACCCGTTGGAGGACGCCGACCTCGTCCGCCTGCTGGACAATGCCGACGTCACGCTGGATGTGTTCAATTCGGCTCCCCTGTACGCCAGAGCCATGGCCGCAGGCGGCTGGGGCAGCAGCATCCGGTGGGACGGCAAGCTGGCCGCCTACCTGCTGGACGCCTCAGCGTCCAAGTATCAGGTGGGAGAGCTGGTGCCCAGCTACAAGGCCGCTGCGGCCTTCACCTGCGCCGACTACCCGGACGCCGGACGTCTGGCCGACCTGTTTACCAAAATGAAAGCCGAGATCACCGCCTGCGGCGAGGACGCGCTCTACAACGAGATCGAGTTCCCGCTGGCGCAGGTGCTGGCCGACATGACCCGCATCGGCGTGCTGGTGGACAAGGACGGCATCGAGAACTTCGGCGTGAAGCTGCGCGCCGAGCTGGAACAGGTGCTCACCCGCATCCACATGGAGACCGGCAGCGCCAGCTTCAACCCCAACAGCCCAAAGCAGCTGGGCGAGATGCTGTTCGACACCATGGGCCTGCCCCACGGCAAAAAGAACCAGCGGGGCTGGTCCACCGACGCCGAAACGCTGGAAAGCCTGCGGGAGTACCCGCTGGTGGAGGACATCCTGCAGTACCGCGCCTACCAGAAGCTGAACTCCACCTATGTGGAAGGCCTGCTCAAGGTCATCGGCGAAGATGGGCGCATCCACTCCACCTTCAACCAGACCGAAGCCCGCACCGGGCGTCTCTCGTCCGACAACCCCAACCTGCAGAACATCCCCATCCGCACCGAGCTGGGCAGTCAGCTGCGCGCCTACTTTGTGGCAAAACCGGGCTGCGTGCTGGTGGATGCCGACTACAGCCAGATCGAGCTGCGCATCCTCGCCCACATCACGGGCGACGCCCACATGCAGCAGGCCTTCCTGAACGGCGAGGACATCCACCGCAGCACCGCCGCCAAAATCTACGGCATCCCGCAGGAGGAGGTCACGCCCCGGCTGCGCTCTTCCGCCAAGGCCATCAACTTCGGCATCATGTACGGCAAGGGCGCCTATAGCCTTTCCAAGGACATCGGCGTCACCGTGAAGGAAGCCGACACCTTCCTGAAGAATTACCTTGCCGCCTTCCCCAGCGTCAGCGGCTATATGGACAAGACCATCGCCGACGCGAAGGCCTGCGGCTATGTTTCCACCCTGTTCGGCCGCCGCCGGGCGCTGCCGGAGCTGGCAAGCTCCAACTTCAACGTGCGCTCCAGCGGCGAGCGCATGGCGCGCAACACCCCCATTCAGGGTACGGCGGCCGACGTCATCAAGCTGGCCATGGTGCGGGTGTGGAAGCGCCTGCGCGCCGAGAAGATGGAAAGCCGCCTGATCCTGACCGTCCACGATGAACTGATCGTGGAAGCGCCGGAAGCGGAAGCCGAAAAGGCCGCGCAGATCCTGCGGGAAGAGATGGAAGGCTGCGTGCAGTACGCCGTGCCGCTGAGCACCGACGTGCACGCAGGCAAGAACTGGCTGGAGGCACACTGATATGATCGTTTTAGGAATTGAATCCACCTGCGACGAGACCGCCGCAGCACTGGTGGAGGACGGGCGGCATCTGCTGAGCAACGTCATTTCCACCAGCGTGAAAGAACAGGCGCTGTACGGCGGCGTTGTGCCGGAGATCGCCAGCCGCCGTCACTGCGAGTTCATCAGCGCCACGGTGAAAAAGGCTCTGCTGGACGCGGGCAAGACCATCGATGATGTGGACGCCGTGGCCGTCACCTTTGCGCCGGGGCTGATCGGTGCGGTGCTGGTGGGCGTCAACTTTGCCAAAGGTCTGGCCTACTCGGCCAATAAGCCGCTGGTGCCGGTGCATCATCTGCGCGGGCACATTGCCGCGCTGTACCTGACCCATCCGGAGCTGAAACCGCCGTTCCTGTGTCTGGTGGCTTCCGGCGGGCACAGCCACATCGTGGAAGTGCTGGACTACACTCACTACCACATCCTCGGCCACACCGTGGACGATGCCGCCGGCGAAGCCTTTGATAAGGTCGCCCGCACGCTGGGTCTGCCCTACCCCGGCGGCCCCAGCGTAGCCAACGCCGCCAAGACCGGCGACCCCAAGGCCTACCGCCTGCCGGTGCCCCACGTGGACGGCAAGTACAACGTGAGCTTTTCCGGCCTGAAGACCGCCGTGCTCAACGAGGTGAACAAGGCGCAGATGAAGGGCGAAACGGTCAGCGTGCCCGACCTTGCCGCCAGCTTCCAGGAGCGCATCGCGGGCATTCTGGCCGAAAAGCTGCTGCTGGCTGCCGCCGACACCGGCGCAAAGCAGGTGTGTCTGGCGGGCGGCGTGGCCGCCAACGGACGCCTGCGCCAGCTGGTGAACGACGGTGCCCAGAAGCTGGGTGCAAAGGTCTACCTGCCGGAGCTGAAGTTCTGCGGCGACAACGGCGCGATGATCGCCGCGCAGGGCTACTACCAGTACATGGCCGGACACACCGCCGGGCTGGAGCTGAACGGCCTGCCCACCCTGCCCATCGATTACGAATAAAGACAAAAACGACCAAAGGCGTCCTCTTTCCAGCCGGAAGGAGGACGCCTTTGTCTTTTCTGATTGCAATTTACTGCGGCGCTTCGCCGAAATATTCCTGCGCACGCTCTGCTGCGTTGTTGATGCATGCCCGCAGCTCGTCCAGCGTGTCGAACTTTTTGCTGGGGCTGAGGTAAGCGTGGAACTCCACCACCGGGTCGGTGCCGTACAGGTCACCGGAGAAGCCCGGGATAAAGGTCTCGCAGGTCACCTTGGTGGCGTCGTCGTTGACGGTGGGGCGGCTGCCCAGCCCCGTTGCCGACGGATACCACTTGCCGCCGATTTTGGTACGGGTGATATAGATGCCGCTGCGGGGCATCTGGAACCCCTCGGGATACAGCTGATTGATGGTGGGCACGCCCAGCGTGTGCCCCAGCCCCGCCCCGTGCTGCACCTCGAACCGGATGGCGTAGGGCATGCCCAGCATGGCGTTTGCCGCCGGGATGTCGCCGCCTTCCAGCGCGGTGCGGATGCGGGTGGAGGACACGGGCTTTTCCTCAAACTGCGCCATGGGCACCACCACCACTTCCACCCCAAGCGGCTCGCACAGGCGGCGCAGCAGCTCGGGGTTGCCGGCGGCTTTGGCGCCGAAGGTGAAGTTTTCGCCGCAGAACAGCGCCCGGGCATGGCAGTCCCGCACGATGCCCAGCACGAACTGCTCCGGCGTCAGCCCCTTGATCTCCTCGAAGTCCGGCGTGAGGTAGTACTCCACGCCAAGGCTGGCGATCAGGGCGTGTTTGTCTGCCGTGGACAGCAGGCGCTTGCCCTTCATCTTGTTGAGCATGGGCAGCTTGAAGGTGAACACCGCCGGGGCGGCGCCGTGCGCCTTTGCCCACTGCACCGCGCCATCGATCACCGCACGGTGCCCGATGTGGATGCCGTCAAAGAAGCCCATTGCCACAGCGGTGCCGTTTTCCGGCGCGGCCAGCGGCAGCGGCGCAAACTGAGAAATGATCTGCATGGGTTTTACTTTCCTTTAAAAATCAGTTTCGCTCTACGAACAGTTTTTCCACCCGGAGCACGCCCCCGGTGATGTTGGCAAGGCCGAGGAACTGCCCGTCAGCGTTCCGCACCCGGTAGCGGCCGTCCGCCGCCGGGTACCGGCTGGTGGGGCAGCCGTTGTACAGGTGCTGCTCCACCCACGGCTCCACCGTCAGCAGCGGCAGAGACCCGAACACGCTCTCCACCGGCAGCATCAGCGCTTCCAGCGCGGGCATGCCCTGCTCTTTTGCGGCCAGAATTTCCTCCAGCGTGTGGGCATCGGCCTCGGTGTAAACGCCCGCCGAGGTGCGGCGCAAAGCGCTCATGGTGCCCTTCTGCCCCATGGCGGCGGCGATGTCCTCCAGCAGGGTGCGGATGTAGGTGCCCTTGGAGCACTTCACCTCCAGCACATATTCGTTTTCGGCGGGGCTGCCGCCGTATTCGATGCTGTAGATCTCGATGGGGCGCGCCTTGCGCTCCACCGTCACGCCCTCGCGCGCCAGCTTATAGAGGGGCTGGCCATTGATCTTGACGGCGGAATACATGGGCGGCACCTGCATCTGCTTGCCGATGAACTGCGGCAAAACGGCCAGCAGTTCGGCTTCGCCCGCCGTGACGGGAGCGGTTTCCAGCACGGTGCCGGTGATGTCGCCGGTGTCGGTACGGGCACCCAGCTTCAGCACGGCGCGGTAGCTTTTGTCGTGGTTCAGCTGCAGATCCACTGCCTTGCTGGCCCCGCCGCAGAACACCGGCAGTACGCCGGTGGCCATGGGGTCCAGCGTGCCGCTGTGGCCCAGCTTGCGGGTGCCCAGCACGCCGCGCAGCTTTGCCACCACGTCAAAACTGGTCCAGTCCATGGGCTTGTCTACGATCAGGATGCCCTGCATTTATGCTTCCTCCTGCGGTGCGTCCAGTTCGGCTTCCACCTCGGCCAGGATCGCGTTCTTTGCGTTTTCCAGATTGCCCAGCAGTTCGCACCCGGCCGCGCGGGCATGGCCGCCGCCGCCCAGCCGGCGGGCGATGGCACAGGCGTCCACGCCCTTTGCGGTGCGCACACTGATGCGGTAGCTGCCGCCCGGCTGCTGACGCAGGGTCAGGCCGACCTTGACGCCCTCGATGCTCACGGGCAGGCCGGTCAGCTCTTCCAGATCCGCCGGGTCCACGCGGCTCTGCTCGATCTCGTCGCGGGTGAGATAGATCAGCGCACAGCGGCCGTCCAGATAGTATTCCAGATGGTTGCGGGCGATGCGCTCGGCTTCCATCCGCTCCCGGGACTTGGTATCGAACAGCAGGGTGTTCAGCTCCTCCACATGGCAGCCCGCCTCAATGAGCTTTGCCGCTGTAAGGTGGGTGTTGGCCGTGGTGGAAGAGAACCGGAAGCAGCCCGTATCGGTGGCAAGGCCGGTGTACAGGCAGTCGGCCATGTGGGAGGTCAGATCCATGCCCATGGCGCAGATGACCTGATACAGCAGCTCAGCCGCCGCGGCTGCACTGCCGTCCAGCAGGGTGAAGTCGGCATAGCCGCTGTTGCCCGCGTGGTGGTCGATGCACAGATCCACATGGCGGGAATACTGCGGCACGCCGTTGTTTTCGCCAAAGAGCTGCACGCTGGCCACGTCCACGGCCACGACGGTCTGCGGCTCAAATTCGCCCTTGAACAGCCGCGCGTTGGTAAAGGCATAGCGGGACGGCACCGGGTCGGAGCAGAGCACCGCCGCGTTCTTGTCCAGCGCTTTCAGCGCATAGTACAGCGCGCTGCCGCAGCCGATGGTATCGCCGTCCGGGTTTTTGTGACACAGAATCAAAATGTTGTCCGAGGACATCAGGCGCTGGGCCATCTGCTGGACATTCAGCTGTTCTGTCATTCCATGATCCATCCTTTCCGCAGGCGGTTATCAGTCCTCGTTTTCCTCGGTGCCGGCGGGCTGAGATTCTGCCTCTGCGTCGCCGTTCACGTTCAGGGTGCGGAGCAGCTCATTGATGTGGGCTGCATAGGCAGCGCCGTCATCCTCCACAAAGATGAAGCGGGGAGCCTTGCGGATGTGCATTTTCTTGCTCACTTCGGTGCGCACATGGCCGGCGGCGCGGTTCAGCGCCTCAATGGCGGGCCCCGGGCCGTCGGCGCGTCCCATGACGCTGACATACACCTTGGCCACATCCAGGTCCGGGGTCACGTCCAGACGGGTGACAGTCAGCAGACCGCCCTCCAGACGCGGGTCTTTCAGCCGTCCGATGATGGCAATGATCTCGCGCTTCATATCCTGCGCCAGACGGCCCATATTTTTCTGAGACATTCGGTTTCTCCTTTAAACAAACTTCTCTGGCATCGTTGCCGGTGCCAGAGAAATCCTCAAAAATCTTAGTCGCGGTACTCTTCCATCTTGAAGGCCTCGTACACGTCGCCTTCCTTGACGTCGGCGAACTTGGCCAGAGTGACGCCGCACTCGTAGCCCTCGGCCACTTCCTTGGCGTCGTCCTTGAAACGCTTCAGGGATGCGATCTCGTCCTCGGTGATGACGATGCCGTCACGCACCACGCGCACCTTGCTGTCGCGGGTGATCTTGCCGCTGGTGACGCGGCAGCCTGCAACGGTGCCCACGTTGGAGATCTTGTACACCTGACGGACCTGCAGCTCGCCCAGAGACACCTCGCGGAACTTGGGAGCCAGCATACCCTTCATAGCGTCGGTGACATCGTTGATGGCATCGTAAATGACGCGGTACATGCGCATTTCCACCTTGGTGGCAGCGGCTTCTTCCTTGGCCACGTTGTCGGGGCGGACGTTGAAGCCGATGATGATGGCGTTGGAGGCATCGGCCAGATCAACGTCGGACTTGCTGATGGCGCCGACACCGGCGTGGATGACGCGCACCCGCACCTCGTCGTTGGAGATCTTTTCCAGACTCTGCTTGACGGCCTCGGCAGAACCCTGAACATCGGCCTTGACCACGATAGCCAGTTCCTTCATGTCGTTCTGAGCCATCTGGCTGAACAGGTTATCCAGAGTGACCTTCTGGAAGGCGGAGAACTGCTTCTCCTTTGCGGCGGCAATGCGCTGCTCGGCCAGCTCACGGGCCAGACGCTCGTCCTCAACGGCCTCGAACAGGTCGCCTGCTTCAGGCACAGCGGTCAGGCCGGTGATCTCCACAGGGGTGGAGGGGCCGGCGTCGTTCAGCAGCTTGCCCTTGTCGCTGCGCATGGTGCGCACGCGGCCAACAGCGGTGCCGGCAATGATGACATCGCCGGAGTGCAGGGTGCCGTTCTGCACCAGAATGGTGGCAATGGGGCCCTGGCCCTTGTCCAGACGAGCCTCGACGACTGCACCCTTGGCGCGGCGGTTGGGGTTGGCCTTCAGCTCCATGACCTCGGCTTCCAGCGCGATGCGCTCCAGCAGGTCGTTGATGCCCATGCCGGTCACAGCAGAAACGGGGATGCAGGCCACATCGCCGCCCCAGTCCTCGGGGATCAGGCCGTACTTGGTCAGACCCTCCTTGACGCGCTCGGGGTTGGCGGTGGGCTTATCCATCTTGTTGATGGCCACGATGACCTTGACGTTTGCGGCCTTGGCGTGGTTGATGGACTCGATGGTCTGGGGCATGATGCCGTCGTCGGCAGCGACCACCAGAACCGCGATATCGGTCATGTTGGCGCCGCGGGCACGCATGGAGGTGAAAGCCTCATGACCCGGGGTATCCAGGAAGGTGATGACGCTGTCGTTGATCTTGACCTGATATGCACCGATGGCCTGGGTGATGCCGCCGGCCTCGCCTGCGGTGACGTTGGTCTTGCGGATGGCGTCCAGGATGCTGGTCTTGCCGTGGTCAACGTGACCCATGACGCAGACGACCGGGGGACGCTCCACCAGATCTTTCTGTGCGTCCTCTTCCTGGGTGAACAGGCGCTCCTCAATGGTGACGTGCACTTCGTGCTCGACCTTTGCGTGGAACTCCTCGGCCAGCAGGGATGCGGTGTCGAAATCGATGACATCATTGATGGCGTGCATTTCACCCATCTGCATGAACTTGGCAATAACCTTGCCGGCCTGCTGCTTCAGGCGGGCAGCCAGCTCGCCGACGGTGATCTCGTCGGGGATCAGCACCTTCAGCTGGGCATTGCGGGCCTTTTCCAGCTGGATGCGCTGCAGGCGCTCGAACTCGGTCTCGCGCTTACCCTTCTGGAACTGCTGGCGCTGGCGCTGGCCGCGCTGGGTGAACTTCTGCTTGTTGCCCTGCGGGGTGGGCTTGCGGCGGTTCTCGGTGTTCTTGGTGGAAGCCAGATCATCGTAACGGGCATCGAAACGGTCCACATTCATATCCACAGTGCGGGTATCTACAGTGACCTGATGATCCTCGCGGCGGACGGAAACGGCCTGTGCCGGGGCGGCAGAAGCCTTGGCGCCAGTCTCGCGGGCCAGCTCGCTCAGAGAAACGGTCTTCTCCTCGCGCTTCTTGTGCTGCTCGTTCTTCTTTTCGTTGTGCTTATTGTTGCCATTGTTGTTTGCCTTGGGCTGGGCAGCAGGCTCGGCCTTCTTGGCGGCGGGCTGCTCGGGCTTCTTCTCGGCGGGCTTTTTGTCGGCCTTCTTCTCCGGCTTCTTTTCAGCCTTCGGCTCCTCCTTCGGAGCCTTGGCGCTGTTGAGGAACTCTTCCAGACTGGGGACGCTGTTGTCCTTGCTGAACTTCTCCAGCAGGTAGTTCAGCTCGTTTTCCTCCAGATTAGAGCTGTTCTTCTTGCCGGTGCTGCCCATGGCGTTCAGCTCATCCAGAACCTTCTTGGCAGAGATGCTCAGGTCCTTTGCAAAATCACTCACTTTATATTTTACGATCATTCGCTCATATCCTCCTCATTTTTGATTGCTCCGCAGTCCGACAGGCGGTCGAAGCAGAGCTTTGCGAGGTTGCGGTCGGTCACCGCATAAACAGCCACAGGCTTGCGGCTGATATCGGCCAGCTTGTCCTGCGTCAGCGGCATGGTGATCACATCCACCAGGTCGCCCACAGAGTAGTTCAGCCGCTGCACGGTCTTGGCGCTGGCGTCGTTTGCCGTCATCACCAGCCATGCCTTGCCCTTGACGCAGGCATCTTCCACCGCGTCAAAGCCCATGGTCAGGGCACCGGCCTTGCGGCACAGGCTCAATGCCTGATACAGTGCCTCTTCCGGGGGCAGCTTGGGTTTTGCGGGGGTGTTATTCTTCTTTGCCATCGGCTGCCTCCTTTGCGGCTTCGGCCAGCTGTGCGGCCAGAGCCTCGTACACCTCGGCGGGAACCGGCTGCTCAAAGCAGCGCTCCAGCGCCTTTTTCTTTTTTGCCTTGGTCAGGCAGTCGGGGTTCGGGCAGAGATACGCGCCGCGGCCCGGCTTTTTGCCGACCAGATCAATGCTGATCTCTCCGCTGGGTGCACGCACCACACGCACCAGCTCCTTTTTGGGGCGGCTGGTCATGCATCCGATGCACTGGCGGGCAGGGATCTTTTTCTGTGCCATCCGGTTTCCCTCCTTTGGCAGTCTGCGCCGGAATTACTCGGCGTCGGTCTCGGTCTCCTTCTTGGGTTCTTCCTCACCGAAGTAGCCGCTCTCGGGGCGGATATCGATGTTGTAGCCGGTCAGGCGGGCGCACAAACGGGCGTTCTGGCCCTTGTTGCCGATGGCCAGGCTCAGCTGCTGGTCGGGCACGGTCACGCGGCAGGAGCGGGTCTCGCCGGGCAGCAGTTCCACCTTGACCACCTTGGCGGGGCTGAGGGCTGCGGAGATGAACTCGGAAATATCCTCGCTCCACTTGACGATGTCGATTTTCTCGCCGCCCAGCTTCTCGACCACGGCAGCCACACGGGCGCCGTGCTCGCCGATGCAGGCGGAAACGGGGTTGACGTTGGGGTCCTTGCTCCAGACAGCCATCTTGGTGCGGGCGCCGGCCTCGCGGCTGATGGCCTTGACCTCGACGGTGCCGTCGAAGATCTCGGGCACTTCCAGCTCAAACAGGCGCTTGACAAGGCCCGGGTGGGTGCGGCTGATCATGACGCGGGGGCCGCGCTCGGTGCTGACCACGTCCACGATGTAGACACTCAGAATCTGGCCCTCGGTGTAGGTCTCGCCGGGCACCTGCTCGTTGCGGGGCAGGATGGCCTCGCCGCCCTTGCCCAGATCCAGCGTCACAACACCCTTTTCGGGGTCCACACGGGTCACAGTGGCCTGCACGATGTCATGTGCGCGGGACTGGATCTCGCTCAGCTGCTGGCTGCGCTCTGCCTCGCGGATGCCCTGACGGATGACATGCTTTGCGGTCTGCGCGGCAATGCGGCCGAAGTCGCGGGTCTTGAGCGGGGTGATGATGCGGTCGCCGACCTCATAGGTCGCACGGAGCTTCCGTGCCTCGGTGATGCCGATCTCGGCGTGCTCGTCGTACCAGTCCTCATCTGCCACGACGTCCTGGATCAGAGCCACATCAAAGCGGCCTGCTTCGGGGTCGATGTCCACCTTGACGTGATCCTCCTCGACCTCATAGTTCTTCTTGACGGCAATGATGATCGCAGCCTTGATCTTATCGATCAGGTATTCTGCGGAGATGCCGCGCTCACGCTCCAGCATGGTGAGAGCTGCAAAAAATTCGTTGTTCGCTGCTGCCATTTTTCAGGTTCCTCCTGTAATTTGTTTTCTTTTCTTTATAAGAATGGGTATTGAATCTCTCTTTTCAACGGCCTCGCCCTCTCCGTCATTGCTTGCGCAATGCCACCTTGCTCCCCTTTCTGTCGCCGATGCGACATCTTCCCCCGGCCGGGGGAAGTCTGTCAAAGGGAGAGGCAGGAAACGTTACGGATAAGTCCTTGGCTCTCCCTTTGGGAGAGCTGTCACCGAAGGTGACTGAGAGGGCGAGCCAGCTTAGTCAAACAGATCTTCGTCGTCGCACAGGTGCACACTGGATGCGGCGTTCACCTCAAAGGCGACGGAGCCGTTTTCGGTCTCCACCGTGACAGTGCTGCCCTCGCGGCCGGTCAGGATGCCGGCAAACTCGCGCACACCGTTGGCGTCCGGGCGGATCAGCTTCACGCGGATCTTCTGGCCTTTCAGGGTCTCGTAGTGCTCCGGGCGGGTCAGCTTGCGGCCGAGGCCGGGGCTGCCGACTTCCAGATAATAGCTCTGATCGATGGGGTCTGCCTCATCCAGGATGGGGTCCAGTGCATGGGAGACATCCGCGCAGGTGTCGGTGTCCATGGTGCCGTCCTTATCGATGAGAACGCGAAGATACCAGTCCGGCCCTTCCTTCTCAAAAACGACATCCCACAGGCGCAGACCCATGCCCTCCACGACGGGGCGGACAAGCGCTTCGACTCTCTGGGCGGTGTTGCCGCCAGACTGCTTCGCCATAAAAAACCTCCAGACAAACAAGAAACGCGGACCTTGCGGCCCACGTTTCAGGTTAAACTATATCGTACTACTAGAATATACCATACATCCGGCGATTATGCAAGGCATTTTTCAGAAAAATTTCGCATTTATGCCGTGTTCCGGCGTGTTTCACAGCACCCAGACGCCATTTTTGAACAGCTGCACAGTTCTGCCGTCGCGGCATTTGCCGGTGATCTCGCTGTCCTCGGCGCCGATCATCACATCCTCGTGCAGGCGCGACTGGTTCATGCCGCGGGCTTCCAGCTGCTCTTTCGTCAGCGCCGTGCCGCCCTTTGTGGTGCCGGGATAGCTGGCGCCGAACGCAATATGGCAGGCGGCATTCTCGTCAAACAGCGTGCTGTAGAACAGCTTGCCGCTGCGGTTGATGGGGCTGGACGCCGGCACAAGCGCCACCTCGCCGATGTTGCGGGCACCTTCGTCGCTGTCCAGCAGCTGACCCAGCAGGTCTGCGCCCTCTTCGGCACCGTGTTCCACCACCCTGCCGTCTTTAAAGGTGACGTGGAAGCCCTTGATGAGCTGGCCGTTGAACACATAGGGCTTGGTGCCGTAGACGATGCCCTCTACCTTATCTTTATGGGGCGCGGTGAATACTTCCTCGGTAGGGATGTTGGGCAGGAACACCACGCCCTTTTCGCTCCTGCTGGCGGCGCTCTCCCAGATTGCCCCGTCGGCCAGACCGACGGTCAGGTCGGTGCCGTTGCTGCTGGCAAAGTGCACGCTTTCCAGATCCAGCGCGTTCATTTTGTCCCGCAGGGTGGAGAGCCGCTCCATGTGCGCGGTCCACTCTCCCACCGGTTCGCCGCCGGTCACGCGGCAGACATCAAAGATCAGTTTCCACAGTGCTTCCATCGCGGCAGCCGTGTCCAGCTCCGGGAAGATCTTCTTTGCCCACGGCGCGCTGGGCAGAGCGGCAATGGACCACTGCACCCGGTCGTTCATGGTATATTCCTGCCACTCTTCCATAAAAGCACGGCGGGCGGCATTGACCCGGCTGATCTTGCCGCCGTCCAGCCCGGCGTACAGCTCCGGGTCGTCCGCGATGAGGTGCAGCACGCACACGCCGCCCTCGCTCTCGGCGTAGTCCAGATACCGCCGCAGCTGCCACGGTTTCAGGTCGGTCAGGGCATCCTCGCTGCCCAGCTCCATCCGGGCACGGGCCACAGCGTCATCGTTCCAGTTCACCTGAACATCCCGCGCCCCGGCCTCGTAGGCGCTGCGCACGCACAGCCGCGCCAGCGGTGCGCCTTCCAGCGGGCAGTTGATGATGAGCGTCTGCCCCGGCTGAGGATTCACACCCACCCGTACGATGAAATCGGCATATTTTTTCAGCAGTTCGTTAAAGTTTTCCACGGTAAAACCTCCTGCGGTGTAAAATTCTGTTTTGTGTTCAGTATACCGCGTTCCGGCGGGGATGTCCACTGCAAGCAAAAAGACGCTCTGCCCCAATTGAAAAAAGGCAGAACGTCTGTTATACTGTTTTTCGAGAGCGCTGTCTACATACGGCAGGCGGTCAGTCCCTTTTCGGCTTCGCGTCGGAAAGGCGAGTTTTTTGTCGTACCCCGACGCTTCACAGCGAAAGGGGTGATGCTTCATGACGCTTTTGGAAACGCTGGCTCTGCTCACGCTGCTTGCAACCGTGGGCTTTGGCATGTTCGATATCGCATGGAAGATCTTCAACAACAAAAAATGACCGCCCCAGCTACCAACTCGTGCGGTCATTCTTTGATTGACATGCCGGAAAGGTGCTGACCGTTTTGCCAGACAGCGCTCTCTTCGTACTTATATAATACCACAGCCCCGCCGCAATTGCAACGGCGGGGCTGCTTTTATCGTTCAGAAACGAAATTTTCTCAGAACTCGATCTTGCTCTCGATGTAGCTCTTCAGCTCGGAGATGGGCATACGCACCTGCTCCATGGTGTCGCGGTCGCGGACGGTGACGCAGTTGTCGGCCGCGATGCCCTTGGCCTCGTCGCCCACGGTGTCAAAGTCCACGGTGATGCAGTACGGGGTGCCGATCTCGTCCTCGCGGCGGTAGCGCTTGCCGATGGAACCGGTATCGTCGTAGTCCACCATGAAGTACTTGCTCAGCTCGTTGCGGATCTCCATGGCCTTTTCGCCCAGCTTCTTGCTCAGGGGCAGCACAGCGCACTTGTAGGGAGCCAGAGCCGGATGCAGGTGCAGCACGGTGCGGATATCCTCCTTGCCCTTGCTGTCGGTCAGGTGCTCCTCGTCGTAGGCTTCGCACAGGAAGGCCAGAGCCACACGGTCACAGCCCAGAGACGGCTCAATGACGTAGGGGATGTAGTGCTCGTTGGTCTCGCTGTCGAA
>CAKSZM010000022.1 GCA_934525735.1 uncultured Faecalibacterium sp. | reverse complement strand
CAACAAGCTGGATCCCCTGTTCGAGAACAACGACCTGAAGGCTTCCGGCACCGGCATCTATCAGGAAGTGTTCGATACCGTTGACTACGACGGCGTTGCCGGCGCAGACGTTGTTGACACCCTGCTGGACGGCATGG
Source organism: uncultured Faecalibacterium sp. (assembly GCA_934525735.1). Classification (GTDB taxonomy): domain Bacteria; phylum Bacillota; class Clostridia; order Oscillospirales; family Ruminococcaceae; genus Faecalibacterium. The sequence continues at coordinate 24,792 of CAKSZM010000022.1, read as the reverse complement.
AGTCTGTTGGCTACACCATCGGCTGATGAGTGCCGCCGTGTGCGGTCACGCACAGAAAAAGGCACCCTTTGGCTGAATCGGAGGGGCACCTGCCGCCCAAACGGCAGATGCCCCTTTTTTGTCAGAGAGATGTTACAAATTTCTGACAAATTTATCTCCGTTCTGTTACCGTTCGTCTCATGCTCCGAGAATCCTGAAAAAGGAGGATTTCCCAGATGAAAGAAAGCAAAGCGCCTGCTGTGGGGCGTACCCCGTTCCAGAAGTGGCTGGACAAGTACCAGGGTCTGTTTTATCTGATCCCCTGGATCATCGGTTTCGTCGTCTTCAAGGCAGTTCCGTTCGGTCAGTCGCTGTACTACAGCTTCACCGATATGAACTTCTTCAAGAATGATGTGAACTTTGTTGGTCTGGCCAACTACATCACCGCATTCTCCACCACCAAGATCACCAAGGCTCTGATCATCACCTTCAAGTACGCATTTATTACCGTGCCCCTGAAGCTGATCTTCGCGCTGTTCATCGCATACATCCTGAACTTCAAGATCGCATGCGTCAACCTCTTCCGCACCGTGTACTACATCCCGTCCATTCTGGGCGGCTCTGTGGCTATCGCCGTGCTGTGGAAGGCTGTGTTCAGCAAGGACGGCCTGCTCAACACCGTGCTGCGCGCCGTGACCTTCGGTCTGGTGCAGGGCCCTGAGTGGCTGTCTGACCCCAGCTATGCCCTGTGGATCATCTGCTTCCTGCGTATCTGGCAGTTCGGCTCCGCCATGGTTCTGTTCCTGGCCGCTCTGAAGGGCGTGCCCGCAGACCTGTACGAAGCTGCCACCATCGACGGCGCAGGCAAGTGGCGTCAGTTCTTCTCCATCACCGTCCCGATGATCACCCCCATCATCTTCTATAACCTGGTCACTCAGATCTGCCAGGCTTTCCAGGAGTTCAATGGCCCGTACATCATCACCAACGGCGGTCCCCGCGGTTCCACGACCCTGATCTCTCTGCTGGTTTACAACTACGCATTCAAGTCGTATGACATGGGTATGGCATCCGCTCTGGCATGGATCATGTTTATCATCGTCTGCATCCTGACGATCATTGCATTCACCAGCCAGAAGAAGTGGGTCTACTACTCTGACGAAAGGTAAGGTGACCAGTATGGGAATGAAAGCATCCAATAAAATCGCAACCTTCTTCAAGTATTTCGTCCTGATCCTGGTCGGCATCATCATGATCTATCCGCTGCTGTGGATGATCAGCGCCACCTTCAAGGATAACAGCGAGATCTTTGCCGGTATCAGCCTGTGGATCAAAAAACCCACGCTGGACGGCTACCGCGGTGCCCTGAACAACTTCGGCGGCTCCATCAACATCCTGCAGGCCATGCTCAACACCTACAGCTACGTCATCCCCAAGGTGATCTGCACTGTGGTTTCCGCCTGTGTAGCTGCCTACGGTTTTGGCCGTTTCGACTTCCCCGGCAAGAAGCTGCTGTTCAACATCATGCTGGCCACCCTGTTCCTGCCTCAGGTCGTTCTGAACGTGCCGCAGTACCTGCTGTACAACAAGTTCGGCTGGCTGGACAGCCCCTTCTATCTGGCTATCTGGGTCCACTGCGCTTTTGCTACTGAGACCTACTTCGTCTACCAGCTGATCCAGTTCATGCGCAATGTCCCGCGTGACCTGGACGAGGCCGCTGCCATCGACGGCTGCTCCTCCTTCCAGACCCTGTACAAGGTCATCGTGCCCATGCTGGGACCCGCTCTGGTGTCCTGCGCACTGTTCCAGTTCATGTGGAGCTGCAACGACTTCATGGGCCCGCTGCTTTACGTCAGCACCCCCGGCAAATACCCGATGTCCCTGTTCGTCAAGCTGTCCATGGACGGTGATACCGGTTTCGCCTGGAACAAGATCCTTGCTCTGTCTCTGATCTCCATCCTGCCGCAGCTGATCGTCTTCTTCTGTGCACAGGACCAGTTCGTTGAAGGTATCTCTGCCGGTGCTGTCAAGGGCTAAGCCCCGCCGCTTCGGCGCAAAGACCGTTTAACGCAAACAACACCCCCTGTGCCGTTCCCGTAAATGGCGCAGGGGGTGTTTGTTATTTCTTATGTCCTTTGCGGTATTGCAGCGGGCCGCTGCCCATCACCTCGCGGAACACCCGGCGGAAATGGGCAGCGCTGGCAAAGCCGGTCTGCTCAGCCACCGCATTGATGGAAAGCTCAGTGTTTTCCAGCAGCTTCTGCGCTGCCTCGATGCGGCGATTGTTGAGGTAATCCACGATGGACTGCCCCGTCACCCGCCGGAACAGACGGCTGAGATAGTACGGCGAAAGATAGAACTTTGCCGCCACCTCCGTGAGGGAGAATTTCTGCCGGTAGTTGGCCGAGAGGTAAGCGCAGATCTGCTCCACTGTCTCGTTGCGGGGCCGGGCGGCATCGCTGGTCTCTGCGGCGCACTCCTGTTCCACATAGTGCAGGATCAGCAGCAGGTACAGCGGCCCGGGGTAATCCTGTTCCCCGCTGGCGCTGCTCATCATCTCCAGCAATGTCCGCACCCGGCTGGCCCACTGCACAGGGCCGTACAGCACGGTGTGCCTGCCCGGCTGGAACAGGCCGGAATAGTCTCTTCCTGCGGCATTCTTCAGCTCACGGAGCACACCGGCCGGGAACCGGCACCCGGTCAGCTCGGCTGCACTGCTGCCCGCCGGGGCAAGGCTGCCGGTCCCACTGCCCAGCAGCACGGCACTGCCGGGGTTCAGCAGCATTGTTTCGCCGCAGTAGTCCAGCAAAAAGCCCCCCTCGGACACCAGCAGAAAGCAGCAGGTCTCCTCGCTGTCCGGCAGCGCGTGCTGCTCTCCGGGCGCAAGCCGCAGGGTCTCCGCCGCCACCTTTCCGGCGATCTTTTCACGGTCTGATCTCATAAAAACATCCTCATTTTTATCTTTTCCTCATCATACCACGCCCGCCCGCTGCGGGCAAGATAAAACCATTCTGTCAGGAGGTTCTCTCATGAATCTGTCGCTCATCCGCTCCATGACGCGCAGCGCTGTTTTCGAGCTGGAAAACGGCCTGTGCTACCGCCCGGCCCACCCGTTCACTGTTACACTGAACGGCAAAACCGTCTACGAAGCCTGCAAGACCAACGTGTTTTCTCTGTTCTCCCTGCTGCCCGGCACCGAATACACCGTCGGCGTGCAGGCCGAGGGTGAAAGCCTGTCGCTCCGCTTTACAACCGAAGCCGAGACCTTCTTTGTGGACGCTTCCCGCTACGGTCTGGTGGCAGACGGCACCACCGACAACACCATCCGGCTGCAGGCGGCGCTGTCCACCTGCCCGAAGGGCGGCACCGTGTATGTGCCCGCCGGACGCTACCGCACTTCCAGCCTGTTTCTGAAGAGCAACACCACCCTCTATCTGGAAAAGGGCGCTGTGCTGCTGGGCGATAACGACCGCACCCACTACCCCATCCTGCCCGGTGTCATTCCCAGTGAGAATGAAGTGGATGAATATTATCTCACCGGCTGGGAGGGCAACCCGCTGGACAGCTTTGCGGGCCTGCTGAACATCACGCAGGTACACGATGTGGTGGTGACCGGCGAGGGCACGCTGGACTGCGACGCCCAGAACGGCGACTGGTGGGTCACCCCCAAGATCAAGCGCATTGCATGGCGTCCCCGCGCGGTGGCCATGGTGGACAGTGAGAACATCTGTCTGCACGGCATCACGGTGCAGAACAGCTACGCATGGACCATCCACCCCATCTTCGTCAAGCACCTCGACCTGCTCAACTTCAACATCAACAACCCCTACAACGCCCCCAATACCGACGGCATCGACCCTGAAAGCTGCGAGTATACCCGCATCATCGGCGTCAACATCCATGTGGGCGACGACTGCATTGCCATGAAGGCCAGCAAGGTGTTCCTCGGCATGAAGCTGAAAAAGAGCTGCGAACACACCGTCATCCGCAACTGCCTGCTGGACAAGGGTCACGGCGGCATCGTCATCGGCAGCGAGATGAGCGGCGGCGTCAAGGACATGGTGGTCACCCAATGTCTGATGGACCACACCGACCGCGGCCTGCGGGTCAAGACCCGGCGCGGCCGCGGCAACACCGCCGTCATCGATGGGCTAGTGTTCCGCAATGTGGAGATGCGCGGGGTCAAGGCACCTTTCGTCATCAATATGTTCTACTTCTGCGACCCGGACGGCCACGGCCCCTATGTGCAGTGCCGCGAGGCTTTGCCGGTGGACGAGTACACCCCGAAGCTGGGCAGCCTGACCATGGAGAACATCGTGGCCACCGACGCCCAGTTTGCAGGCTGCTACTTCGATGGTCTGCCCGAGCAGCCCATTGAGCGCGTGTCCATGAAGAACGTCACCATCACCTTTGACCCCAACGCCGAGGCAGGTCAGGCCGCCATGGCTGACAACCGCCCGCTGGTGAAGAAGCTGGCCTTCTACGCCGAAAACGTCAAGGAGATCGACCTGCACAACGTGAAGATCGAAGGCTACGAGGGCGAGCGCCTGCACTTTGCAAACGTCGGCCATTTTGAGGAGGACTGAACCTATGACCCATGAAGAAATTCTTACCATGCTGGGCGATTATGTGGACTACCTGATCGCCAATTCCAGCGCCGAAGCCCCCATGTGGAACATCGAGAAGGTGCGCAGCGGCAAGCCCAACAAGTGGAACTACATCGACGGCTGCATGATCACAGCCTGCCTGAGCCTGTACAAGACCACCGGCGACGAAAAGTATCTGCAGTTCTCGAAGAAGTTCATCGACTACTTCGTGCAGCCGGACGGCTCCATCAAGACCTATGATCCCAAGGAGTACAATCTGGACAATGTGAATCAGGGCAAGAACCTGTTCATCCTGTACGATATCTTCGGCGATGAAAAGTACCGCAAGGCCATCGACACCATCGACAGCCAGCTGCAGACCCAGCCCCGCACCAAGGAGGGCAACTTCTGGCACAAGGATATCTATCCGTGGCAGGTCTGGCTGGACGGCACCTACATGGCGCAGCCCTTCTATATGGAGTACGAGACCCGCTTCAACAAGATGCAGGGCTGCATCGACAGCTACAAGCAGTTCATGAACATCAAAAAGCACATGCGGGACGAAAAGACCGGCCTGTACTACCACGGCTACGACGAGAGCCGCCAGATGTACTGGGCCGACCCCGTCACTGGCTGCAGCCCCAACTTCTGGCTGCGGGCTATGGGCTGGTTCCTTGTGGCCATGGTGGATGTGCTGGAACGGATGGATGAGCAGCTGTACAACGAGTACCGCGGCATCATGGCCATGCTGAAAGCGACCGTCGAGGACCTGCACAAGTTCCAGGACGAAGAGACCGGCATGTTCTGGCAGGTCATCGACCACCCCGGCGTGGAGGGCAACTACCTTGAGACCAGCGGCACCGCTCTGTTCGCCTACGCCGTGCTCAAGGGCGTGCGTCTGGGCTACCTGCCCAAACGGATGGCCGCATGGGCCGAGAAGGCCTTCTACGGCACCTGCGACAAGTACCTGTCCCGCAACCCGGACGGCAGCCTGCAGCTGGACGGCATCTGCCTTGTGGCCGGTCTGGGCGGCAAGGATCACCGCGACGGATCGCTGGCCTACTACTTCCGTGAGCCTGTCGTCTGCAACGACGCCAAGGGCGTCGGCCCGCTGGTGCTGGCCTACACCGAAATGATCGCAAAGCACTGAATCTGACCATACAAAAAATCCGTGGTGCATCTGCACCACGGATTTTTTGCGTTCAGCGGTCAGCCGTTTGCTTCCCGCTCTTCTTTCAGGATCGCAGACACATGCTGCAGCAGCTTTACGGCACGGCCCAGCTCTTCATCGCCCAGCTCGGTGCGCAGGCGGTTGTAGCAGCGCTTCATGAAACCACGCTCCTCGGCCATCAGCTCTACTGCCTTGCTGGACAGCTCCACATAGGTGCGGCCAGCTTCGCGGTCGGTCTGCCAGACCACATAGCCCTTATCCTGCAGCTTTTCCATCGCTTTGGACAGCTCGGTCACCTTCAGGCACATGGCGGCGGCGAGGTCGGCCAGATAGACCTTCCCGCCGGGGTGCTCTGCCTGCTGCATCTTGATGCAGTACAGCACCAGATAGTCCGCCCGCTGGATGGTGCTGAACACCTTGTCGAGGTCGAAATTGTGCAGAAAGAACCATTCTTCCGGCTGATGCTTCCATTCTGTGCTCATGGTGCGTTCTCCTTTCCGTTACCGTTCACTGCGGCGCACATACTCATGGGTGCCGCCCAGACTCTTGTAGGCGGGGCGGATGATCTTGTTGGCGCTGAGCAATTCTTCGATGCGGTGGGCGCTCCAGCCCATCACGCGGGCCACTGCAAACAGCGGGGTGTACAGCTCCATGGGGATGCCCAGCATATCGTAGACAAAGCCGCTGTAGAAGTCCACATTGGGGCTGACGCCCTTGAAGATCTTGCGCTCCTCTGCAATGAGCTGGGGAGCCATCCGCTCGATCTTGTTGTAAAGAGCAAGGTCCTTGTCGCGGCCCTTCTCGTGGGCCAGCTGTTCCACATAGCCCTTGAACACCACTTCACGCGGGTCGCTGAGGGAGTAAACGGCATGGCCCATACCGTAGATCAGGCCTTTGCGGTCGAATGCTTCGCCGTGGAGCAGCTTTTTCAGGTAGGCTCCCAGTTCTTCGTCATCCTCCTGATCGTGCAGATTTTCGCGGATGTTCTGCATCATCTGCATCACCATCAGGTTGGCACCGCCGTGACGCGGGCCTTTGAGGGAGCACAGCGCCGCCGCCATGGCTGAGTAGGTATCGGTGCCGGAAGAAGTGACCACACGGGTGGTGAAGGTAGAGTTGTTGCCGCCGCCGTGCTCTGCGTGGAGCAGCAGGGCAACATCCAGCACACGGGCTTCCAGCTCGGTATATTTCATATCCGGGCGCAGCATCCGCAGGAAGTTTTCTGCCGTGGAGAGCGACGGATCCGGGCGGTGGATATACATGCTCTCGTTGTTTTCGTAGTGGTTATAGGCGTGGTAGCTGTACACTGCCAGCATGGGGAAGATGCCTGCCAGCTGGATGCTCTGGCGCAGCACATTGGGGATGGACAGGTCGGCAGCCTTGGGGTCGTAGGAGGCCAGCGTCAGCACGCTGCGCGCCATAGAGTTCATGATATCGTGGCTGGGCGCTTTCATGATAACGTCACGGGTAAAGTTGGTGGGCATGGTGCGGCACTCGCCCAGCACCCGGCAGAACTCATCCAGTTTTTCGGGGGTGGGCAGCTCGCCGAACAGCAGCAGATAGCCCGCTTCCTCAAAGGCAAAGCGGCTGCCGCTGGAGCCGCGGATAAGGTCCTTTACATCGTAACCTCGGTAGAGCAATTGGCCATCGGCGGGATACTTTACGCCGTCCACATATTTGAACGCGCGGATATCGGAAATATTGGTCAGACCCGCCAGCACGCCCTTACCGTTTTCGTCGCGCAGACCCGCCTTGACGCCGAACTCGCGGTAAAGGTCTTTGGAGATGCGGTCGTGCTGTGCGCACAGGGGCTGCTGCTGGTCGAAATAGCTCATCACATTCTGCAGATGATCCATAGTTGCTCCTTTCTCTTTTCCGGGCTGTATCTCACTAAATTTAAGTACCCTTTCAGATTACAGGAAGGATATTTCAGTGTCAAGGTACGTTTTGTAAACAAAAAGAAAACAAAATTTTCCGGCTGTGATGTGGGCGTTATCCATCGTTTTTATTTAAGTTAACGCCCGCTAAAATGTGACAAGTTCATGTAAATTTGGTAACAGTTCTTGTTTCATCGTATATTTTAACAATAAAGCTCTTGCTTTTTTGTCTGTTTTCCCGTATAATCTCCTTTGTCAGCCAACTGAAGCAGTTGGTTGATTTCAAACATGAAGAAAGATTTTAAAGGAGTATATTTCACATGAAACTCAAGAATGTTGCTATCGTTGCCACTGCTCTGGCTCTGGCTGTCGGTATGACCGCCTGCGGCAGCTCTTCTTCCTCCACCGCTTCTTCTGTGGCTTCCTCCGCTGCCGCTTCTTCCGAGGCTGCAAGCTCCGAGGCTGCTTCCGGCGAGGCTGAGGCTGCTACCGCTGAGTACACCGTGTACAACACCACCGGTGAGAACGTCACCGAGCTGTACCTGTACGAGGCAGGCTCCGAGGACAAGGGCGACAACCTGGCCGGCGAGAATGGTCTGGCTGACGGCGAGAACGTTGTCATCACCCGCGATGAGGACGCCGACAAGCAGGCTGATATGACCTATGTGCTGGAGTTCACCACCGAGGACGGCCAGACCCAGAGCTTCGAGACCCTGCACTACGAGACCACTCCCATCTCCCTGAAGAGCGTGGATGCCGCTGCAGGCGCTACCCCCATCGCTTTTGAGGCTCCCCAGAACTAAATTTCTGACATAAGCTTTTTGCAACACCGGACGGCCTGCGGGCTGTCCGGTGTTGTGTTTTTTACGAAAAAAGTTGAGAACACTTTGTGCCGGTTTCGGTTGCAAAAATACCGAAAAGATGGCGTTTTCCCTTGAAAGCAGGCGGAAAATCCGCTATCATAGAGGGAGAAAAATTCCCCTTTGCGGCGAGAGAAAGAAGGAGCAGATTTCCTATGGCAGAAAAAGAGAGCAAAGGCATCAAAAAGTTTTTTGAAGAGTTCAAGGCATTCGCCATGCGCGGCAACGTGCTGGACATGGCAATCGGCGTGGTCGTCGGCGGTGCGTTCACTTCCATTGTGAACTCGCTGGTCGGTGATATCATCAACCCCACCATCGGCCTGTTCTTCAATGCAGACTTCTCGGATGTTGGCATCCATGTCGGTGATGTGATGATCGGCATCGGCGCGTTCCTGAACTCCGTCATCAACTTTGTGATCGTGGCCTTTGTGCTGTTCGTGGTCATCAAGGCCATCAACGCCCTGCACAAAAAGCCCGCCGAGCCTGCCGCCCCGGCTGCGCCCACCACCAAGGTGTGCCCCTACTGCCAGAGCGAAATTTCCATCAAGGCTGTGCGCTGCCCCCATTGCACCAGCAAGCTGGAGGGCTTCCCGGAGATCGACGCATAACTTTCAGACATAAAAAAGCCGGAAACGACCGCGGTCGTTTCCAGCTTTTTCAGCATTCGCGTGCTTTTTTCTGCGTTTCCGCCATCGACAAAAACCACCCCGCCCCGGGCGCAGTCTCTGCGCACCGGGGCGGGGTGGTTCTGGTTTGGAAAGTGCTGAGAAAGCGTTACTGGACCTTGGTCAGGTCAGCCAGCTTGTGGTAGATCTCGGTGTTGTCGAACACGCCGCCGAAGTTCTCGGCGCCAACGCCGCTCGAGTAGATGTTGACCATGGTGCCGGTGTGGGCGTAGGTGGTGTGATCCATGCCGGACTTATGGTTGATGGTGTGGCAGACGGCCATGCTGAAGGGGATGTAAGTGCCGTACAGCTCATAATCCTGCTGGGTCATGTCCTTCTGAGCGGCGGAGCCGACCTTCAGGGTGCGCTCGTAAGCGGTGCGCAGATTGTCCACCTCGTAGTCGGTCAGCAGCAGCTTGCCGGCGCTGGCGGCATCGGGGTCGGTGGGCAGGGTCAGGCCGAAGTTTGCCTTCACGTCCTGCATGGCAGTCTCAAAGGGAGTCTGGTTGGCGATATAGCCCTGCACATAGGTGGAATCGAACTTTGCGTAGGACATCTTCTGGTGGGTCAGGTTGGTTAGGAAGGTGTCGTAGTTGGTGGTCTTGTAGCCGATGGCCATGCCGCCGGTCTCGTGGTCGGCAGTGACGAGGATCAGGGTCTCGTTGGGGTGCTTCTGCTGGAAGTCCACAGCGGCCTGCACGGCGTTGCTCATCTCCAGCACATCGTGGATGGAAGCGGCGGCGTCGTTGGCGTGGCAGGCCCAGTCGATCTTGCCGGACTCGGTCATCAGGAAGAAGCCCTTGTCGTTGTCCAGCAGCTCGATGCCCTTCTTGACGTAGTCGCTCAGCTGCCACTCGCCCGGCTGTGCATCCAGGGCGTAGTTCATGGCCTTGCCGTCGGCGAGGTTCTCGGCGATGATCAGGGTCTTGCCTGCGCCGGCGGCCAGAGCAGCGGCAGCGGCCTGAGTGGTGACGACGTTGTAGCCAGCCTGTGCAGCCACTTTGTGGTTGTTGGGGCCGGTGCCGTCGCCGTTCACCTTCTGGAACTCGCCGCCGGCGAAGTACTCGAAGCCGGAGTTTGCCAGCTCCACGCCGATCTCGTAGTAGTTCTTGCGGGTCTTCTGGTGTGCGTAGAAGGCAGCGGGAGTGGCGTGGTCGATGTTGACCGAAGAGATCACGCCCACCTTGTAGCCCTTCTGGGTGTGCAGCTTTTCGGCGATGGTCTCATAGGGCACATCGCGGGTCCAGGGGCACATATTGATGACGCCGCTCTCGGTCTTGTGGCCGGTGGCGATGGAAGTTGCGGTGGAAGCGGAGTCCGGGCAGAAAGAGGTGCTGTCGTAGGTGGTCACGCTGCCCACAGTGGGGAAGCCGGTGAAGCTCAGGTCGGCCTCGGTGATAGCGCCGTTGTTGTCCACAGTGCCCTTGTAGAAGCGGGCGGACTGGATCTGAGCGGTGCCCATGCCGTCACCGATGAACAGGAAGATGTACTTGGGTTTCTTGAACACATCCAGCAGGCAGTTTTCCTCATCTGCTGCGGCGGAAGCGTCAGCCTGTGCGGCGTGTGCGGCCACAGGAGCGGCTGCCATCATGCCGGCAGCGGAAGCGGCTGCGCCGAATTTGAGAAAACTGCGGCGGGAGATCTTATTTTCTTTCATAACGTGATCCTCTCTTTTATCTCCGGGTCTGCCCTCAGACCCTGCATGTTTTATCACTCGGGAACGCTTTTATTGTAACGCACCGCCGGGGACAGAAAAACCATGCCGCCGCAAAGCTTTGGTAAAACCGGCGCGGCAGATCCGCAGCCCATGTAAAAAGCAGGAAAAACGTGTAAAATCCGCCGGGCTGGATGCAGTTTTTCCACAAACCGCGCCGCAAGGGTTGAAAGAGGAGGGGCGTTCATTGTACAATAGAAGATGTAAGTGCAAAAAACAGCTTTTAAATAGAGAGGAATATACCATTATGGCAGAGATCAAGGTTCTGGCGCTGGATCTGGACGGCACCCTGACCAACGACCAGAAGATCGTTACTCCCCGCACCCGCGCCGCGCTGGACGCCGCCATTGAAAAGGGCGTCACGCTGGTGCTGGCTTCCGGCCGGCCCACAGCAGGCATCACCCCGCTGGCAAAGGATCTGGGGCTGGACAAAAAGGGCGGATGCATCCTGTCCTACAACGGCGGCAAGATCGTGGACTGTGCCACCGGCGAAACGCTGGTGGAGACCACGCTGGACCCGGCCGTCGTGCCGGAGCTGTGCGCCTTTGCCGCCGCGCAGGATGTGGCCATCCTGACCTATAATAATGAGGGCATCGTCTGCGAGCGTGACAAGGACGAGTGGGCCAACAAGGAGTGCTTTACCACCAAGCTGCCCATGATCCACGTGGATGATCTGGCTTCCTATGTGGACTACCCCATCTGCAAGATGCTCATCACGCTGGATCCGGCCCGCCGCGACGAGGTGTGCGCTGCAGGCAAGCAGCAGTTTGCAGGACGCATCGACCTGTACCCTTCCAGCCCGTTCTTCATCGAGGCGGTGCCGCTGGGCGTGGCCAAGGACGGCAGTCTGGCCGCCCTGATGGAGCACATGGGCCTGACCCGCGACAACCTGATGGCCTGCGGCGACGGCCTGAACGACCGCTCCATGATCGAATACGCCGGTGTGGGCGTGGCCATGCAGAACGCCGAGGAGCCTGTAAAGGCCGCGGCCGACTACGTCACCGCCGCCGACAACAACCACGACGGCGTGGCCGAGGCTGTGGAGAAGTTTATTTTACGAGAGGAATAAAAAATGCCGCGCAATCTGGTTTTATTTGATCTGGAATGGAACATCGGCTATCAGCCGTATACCTTTAACTATCACGGTGTGCAGCAGACCTTCCGGGGCGAGATCGTGGAGATCGGCGCCGTGAAGATCGACGAGGACGCCAATGTACTGGACACCTTTTCCATCCATCTGCGTCCCCGCATCTTCCGCAAGCTGCAGCATCACATTGCCAAGGTCACCGGCCTGACGCAGGCCGATCTGGACAAGGGCGAACCCATCGTGCAGGGACTGCGCCGCTTCATGCAGTGGTGCGGCCCGGACGCCGAGTTTGCCGAGTGGGGCATGGACGACGTGCCGGTGCTCAAGCAGAACCTGTATCTGTGCAACATCGACGAATCGAAGCCCACCGTCTGGTACGACCTGCAGCAGATCTTTCTGCGGGAGCACCCCCGCAAGGAGGGCGAAGGCATGACGCTGGAAAGCGTCGTGACCCGGATGGGCATCCCCATGGAGCGGCAGTTCCACGATGCACTGTCCGATACCTTATATACGGCAGATGTCTGCCGCCTGCTGGATCTGCGGGCAGGCCTTGCCGCTTACCCCACCGAGGACGAAGCCCTGCGCCAGAGCCTGTGCCCCGCCCCGGGCGACTACCGGGAGTTTGAGGTGTTCCACGGCTATGTGGAGCAGTACACCTGGCGCACCGACCCGAAGATCTACGTCATGCACTGCCCGGAGTGCGGCGAAGCCCTGAACCCGGACGATGTCTGGCTGAAAAAGGGCAGCAACAGCTGGTACACCCTGAGCCAGTGCCCCCATTGCGCCGGGAGCGGAAGTGCCGCCGGCAAGGGCGTGTTCCAGCGTTACAAGCTGGCGCGCCGCGACGGGCTGCACTGGAGCTTTGCCCGCTGCCTGCAGATGCCGGACGAAGCATCCCTCGCCCGGTGGGGCAAGCAGCGCACTGCCCAGCTGGAGCGGATGAAGAACCGCGCAGAGAAGCAGGCGGAGGGCTGACGGCCTGCGGGCCGGTAGCTTTCTCTTCGGACACGAACCGGTGCTTCCAGCCCCCGCCCCAACGCTTTGCGCCGGGGCCCCACCCCCGGACGGTTCTCAGAGAAACTCCCGTCCCGCAAGCCAGGCTTGCAGGAAAACCGCCGGTTCCCTCGTATTGTATCCAGAGCCGCGCGAAAAAACTCGATTTTTGTTCACGGCTCTGTCATAGAATGTGGGTATACTGACAGTATGGTTTGCAGTACCGCAGGCAGAAGGGATGTATGGACGGGATGAATGGTGTAATGATGACATGGCTCCACCAGCTGAGCACGCTGGAATTCTGGGAGACGCTGCTGGACAGCTTCGGCGATCTCGGCCCCCTTGCGCCCATCACGCTGGCCATGGTGGAGTCCTTCTTTCCGCCGCTGCCGCTGGTGGCTATCGTGGCGCTCAACGTGGCAGCCCACGGCGGGCTGCTCGGCTTTTTGTACAGCTGGATCGGTGTGGCGCTGGGCGGGAGCATCATGTTCCTGCTCTGGAGGCGGGTGGTCAAGCGCTATTTCTGGAAGATCGCATCCCGCTCGCCCAAGCTGGAAAGGGCGCAGCAGTGGGTCAACCGCTTCGACACCTCTTCCCTCTTCATGCTGACGCTGCTGCCCTTCACACCCAGCTCCTTCATGCATCTGGCCTTCGGCATTTCGGACTTCGACGAAAAGCGTTATCTCATTACCATGCTGCTGGGCAAGGGCGTCATGATGGCCATGATGGCCATCTTCGGGCAGTCGCTGGTCAGCTCCATGCGCAACCCGGTGTACCTCATCCTCGCCGTGGTGCTCTGGGGCGGCATGTACTTCGTCAGCAAAAAATTCTGCAAGCGGCACAACCTCGAGTGAGGTTTCTGGATAGAAATGCAAAAGCAGACGCATCGTTTTCAGGCGGTGCGTCTGCTTTTTTGTTGTATTTCAGTTGTTTTTGTCGGTCAGGACAAAGGTCAGCTCGGCGGTGGCAGCGCACTTGCCGTCCACATAGGCCGAAGCTTTTCCCACGCCCACCGGGCCGCGCTGTTCCACAAGCTCGCAGTGCAGGGTGAGCACGTCGCCGGGGGTGATCTGTTTGCGGAAGCGGGCATTTTTGATGCCGCCGAACAGCGCCAGTTTCCCCTGATTTTCCGGCAGGCTCAGTGCGGCCACCGCGCCTGTCTGGGCCAGTGCTTCGAGGATGAGTACGCCCGGCATCACCGGCTGCCCCGGGAAGTGCCCGCAGAAAAACTCTTCGTTACGGGTCACGCACTTGCGGCCGATAGCCCACTGCCCCGGCTCATAGTCCAGAATACGGTCCACGAGGGCAAAGGGGTAGCGGTGCGGCAGGATGGCCGCGATCTGCTCGCTGTTCATCGCGTTTGCGTTTTCGCGCACAGTACGGGGTTCGGCCATGGCTCAGCCCTCCCATCTGCGCAGGGCAATGCAGGCATTGTGCCCGCCGAAGCCCAGACTGTTGCTCAGCGCATAGGTCATGGCCTGTGCGCGTCCCTCGTTCGGGACGTAGTCCAGATCGCATTCCGGGTCCGGCTGCTCGTAGTGGATGGTGGGCGGCGCAAACTGGTCCCGCAGGGCCAGCGCCGTGAACACGGCCTCAATGCCGCCCGCGCCGCCCAACAGATGGCCGGTCATGCTCTTGGTGCTGACAACGGTCAGCTCCTTGGCGTGCTCCCCGAATACTGCATGGATTGCGGCAGTCTCGCAGGCATCGTTCATGTGGGTGCCGGTGCCGTGGGCGTTGATGTGGTCCACCTGCTCCGGGGTGATGCCGGCATCGGCCAGCGTCAGCTTCATGCAGTCGATGGCACCGGTGCCGCCGGGGGCCGGGGCGGTAAAGTGGTAGGCGTCGCAGTTGGCGCCGTAGCCCACAACTTCGGCGTAAATTTTTGCACCCCGGGCTTTGGCGTGCTCCAGCTCTTCCAGTACCAGCACACCGCTGCCCTCGCCCATGACGAAGCCGCCGCGCCGTGCGTCAAAGGGCAGGCTGGCTGCGTCCGGGTCGGCGGCGGTGGAAAGCGCCTTCATGCTGGTAAAGCCGCCGATGCCCAGAGGGCTGATGCAGCTCTCGGCACCGCCGCAGACCATGGCGGTCTCGTAGCCGTCACGGATGCGGTGGAACGCATCGCCCACAGCATTGGTGCCGCCGGCACAGGCCGTGACCGGGCAGGTGCACATGCCCTTCAATCCGAAGCGGATGGCCACCTGCGCCGCCGCCATGTTGGCGATGGACATGGGCACAAAGTAGGGGCTGACCTTTTCCATGCCCTTTTCCTCGCCGCGGGTGTGCTGCTCCTCGATGGTGGGCAGGCCGCCGATGCCGCTGGACAGAATGACGCCGATCTCTTTGGCCTCGGCTTCAGTGTCGATGCCGCTGTCGGCAATGGCCTCGGCGGCAGCGGCCAGCGCCAATACGGTAAAGCGCGCCATCTTGCGGGCTTCCTTTTTGTCCGCGACCGTCTCCGGGTCAAAGTTTTTCACTTCACCGGCCAGCTTGCACTTGAAATCAGTAGTGTCGAACTGGGTGATGGGGGCAATGCCGCACTTACCGGCCTTTGCCGCCGCCCAGCTTTCTGCCACGGTATTCCCCAGCGGGTTCACGGTGCCAAGACCGGTGATCACGACTCTGCGTTTTTCCATGAGAGTTTCTCCTTTTACATTGCCATGCCGCCGTCCGCACAGAGCACCTGCCCGGTGAGATAGCTGCTTTGTTCTGCGGCAAAGAACGCCACGGCGTTTGCCACGTCCTCCGGCCGGCCGGCCCGGCCCGCCGGGATGCCCTTTGCCATTTCGGCGCGGACGGCTTCCGGCAGGGCAGCGGTCATGTCGGTCTCGATAAAGCCCGGCGCAACGGCGTTCACGGTCACGTTCCGGCTTGCCAGCTCCCGGGCAAGGCTCTTGGTCAGGCCAATGAGCCCCGCCTTGCTGGCGGCATAGTTGGTCTGCCCGGCGTTGCCCCGCAGCGCCACCACGCTGGAAAGGTTGATGATACGGCCGTAGCGCTGGCGCACCATGCGGCGGGCAGCCTCCTTGCAGCAGAGGAACGCGCCCTTGAGGTTTGCGTTCAGCACCGCATCAAAGTCCGCTTCTGTCATGCGCAGGATGAGATTATCCCGGGTGATGCCCGCGTTGTTCACCAGCACGTCCACCCGGCCAAAGGCGCTGACCGCCGCGTCAAACAGGGTCTTGCAGCCCTCTGCAGTGGAAACATCCGCCTGCACGGCCACGGCTTCCACGCCCTCGGCCTTGCACAAAGCCACAGTCTCCTGAGCGTTGGTTTCGCCGTGGCAGTAGTTTACTATGACGTTGCAGCCCTGCTTTGCCAGTGCCACACACACCGCCCGGCCAATGCCGCGGCTGCCGCCTGTGACAACGGCAGTACGGGTAACTTTTTCTTCGCTCATGCTTCTTCCTTCCATGCATTCAGAGCAGCATCCAGCTGCTCCGGGGTCTCCACGGCAGCGCACGGCACGCCGGGCAGAGTCTTTTTCACAAAGCCGGACAGCGCACTGCCGGGGCCGACTTCAAGGATGTGATCAACGCCCAGTTCGCCCAGACGGCGCAGGGTGTCCTCCATATGGACGCTGCTCTGCACCTGTTTTACCAGCAGGGCCGGGACAGTGTCGGTGTCGGCCTTTTCGCGGCCCAGACAGTTGAACAGCACTGGAATCTTCATTTCGCCGAAGTTTTCAGTCCGGAAGCGCTCTGCCAGCGCATCGCCTGCGGGAGCCATCAGCCTGGTGTGGAACGGGCCGCTGACCTTGAGCGGGATGCAGCGGCGCGCCCCGGCAGCTTTGGCCCGTTCTGCGGCCTTGTCCACAGCAGCCTTTTCTCCACCGATGACCAGCTGACCCGGGCAGTTGTAGTTGCAGATCTGAACACAGCCCAGTTCCGCCGCCTGCTCACAGCATTCAGCCAGTGCGGCACGGTCAAGGCCCAGCACAGCGGTCATGCCGCAGTCGATGCCTTTTGCCGCTTCGGCCATGGCTTTGCCGCGGTAGGCGGCCAGCTCAACGGCCTGCTTTGCGGTGAATACACCAGCTGCTTCCAGCGCGGAATATTCGCCCAGAGAAAGCCCGGCAGTATAAGCCGGATGTACATTCTTTTCCTGCAGAACGGCGGTGACACCGCAGGCAAAAGCCACCATGCAGGGCTGGGTGTATTCGGTCTGGTTCAGAACGCCGTCCGGGTCCTCAAAACAGACGCGGTGCAGATCAAAATCCAGCTCCGCGCTGTCAAAGGCCGCCCGGAAGGCGGGAGAGCTTTCGTAAAATTCTTTGCCCATGCCGGGATGCTGTGCACCCTGACCGGCATACAGAACGGCAAGTTTCATAAGTTGTGCCTCCATTCGGCGGTAAGTTCATCCATCAGTTCGCGGACGGTGCGCATCCGGTCGAGCCGGTCCACATTGGCCCCGCAGAAGAACAGGCCTTCTTCCACATTGCCCTTCACCGCTTCGATGAGGGCGTGGGTGATGCAGTAGGGCACCTTTGCGGGGTCGCAGGTCTTCAGACAGCGGGCACAGTGCTGCGGCGGAAAGCGTTTGCCCTCGGTCAGCGCCTGCACCAGCGGGGTGTTCAGCGCCCGGCCCGGCATCCCGACGGGGCTGTGGATGATGCGCACATCCTCCGGGGCAGCGTTCAACAGAACATCCTTGTAGCCCTGCGCGGCGTCGCACTCGTAGGTGGTGATGAACCGGGTGGCCAGCTGCACCCCGGCGGCGCCCAGCTTTGTAAAGTGAGCCATGTCGGCTCCGGTGTACACACCGCCCGCCACAAACACCGGGATGGCGTGGCCGAACTGTGCTTCATACGGCTTCACTTCGGTCAGCACTTCCGGCAAAATTTCTTCCAGCGTCTGGCAGTTCCCGGCCAGCAGGTCGGCCTCGGCAAAGCCCAGATGTCCGCCCGCTTTGCAGCCCTCAATGACCACAAAATCCGCGGTGCGTCCAAACTCCTTGGCCCAGCGGCGCAGGATGAGTTTTGCCGCCCGGGCGCTGGACACGATGGGCGCAATGGCCACATCGGGTGTGCCCACAAGGCCGGGCAGTTCCAGCGGCAGGCCCGCACCGGACACCACCGCATCCGCCCCCGCTTCCACGGCGGTGCGGATGGCAGCGGCATAGTCTTGTGTGGCAACCATAGCATTGATGGCCACCAGACCCATGCCCTTTGCAATTTTCTTTGCTTTTTGAATTTCAGCGGTCAGGGCGCGGTGGTTGGCCGATGCCGGGTCGTGTGCAAAATCAGGTTCCCGGTAGCCCGCATCGGCGGTGGAGATGCACCCCATGCCGCCGCAGGCCGCCACGGCCCCGGCCAGCCCTCCAAGCGATACGCCCACGCCCATGCCGCCCTGCAAAATGGGCACGGGCAGGGTCTTTCCGGCAAGGGTCAGCATAGCTCGTTCAGCGCGGCGATGCGCTGCCTCCCGCCGTCCCACAGGTCAGCCAGGATCTCGGCCACGGGGCGCACCTCGTGGAGCATCCCGGCCACCTGACCGGCCATCAGGCTGCCGGTGGTGGTGTTGCCCTCAAAGACAGCACGGCGCAGGCTGCCGAGGGTGTATTTTTCCAGCTCCATCTTGTCGGCACCGGCCTTTTCCTGCCGGACATACTCGCGGCTCATGCGGTTTTTCAGCACACGCACCGGTGCGCCGACGCTGCGGCCGGTGACGATGGTGTCGCTGTCCTTAGCCTTGAGCAGGGCGGCTTTATAGTTTGCATGGATGGGGCATTCTTCGCTTGCCAGCAGGCAGGTGCCCACCTGTACGCCGCAGGCGCCCAGGGCCAGCGCAGCAGCCAGCTGACGGCCGTCGGCGACGCCGCCCGCCGCGATGACGGGCACCTTTACGGCATCCACGACCTGCGGCACCAGCGCCATGGTGGTCATCTCGCCCACATGGCCGCCGCTCTCGGTGCCCTCGGCGATGACGGCGTCGATGCCCAGCGGCTCCAGATGCTTTGCCAGCACGGCAGCGGCCACCACGGGGATGACCTTGATGCCGGCGGCTTTCCACATGGGCACATATTTGCCAGGGTTGCCCGCACCGGTGGTGACCACCTGCACGCCCTCGTCCACAACGATCTGTGCAAATTCGTCGGCCTGCGGGTGCATCAGCATGATGTTCACGCCGAAGGGCTTGTCGGTGAGCTGTTTACAGCGGCGGATATTCTCGCGCAGGGTGTCGGCGTTCATGCCGCCCGCGCCGATGATGCCCAGCGCTCCCGCGTTGGAGCAGGCGGCTGCAAACTCGCCGGTGGCGATGTTGGCCATGCCGCCCTGAATGATGGGGTACTTCGTCCCCAGAAGTTCGTTCAAAAGTTTCATATCTTATTTTCCCATCAGGCAAGCCCGGCGTGCGGGAGCTTTCTCCTCGGACACGAATCGGGCCATTCCATCGCCCGCCCTATTGCCCTACGGGCAACAGGGTCCCACCCCAGCGGACGGTCCTCAGAGAAACTCCCGCCCTCCGGGCAGATGCATCTATTTACTTTTTATATTCCACGATCATTCCGCCCCAGGTCAGACCTCCGCCAAAGCCGATGCAGGCGAGGGTCTGCCCCGGCTGCAGCTGCCCGCTCTCGGCCAGCTCGTTGAGAGCCGCCGGGATGCTGGCGGCGCTGGTGTTGCCGTGGCGTTCCATATTCTTGTAGAATTTTGCCGGGTCGGCTTTCAGCGCCCGGACGCAGTGGTCGATGATGCGGCTGTTGGCCTGATGGCAGACCACCCAGTCCAGCTCGTCCAGCGTTTTGCCGGTCTCGGTCAGCACAGCGTTCAGGCACTTGGGCAGGGCGTCCACTGCAAAGCGGAACACTGCCCTGCCGTCCATCGTGATGGGCGCAGAGCCTGCGCGGCTCGGCCCGCCCGCATGGATGGCATCGCTGCCCCGCGCCCCCAGCGTGAGGGCAAAGGGCACGGGGTCGGCGGTCAGCTCAAACACCGCCGCACCGGCTCCGTCGCCGAACAGCACACAGGTGGAGCGGTCGGCGGGGTCCATCAGACGGGAAAGGGCTTCGCAGCCCACCACCAATGCATACTTCCCGCCCAGAGTCGCCAGCAGGCCGCGGGCCACAGCCGTTCCATACAGAAAGCCGGAGCAGGCCGCGTTCACGTCCAGCGCCGGACGGTTTTCCGGCAGACCCAGTGCCGCCTGTACCTGACAGGCCACGCTTGGCGTGGCGTCCGGAGCCGACAACGTGGCGCAGACACAGCAGCCGATGTCCGCCGGGGCAAGGCCGCTGCGCTGCAGCGCCTGCCGGGCGGCGGCAATGGCGAGGGTGGCGGCATTCTCGCCGTCTGTGCACCAGTGCCGGGCGCGGATGCCGGTGCGGGTGGTGATCCACTCGTCGCTGGTGTCCACCACCCGGCTGAGATCTTCGTTTGTGACCGTGCGGCCGGGCAGTGCCCCGCCGGTGGCGATCAGACGCAAGCCGTTCATGCTTTCCTCATTTCTCCGATCTGGCGGAACTTCTGGTAGCGCTGGTCGGCCAGCTGCTTTCCGCTCAGGCGGCACAGCTCTTTCAGGTGCTGTCGCAGGGCGGCGTCCAGACTTTCAAACAGAGCCGCATGGCCGCGCTGTGCGCCGCCCACCGGCTCAGGGATCACCTGCTCCACGATGCCGTCCCGGTACAGGTCCTGTGCGGTCAGCTTCATGATCTCGCAGGCTTCGCCGCTGCGGGAAGAATCCTTCCACAGGATGCTGGCAAAGCCCTCGGGGCTGAGCACCGAATACACGGCGTTTTCCAGCATGAGGATGCGGTTTGACACACCCAGCGCCAGCGCACCGCCGGAGGAGCCTTCGCCGGTGACGACGGCAATGACCGGCACGGTCAAGCCGCTCATTTCCATCAGGTTGCGGGCAATGGCCTCGCCCTGCCCGCGCTCCTCGGCATCCTTGCCGGGGTATGCACCCGGCGTGTCGATGAAGGTGAGGATGGGACGGCCGAACTTTTCGGCCTGCTTCATCAGGCGCAGGGCCTTGCGGTAGCCCTCCGGCCCCGGCATGCCGAAATTGCAGCGGAGGTTTTCTTCCAGCGTAGTGCCCTTGCGGTGACCGATGACCGTCACCGGCATGCCGTGGAACAGCGCCACACCGCCCAGAATGGCGGCATCTTCTTTGCACTGGCGGTCGCCGCGCTGCTCAAAGAAATCAGTGAACAGTGCGTCCACGATCTCATCGATGTGCGGGCGGTCCGGGTGGCGGGCCAGAAAGACCCGGTCCTCAGCGGTCAGTGCACCGGCACCGGCCAGAATGGCGTCCTCCTGCGCAGAAAGCTCTGCCAGCTCGGCTGCATGGGCGGTAACGGCGGTCATATCCTCGTCCGCCGGGTCGCCGCGCAGGGCGGCGATCTTTGCATCCAGCGGTTCCAGTTCTTTCAAAATGTCTTTGATCATAGGTCAGGCCCACTTTCTTCCCTGTCCGGCGTGGAGACGCAGCAGCTGTGCCAGCGTGTCCCGCAGTTCGGTGCGGGGCACCACCTGATCCACAAAGCCGTGCTCCAGCTGGAATTCGCTGCGCTGGAACCCTGAGGGCAGCTTTTCGCCGATGGTCTGTTCAATGACGCGCGGCCCGGCAAAACCGATCAGCGCGCCGGGTTCTGCCAGCATGATATCGCCAAGGCTTGCAAAGCTGGCGGTGACGCCGCCGGTGGTGGGGTGGGTCAGTACACTGATGTACAGCCCGCCCTTGGCCGAAAAGCGCTCAATGGCCGCCGAGGTCTTGGCCATCTGCATCAGGCTGAAGATGCCCTCCTGCATCCGGGCGCCGCCGCTGGCCGAAAAGATGATCAGCGGCAGACGCTTTGCGGTTGCGTACTCCACCGCGCGGGTGATCTTTTCGCCCACGGCAGTGCTCATGCTGCCCATGAAAAAGCGGCTGTCCAGCACGGCCGCCACCACCGCCATGCCGTCGATGCGGCCAACTGCGGTGACGGCGGCTTCTTTCAGGCCGGTCTTGCCGCTCTGGGCGGCCAGCTTTTCCGGGTAGCCCGGAAAGCCCAGCACATCCTGCGGGGCCAGATCTTCATCCAGTTCCCGGAAGCTGCCGTGATCCAGGATCAGGCTCAGGCGGTAGTATCCGCCGATGGGCAGGTGCACCCCGCAGTTGGGGCAGACATACTGGCTTTTGATCCAGATCTGGCGTGTGGCGCGGCGGCCGCACTTTTTGCATTCCACAAACTGCGGGTCTTTCCACACGATGCCCGCATCACGCTTTGCCTTCAGCTGGAAGGTGCGCTCCCGCAGATTGCCGGGCAGCAGGTCTCTGATACTGTTCATTGTGCTGTGCCCCGTGATCAGACGTGTGCGGTGATGTAGTTGAAGATGTCGCCCACAGTCTTGAGCTTTGCCAGCTCTTCGTCCGGGATGGACACACCGCAGGCATCCTCCAGAGCCATGTTCAGCTCCACAGCGTCCAGGCTGTCGGCCTCCAGATCTTCGGTCAGGCTGGCCTCCATGGTCACCTTGTCCTCATCGCAGTTCAGGGTATCGACAACGATCTTCTTCATTTCTTCAAACGTCATAGCAGTGTTCTCCTTTTGTCTGGTTTGTTTCTATTTAATTTGTTAAAATCTTTGAGATAATCGGAACACGACCATTATACCGGGATCGTCGGATAAGTCAAGTATTTTAATTAAAATATTTTAGCTTTTACAATTCTGTCACAGTTTGCTTCCTTTTAATAAAGCTTGCAAAAAGGGCCCGCCTTCTGCTTTTTGTGCAGAAAGCGGGCCTTTGGGAGGAGAATTTGATTCTTGGGGTTATTCCTCCACCGCATCCACATTGCCGTTGGCTGCGATCAGCTTCTTGTAGTAGTAGAAGCTGTCCTTGCGGTAGCGCTTGTAGGTGCCGTGGCCTTCATCGTCCAGATCGACATAGACAAAGCCGTAGCGCTTGGACATCTGGCGGGTGGACTCCGAGATCAGGTCGATCACCGGTATCTGCAAGGCTTGAAATTTGACGCCGTGTGCAGGGAAGTTGACCGTTCAAGGGCGACCATCACAAAGTTGCACGCTGCAGCCCTTGACGCGCTGGTGGTGCCGGAGGACAGCGGAACCGACACGCCAGAAAGCTGATTTTTCCGCCTTATAAGGCAAAAATAAGGCTCATTCCAGGAAAATCAGGCCATAAAGGTAACAAAAAAGCCACGACAGAAACGCAATCTTTTAACGTTTCATCGTGGCTTTTCTCATGGTCGGAGTGGCGAGACTCGAACTCGCGGCCTCCTGCTCCCAAAGCAGGCGCGCTACCAACTGCGCAACACCCCGGCATCCGGCGGCACTGCTGCACCGCCGAGAAATAGTATATCGTTTTTTTGCGGATTCGTCAACCCGGAACTTGTCGGGGCGAGGCCCCTCCATCTTGCCTGCGGCAAGACCGTTCGGTCGCTTAAAAGCCCCACTGGGGCTTTCATTGCTGCGCTCCGCTCGCAAACGTGAATCAGTTGAAGGAGCGGAAGCCCTTGCCGATGATCTCGCTGGAATTGACGATGGTAATGAAGCTCTGGGGGTCGTTCTCGCGCAGGAAGTTGCGCAGCTGCAGGGCCTGACGGCGGGTCAGCACCGTGACCAGCACGCTCAGCTCGTGGTGCGTGTAGGCACCGTAGGCTTTTTCCACGGTGGCAGAGCGGTTCATATCCTTGATGATGAAGTCGAGGATGGGCTGGGGGTTGGCCGTCATGATGGTGCACACCTTGCGCAGGCGGATGTTTTCGATCGCACCGTCCACCACAAAGCTCTTGGCGATCAGGCCCAGGATACAGTACAGGCCGGTGCCCATGCCGAACCGCCATGCGGCGGCCAGCACGATGAGGATATCGCTGACCATCAGCGCTCTACCGATCTCCATGGAGGTGTACTTCGCAAGGATCAGCGCCACGATGTCGGTGCCGCCGGTGGACGCGCCGATGTCAAACACGATGGCCGAGCCCAGAGCAGGCAGGAACACCGCGAACACCAGATCCAGCATGGCGTCGCCGCTCATGGACACGTTGCTGGGGTACAGCCACTCGCAGATGGAGACGTAAAAGGACAGCGCAAAGGATGAAAAGATCGTCCAGCCCATGGTCCTGATGCCCAGAAAAACAAAGCCCAGCACCACAAGGAGCATGTTGATGATCCACATGAATCCGCCCACATTGATCTTCGGGAACAGGTCTGCCAGCAGGATGGACAGGCCCGAGGTGCCGCCGAACGCAAAGTGGTTCGGGTTCTTGAAATAGACGATGCCGACAGCCGTCAGGATCAGACCGAGGTTCAGCTCTCCAAAGAAATTTAAATTCTTCAGCAGATTTTCCCTGCTGAACGCTTCTTTTAAACTGTTCATGGGTTTCCTCCTGTTCTAAATACGGCAAAAGCCGCCGTATGCCATGCAAAAATATACTCCCCTTCTTCTGCACTGTCAAGGGATAGTGCAAAAGTTGTTGAAATTGAGCAATTCCGGCCAAAATCCCACGCAAAAATGCGCATTTGCCCCAGAAGTTCTTTCCTCCATCTTGAAGCAGAGCCGAAAATGGTGTATTATATGATATTATGGAATAAGTGGGCACACCGTGCCCGTGACAGGGGGAAAAATCATGGCAGATAAAAACTTTCTGACCGACATCATCGACGCCGATCTGGCCGAGGGGCAGATCCGCGAGATCCATACCCGCTTCCCGCCCGAGCCGAACGGCTACCTGCACATCGGCAGCGCCAAGGCCATCTACATCAACTGGTCCATTGCCAACCAGTACGGCGGCAAGTTCAACCTGCGTCTGGACGACACCAACCCTGCCCGCGAGGGTGAGGAGTACGTCAACAGCATCATCGAGGATCTGCACTGGCTGGGTGCCGACCCCAACGGCGGCATCTTCTACGGCAGCGACTACTT
>CAKSZM010000021.1 GCA_934525735.1 uncultured Faecalibacterium sp. | reverse complement strand
TGGGCGTGTTCCTGCCCCTGATCGTTGTCAACTGTATCATTCTGGGCCGTGCCGAGATGTTCGCCTGCAAGAACAGCGTGGTGGACTCCGCTCTGGACGGCGTCGGCATGGGCATCGGCTACACCCTCACCGTTGTGCTGATGGCTACCATCCGTGAGATCCTGGGCAGCGGCACCTGGCTGGGCTTCAAGGTCCTGCCGGACAGCGTTGCAAAGATCGGCATCATGACTCAGGCTCCCGGCGCATTCTTCTGCTTCGGCCTGCTGATGGCCGGCTGTGTGTGGCTGGAAGGCAAGTTGGATGCCCGCATCGAGCGCAAGAGCTGCTGCGACATTGATAATCTGAAGAAGGAGGCCGAATAAGATGCTGGTCAAACTCGCTGCTATCTTCTTCAGCATGATCCTTGTCAACAACTACGTGCTGGTGAAGTTCTACGGTATCTGCCCGTTCCTGGGCGTTTCCAAAAAGCTGGACTCCTCCGTTGGTATGTCCGGCGCCGTTATCTTCGTCATGTTCATGGCTACGGCCGTGACGTTCCCCATCCAGATCTTCATTCTGGATCCCGCCGGTCTGGGTTATCTGCAGACCATCGTGTTCATTCTGGTCATCGCCGTGCTGGTGCAGTTCATCGAGATCTTCCTCAAGAGGTATGTCGTTGCCCTGTATAACTCGCTGGGCGTTTACCTGCCCCTGATCACCACCAACTGCTGCGTGCTGGCCGTGACCATTCTGGTCGTGGACGACTACGGCGCAGACGTGGCTGCTCTGGGCTTCGGCGCTGCCTACATTGAGGCTCTGGTCTGCTCCATTGGCGCAGGCGTCGGCTTCATGCTGGCTATGGTCATGTTCAGCGGCGTTCGCAAGCGCGTGGAAGCCTGCGATCCCCCGGCATCCTTCAAGGGCCTGCCCATCACCCTGATCGCTGCTGCAATCACCAGCCTGTCCTTCATGGGCTTCGGCGGCATCGTCGAAAACCTGTTCAATGTCACGCTGTAAGGGAGGAACAGGAAAATGAGTATTGTATCTGCTGTTGTCCTGTGTACCATCGTGGGCGCAGTCGGTGCCATCGTTCTGGTGGCGGCGGCCAAGTTCATGGCGGTCGAGGAAGACCCCCGTATTGAAGAAGTCGCCGGCTGCCTGGCCGGTGCAAACTGCGGCGGCTGCGGTTACGCAGGCTGCGCCGACTACGCAAAGGCTGTCGTCATGGACGGCGTCCCCTGCGACAAGTGCGCTCCCGGCGGCCCCAAGGCTGCTGCCGCCATCGCCAAGATCATGGGCGGCGAGGCAAGCGCTGTGGAGAAGAAGGCCGTGGTTCAGTGCCAGGGCAACTCCGAGCACTGCAAGCCCGCTTACGACTACAAGGGCATCCAGACCTGCGCTGCTGCTGCAGCTCTGTACGGCGGCCCCAAGACCTGCTCCTTTGCCTGTGTGGGTCTGGGCGACTGCACCAAGGTTTGTAAGTTCGACGCCATCCACATCGTGGACGGCGTGGCCAAGGTGGATAAGGACAAGTGCACCGGCTGCGGTGCCTGCGCCAACATCTGCCCCAAGAAGGTCATCATGATCGATGCTGCCGGCCCGCGCAAGCCGGTGGTCATGTGCTCCAACCAGGATAAGGGCGCTGTGGCCAACAAGGTCTGCACCACCTCCTGCATTGCCTGCGGCATGTGCGAGCGCACCTGTAAGTTCGACGCCATCCATGTGGAGAACGGCGTGGCCCGCATCGACTATGAGAAGTGCAAGGGCTGCGGCATGTGTGCCCAGAAGTGCCCCAAGCACATCATTCTCTTCCCGCTGAAGGATGACCCCAATCCCCCGAAGCCTGTGACAAAGCCTGCAGCTCCGGCCGCTGCACCTGCAGCAAAGCCGGAAACCAAGGCTGAAGTGAAGCCCGAGACCAAGGCTGAATAAGCTGTAAACCGGCAGGAGGCCGCCGCACGATTCTGTGCGGCGGCCTCCTTTTTGCCTGCAACGGCGGATTTTTCCACATTCCTGCAAAATCTGGTTGAAAAGACGCGGAAATATGGTTAAATAGAGCATGGATATTATTGCAAGGAAAAGAGGAATACCATGGAACACCAGAATACACGCCTGCGGAATGCGGGCTTTCTCACTTTCTTTTTCAGCGGCATCTGCGCCATCAGCTCGGGCGTGGTAGTCAGCCTGCTGCAGGAGCGCTATGGCTTTGCCTACGGCATGACCGGAACCCTGCTTTCCCTCATGAGCATCGGCAACCTGCTGGCGGGCTTTCTCATCGCCATGCTGCCCGGCGCGCTGGGCATGAAGCGCAGCGTGCTGCTGCTGACCGTCGGTTATGCGGTGGGCTACGGCCTGATGGGCATGACCGGCGCGGTGGCACTGCTGGCACTGGCGTTCTTCCTCGTGGGCATCGCCAAGGGCAGCGCCATGAACACCTGCACGATTCTGGTCAGCGATAACTCAGAAAACCGCACCCGGGGCATGAACCTGATGCACAGCTGCTACGCCTGCGGCGCGCTGCTGTGCCCGTTCCTCATTGCAGCGGCCGCAAAGGTGAGCACCGAACTGGCGGTGTTCCTGCTGGCGGCGCTGGGCTTTGTGCTGTGGCTGGTGTATGCCTTCACCCCGCTGGGCAGCGGCAAGGCCAAGGACACCAAGACCAAAGAAGTTACCGACTGGAGCTTTCTGCACTCGGCCCGGTTCTGGCTGCTGACCGGCCTTTTGTTCTGTCAGAACGCTGCTGAGCAGAGCGTTACCGGCTGGATGGTGACCTACTTCAAGGGCAGCGGCATCATCGCCGGTTCGCTGGCGGCTTACACGGTCACCGTGATGTGGGGCGCAACGCTGGTGGCACGGCTGCTCATCGCGTTTGTGTTCCCGTTCAAGAACCCGCGCAAGGCCATGGTGGGCATGAGCGTACTGTGCACCTTCTTTTATGTGCTGCTGGTGATGGCGCATACGCAGGGCGCAGCGATTGCGCTGCTGTTCGCCTTTGCCTTCTCCATGGCGGGCCTGAACCCCACCGCTGTGGCCAGCGCGGGCCGGATGACCAGTGTGACCAGCATGGGCATCATGCTGCCGGTAGCGTCCAGCGGTGCCATCCTGATGCCGTGGGTCATCGGCATGGTGGCTGAAAAGGCCGGCCTTGCCGCCGGTATGGCCTCCAACATCGTGCCTTGTGCGGGGCTGATCGTGTTCACTGTTCTGGTGGCAAAGCTGCCGGAGGAATAAGGGCGGACGGTCCTCAGAGAAACTCCCGACCCGCGTACTTCCGACCCGCGTGCAGATAAGCCATGCAGGAATCAGAGACTTTTCGATCGAAGAAAAGTTGATAAATCAGAATCTATGAAATTACAAGGCGGTGAGAACATGATTTTTATTACGGGAGATACCCATGGGGATTTTGGAAGAGTTGCGGAATTTTGCGGGAGGATGGCAACAAAAAAAGAAGATGTTCTGATCGTTCTCGGTGATGCGGGAATCAATTATTATGGCGGTGAGCATGACCAGAGGACAAAGGAATTTCTGGAATCCCTGCCCATCACCATCTTTGCCATCCATGGGAATCATGAAATGCGGCCGCAGTCGATCCCGACATACCGAGAAGCAGAATGGCGCGGCGGAACGGTATTTACAGAAGACAAGTATCCGCATATTCTTTTTGCCAAGGATGGGGAACTGTATAACATCGCAGGGCAGCGGACGTTTGTGGTCGGCGGAGCATACAGCGTGGACAAAGCATATCGCCTGCTGAATGGGTATCACTGGTGGCCGGATGAACAGCCGTCGGATGAAATCAAGCGCAGGGCGGAGGAAAAGCTGGAACAGCTCCAATGGGATGTGGATGTCGTTCTGACCCATACGGCTCCGCTGCGGTATGAGCCTGTCGAAGTGTTCCTGCCCGGCCTCAATCAGTACATGGTGGATAAATCGACGGAGCGATGGCTGGGAGAAATCGAAGGAAAGCTGGACTATGAAAAATGGTACTGCGGCCATTACCACACGGTAAAGAAAATCGATAAGATGGAGTTCATGTTCGACAATTTCGATGAGTTTCCACAGAAAGGCGACGGCTGCTGAGAAAATGGCAATTTACACTGCTGCGCGGCGGACGCAGGTCCGGCAGCAGCCGATGCAGCTTTCCGTTCCGTCCCTCCCTGAGAAAAAGCAAACCGGCAAAGCCCTCGGGCCTTGCCGGTTTGCAATTCTGAATCGTAAGGCTTATTTCTCAATGCCCCGCGCCTTTGCGCTGAACTCGCAGCCGCAGTAGTCCTGCCGGTACAGGCTGTACTGCTCCGAAAGCTGCAGGCTGCGCAGATAACCGTTGTGCTTTTTGAAGTCCGAGGGCAGATGCTTTACCCCGAATTCCGCTTCCAGTTCCTGCCCGATGGCGTTGATGCGCTTGGCGTCCTTGTGGGGGCTGATGGAAAGGGTAGTGGTAAACCAGTCGAAACCGTGTTCGGCGGCGTACTGCGCCGCCCGGCGCATCCGCAGCCGGTAGCAGACCGTGCAGCGGCTGCCGCGCTCCGGCTCGTTTTCGAGGCCCTGCACGGCAGAGTAGAACTCCTGCGGGTCGTAGGTGTCCTCCACCACGGTCACCCCCAGCGGGTGAGCCTCGGCCACGAACTTTTTCAGCTCTTCGCCCCGGCGATGGTATTCCTCGGCAGGCCAGGTGTTGGGGTTATAGTAGAGAACCGTGATCTCAAAATACTGGCACAGCTGCTCCAGCACGGCGCTGGAGCACGGCCCGCAGCAGGCGTGGAGCAGCAGGCGCGGGCGGGCATCGCCTAAATTTTTCAGCACAGCATCCATCTGCTGGGCGTAGTTCAGTTGAGTTGCCATTGCGTTCATCCTCTGTTATAATGGTTTTGCATTCATTATAACATATTCTGCTTTAAAATACAGGAGGCTCCCCCATGACACAGGAAAAAATCGCCCGCATCAACGAGCTGGCAAAAAAGAGCAAGACCACCGGCCTGACCGAAGCCGAAAAGGCGGAGCAGCAGGCGCTGCGGCAGGAGTATCTGGCTGACGTCAAGGCCAGCCTGCGCGCCCAGCTGGACCGCACATCCATCAAGGAACCGGACGGCACCATCCACAAGGTGACCCGCCGCACCGATATCAAGAAGCCCCGCAGCTGAACGCACAATTTTGTGAGATTTTTTTGGAGGAAAATGCACCCGAAAAGGTGCGCTTTCCTCTTTTTTTGCGCGGCGGACTGTGTTATACTATACTAGCATTGGTGCGGGCGTGTTCCGTGCAGTGCGTTTTCCCAAGGTGGCGTATCCCGGGCAAGGTGCACGGAAAAGGCTGTCTTTTGAAAAAATGATAAAGAGGTCATTTATTATGCTTACTGCAATTACGGGTATCAACTGGGGCGATGAAGGCAAGGGCCGCATGGTCGACCTCATCAGCCAGGAGTATGACATCGTTGCACGCTATCAGGGCGGCAACAACGCCGGTCACACGGTCAAGAATGAGCGCGGCAAGTTCGTGCTGAATCTGCTGCCCTCCGGCATCCTGCGCCCCAATGTCGTCTGCGTCATGGGCAACGGCATGGTCATCGACCCGCATCATCTGGACGGCGAGATCACCAAGCTGCGCGAGCAGGGCATTGAGATCAGCCCCAAGAACCTGAAGATCTCCGACCGTGCAACCATCACCATGCCCTACCATGTGGAGCAGGATGGTCTGGAAGAAGCACGCCTGTCCAAGACCGGCGCACAGTTCGGCTCCACCAAGCGCGGCATCGCCTACGCTTACGGCGACAAGTACATGAAAAAGACCCTGCGCATGGGCGACCTGCTGCATCTGGACGACGCTGTGAAGAAGCGCCTTGTCACCATGGTCGATTCCAAGAATCTGGTCATGGAGGGCAGCTACAACGCTGCTCCTATCAGCGTGGATGAGATGTGGGCATGGCTGGAGAAGTATGCCGCTATCTTCAAGGATTATATCTGCGACGTGGGTCAGTATCTGGCCGACGCAGACGCTGAGGGCAAGAAGGTTCTGTTCGAGGCTCAGTTGGGTGCTCTGCGCGACATCGACTTCGGTATCTACCCCTACACAACCTCTTCCAATGTCATCGGCGCTTACGCCCCCATCGGCGCAGGCATCCCGGGCCACAAGCTGCACAACTCCATCGGCGTCATGAAAGCTTACTCTTCCTGCGTCGGCGACGGCCCCTTCACTGCTGAGCTGGCTATGACCGAGGAAGAAAAGCACGCCCTGCGTGAGGCCGGCCACGAGTACGGCGCTGCCACCGGCCGTCCCCGCCGCGTCGGCCCCATCGATCTGGTGGCAAGCCGCTACGGTGTGTTCTGCCAGGGCTGCGACGAGGTTGCCCTGACCCTGCTGGACGTGCTGGACTACATGGAAAAGATCCCCATGGTCACCGCCTACAAGCTGACCGACGGCAGCACCACCACCCGTTTCCCCATGGGCGAAGCTCTGGACACCGCGCAGCCGGTGGTGGAGTACCTGCCCGGCTGGCACTGCGATATTACCGCTGCCCGCAAGTGGGAAGACCTGCCCAAGGAAGCACAGGACTATGTGGAGTATCTGGAAAAGGCCGTCGGCTGCAAGATCACCTACATCTCCGTGGGTGCAGAGCGCGAGGCTTACATCCACCGCGTCTGATCTCCCGGCAGGCCGAATCTTTCAGAAAAGGAAGCGTCACAGATGTTTGATATCATTACCGACAGCGCATGCGACCTGACGCTGGATACCACAAAGCAGATGGGCGTGGAGGTCGTGCCCTTCTATGTTTCGCTGGACGGCGAGCACTACCGCAAGGAGGGCACGGAGATCGCCGTGCGGGATTTTTACCAGTTCATGGTGGATAACCCGGCGGCCTATCCCAAGACCAGTCTGGCCTCCATCGAGGACTTTGAAAAGACCTTCCGCGCACACGCCGAGGCGGGTCGGGAGGTATTGTGTCTGGTGTTCACCGGCAAGATGAGCGGCTGTGTGGGCAGTGCCCGCAACGCCCGCGAACTGGTGCTGGAGGACTACCCCGAGGCACGCATCGAGGTCATCGACTCGGCGGCGGCCACCGTCACCGAGTCCACGATGGTGGAAAATGCTGTGGCCATGCGGGACGCCGGCTGCACGCTGGACGAGACGGTGACTTGGCTGGAAGCAGAGAAAGCCACCAATCAGATCTTCTTTACGGTGGGCAATCTGGACTACCTCATCAAGGGCGGACGCATCGGCAAAGTGACCGGACGCGCTGCCAATATGCTGGGCATCAAGCCGATGATCCTGTTCAAGGACGGCGAGATCTTCTCCGGCGGCGTGGCCCGCGGCCGGCAGAAGAGCTTTGAAAAGGCGCTGGAACAGCTGATGAACTATCTGGAAGCCCACGGCGGGACCCCGGACGACTACCGCATCACGGTGGGCTACGGCTACGATGCCGACGAGGGCAAACGTCTGTGGATGCAGACCCGCGCGGCGCTGCGTGCCAAATACCCCGGCGCACAGTGCGAAGTGAACCTGCTGCAGATCGGCTGCACCATTGCGGTGCACACCGGCCCCTATGCGCTGGGCATGGGCGTCATGCGCCGCTGGAAAAAGCAAGGCTGAGATTCGAATACAGGATAAACCGACACCGCACGGCCGCACGGCTGTGCGGTGTTTTTTGCTATTTGCAAACTTTTTGTGAACCCTATTGACAAACGGACGGCTTAGGAGTATATTCTTAGCAATCGAACAGATGGAGTGCTAAAACAAAAATGAAACGTTCGACGGAAGGAGCGCAAAACCATGAAACAGACAAGAATAAAGAGATGCTTCCGGTTCTGCGGAGCTTCCGCATGGACGGCTTAGCAATTAACTATCGAGTCCGCTAAAATAAACCTTCCGGTATGAATGGAGGCTTGACTTTATGAATACCAGTCAATATACTCAGAAAACCCTTGAAGCTCTGCAGGCAGCCCAGCAGCTGGCTGTGGAGTATCAGCATAACCAGCTGGAACCTGAACATCTGCTGCACGCCCTTGCTTCGCAGGAGCAGGGCCTGATCCCGCAGCTGCTGCAGAAGCTGAACGTTGACCCCGGCAGCTTTGCCGCCGCTGTGGCCGAAAAGCTCTCGGCTCTGCCCCGGGTGTCCGGCTCCGGCCGTGACCCGGATAAGGTCTATATCTCGCAGGCCACCGATAAGGTGCTGAGCGCCGCTGCCCGCGAAGCAAAGGCCATGAAGGATGAATATGTCAGCGTCGAGCATGTGTTCCTCGGCCTGCTGGATGAACCGGATCAGAACATCTCTGAACTGTTCCGTGCGTTCAGCATCACCAAGGACAAATTCCTGCAGCAGCTGACCGCCGTGCGCGGCAATCAGCGCGTGACCAATGATAACCCCGAGGACACCTACAATGCCCTGCAGAAGTACGGTCAGGATCTGGTGGACCTGGCCCGCAAGCAGAAGCTGGACCCGGTCATCGGCCGTGATCAGGAGATCCGCAACGTGATCCGCATCCTCTCCCGTAAGACCAAGAACAACCCCTGCCTGATCGGTGAACCCGGCGTCGGCAAAACGGCCATCGCAGAGGGCCTTGCTCAGCGTATCGTACGCGGCGATGTGCCCGAAAATCTAAAAGACCGCATCGTGTTCAGTCTGGACATGGGCGCTCTGGTGGCCGGTGCAAAGTACCGCGGCGAGTTCGAAGAGCGCCTGAAGAGCGTGCTGAACGAGGTGAAGAAGAGCGAGGGCAAGATCATCCTCTTTATCGATGAGCTGCACACCATCGTGGGCGCCGGTAAGACCGACGGCGCCATGGATGCAGGCAACCTGCTCAAGCCCATGCTGGCCCGCGGCGAGCTGCACTGCATCGGCGCCACTACGCTGGATGAGTACCGCCAGTATATCGAAAAAGACCCCGCTCTGGAACGCCGGTTCCAGCCGGTGCAGGTGGATGAGCCTACTGTGGAAGATACCATCTCCATCCTGCGCGGCCTGAAGGAACGGTACGAAGTGTTCCACGGCGTGAAGATCAACGACAGCGCTCTGATCGCTGCCGCCACCCTGTCCGACCGCTATATCACCGACCGTTTCCTGCCGGATAAGGCCATCGACCTTGTGGATGAAGCCTGCGCCATGATCAAGACCGAGATGGACAGTATGCCCAGCGAGATGGATGATCTGGCCCACCGCATCACCCAGCTGCAGATCGAGCAGGTGAGCCTGAAAAAGGAGACCGATGCTCTGAGTCAGAGCCGCCTGAAGGATCTGGAAAAGGAGCTGGCCGAGCTGCAGGACAAGTTCCGCAGCATGAAGGCAAAGTGGGAGAACGAGAAAAACGCCATCGGCAAGGTGCAGACTCTGCGCGAGCAGATCGAGCAGACCAATGCCGCCATTGAGAAAGCCCAGCGCGAATACGACCTGAACAAGGCCGCCGAGCTGAAATACGGCAAGCTGCCCCAGCTGCAGAAACAGCTGGAAGAGGAAGAAAAGATCGCCGCCGCCAAGAAAGAGGACAGCCTGCTGCGTGACCGCGTGACCGATGAGGAGATCGCCCGCATTGTGGCCCGATGGACCGGTATCCCGGTGGAAAAGCTGGTGGAAGGCGAACGCGAGAAGCTGCTGCATCTGGATGATGTGCTCCACAAGAGAGTCATCGGTCAGGATGAAGCTGTGACCAAGGTAAGCGAAGCCATCCTGCGCAGCCGCGCCGGCATCGCCAACCCCAACCGCCCCATCGGCAGCTTCCTGTTCCTCGGCCCCACCGGCGTCGGCAAGACCGAGCTGGCCAAGGCACTGGCACAGGCTCTGTTTGACGATGAGCGCAACATGGTGCGTATCGATATGACCGAATATATGGAGAAGTTCAGCGTCAGCCGTCTGATCGGTGCGCCTCCGGGATACGTCGGTTACGAAGAGGGCGGCCAGCTGACCGAGGCTGTGCGCCGCAAACCCTACAGCGTGGTGCTGTTCGATGAGGTGGAAAAGGCTCACCCCGATGTGTTCAACATCCTGCTGCAGGTGCTGGACGACGGCCGCATCACCGACAGTCAGGGCCGTACCGTGGACTTCAAGAACACGGTCATCATCCTGACCTCCAACCTGGGCAGCGACATCATCCTGAACGATCTGGAGCAGCGCCGCGCCGAAGGCTCCAATGAGCTGAGCGAGGACGCCCGCAGGCAGATCGACCTGCTGCTGAAGAGCAAGTTCCGCCCGGAGTTTTTGAACCGTCTGGACGAGATCGTCTACTACAAGAGCCTGACCAAGGACGAGACCCGCAAGATCGTGGATCTGCAGCTGGACGACCTGCGCAAGCGCATGGACGAGGGCAAGCACCTCAAGCTGGAGGTCACCACCGCCGCCAAGGATTTCATCATCGATTCTGCCTACGACAGCGTTTATGGTGCACGTCCCATCAAGCGGTTCATCCAGAGCCGTGTGGAGACTTTGATCGCAAAGGCCATCATTCAGGGCAGCTACACCGAGGGCAACACCCTGACGGTGGACTATGACGGCAGCGCACTGGTACTGCGTTAAAATTTACCGGTTTTGTACACAGAGAACAGGCCAAAAGCTTGCACCCGTGTGCAGAATATGCTATTATAAAAAGTAACATTGATGTGCTTTTCATCGCGGAACAGCCACGATGGAGAGCACATTTTTGATTTAGAGGAAAGTGCAGTGTTCTCCTGCGCCGCGTCAGCGGCGCAGGAGAACTTCAATGCCTTTCAAGCTTTATAACTTATAAGATAACAGAAAGTTGAGTGTGATTTTCCTTTTTATGGACGATGGCAGTATGACGCTTCTCATAGCGCTGGTGATTTTGGTGGCATTTTCCGCCTTCTTCTCCGCCTCTGAGACCGCATTTTCTTCCCTGAATCAGATCCGTTTGAAAAGCCGTGCCGAGGACGGCGACAAGGCGGCGGCCCGTGTGCTGGCCATGTCGGAACAGTACGACAAGCTGCTCTCCACCATCCTCATCGGCAATAATATCGTCAACATCGGTGCAGCTTCCATCGCAACGGTGCTCTTTACCAAAGCTCTGGGCGAGGAGCGGGGCGCAACGGTCTCCACCATCGTGCTGACCATCGTGGTGCTGGTCTTCGGCGAAGTAAGCCCCAAGAGCATCGCCAAGGAGATGCCGGAGACCATCGCCACGGCGGTGTCGCCCTTCCTGAATCTGCTCATGACCCTGTTCACCCCGCTGACATGGCTGTTCAGCCAGTGGAAAAAGCTGCTGAACCACTTCATCCACAGTAGCGAGGAGGACACCATCACCGAGGGTGAGCTGATGACCATGGTCAGCGAGGCCGAGAATGACGGCGAACTGACCGACCGGGAGAGCCAGCTCATCCGCAGCGCCATCGAGTTTGACGACGTGGAGGTGGAGGAGATCCTCACTCCCCGCGTGGATGTGATCGCGGTGGAGGACGATATCACGCTGGAAGAACTGGCCCGCACCTTTGCGGAATCCGGCTATTCCCGCCTGCCTGTCTACCATGGCACCATTGATAACATCATCGGCGTGGTACATGAAAAGGACTTTTACCTTGGCCGCCTGAAAAAGGAGACCACACTGGAAGACCTCATCAAGCCGACCCTGTACACCACCGGCTCCACCCAGATCTCCCAGCTGCTGCGCACCCTGCGCGAGCAGCACCATCACATGGCGGTGGTCGTGGACGAATACGGCGGCACCGAGGGTATCATCACGCTGGAAGATATCCTCGAAGAGCTTGTGGGCGAGATCTGGGACGAGCACGATGAAGTGACCGAGGACTTCCACAAGCAGGCCGATGGCAGCTGGATCGTGCTGGGCAGCGCCAGCGTGGATGACCTCTACGAGATGCTGGGCCTGCCGGAGGATGAGGACATCGACTCCAACACGGTGAACGGTCTTGTACAGGAAAAGACCTGCCATCTGCCCAAGGTGGGCGACCGGTTCACGCTGGGCGAGTACGACGGCGTTGTCACCCGCACGGCCAAGCGCCGCGTCACCGAGGTGCGCCTGACCCCGGCGGATAAGCCGGAACCGGAAAAGGACGAACCGGAAAAGAACCACTTCGGCCGTTTGGCACAGAAGTAAAAAACAGAAGAAGCCTGTGTGCATTTGCACACAGGCTTCTTCTGTTTTCTCTCACAAAATGCTTTACAGCAGCGGGATGCCGGCCTTTGCGCAGGCTTCGCGGGTGTCCTTGTCCCAGACGCTGGCCTGAACCTCGCCGATGTGGGCGCTGCCCAGCAGCAGCATGCACAGACGGCTCTGGCCGATGCCGCCGCCGATGGAGTAGGGCAGCTCGCCGTTCAGCACGGCCTTGTGGAAGGGCAGCTCCCGGCGGTCATCGCAGCCGGCCATGGTCAGCTGCTTATCCATGCTCTCGGGGCTGACGCGGATGCCCATGCTGCTCAGCTCGTAGCTGCACTGCAGCGGGTCATTCCAGAACAGCAGGTCGCCGTTCAGATCCCAGTCGTCATAGTCGGGGGCACGGCCGTCGTGGGGCTTGCCGCTCTTCAGCGGAGCACCGATCTTCATCAGGAAGGTGGTGCCGTTCTCCTTCACAAAGGCGTTCTCGCGCTCCTTCGGGGTCAGGTCAGGGTACTTGTCCTCCAGCTCCTGGGTGGTGATGAAGGTCACGTTGGGGCTGTGCAGGGGCAGCTCCTGCAGCTGGGGGAACATGGCGTGCAGGTTCATCTCGGTGGCGCACACGGCGGACACGATGGAGCGCACGACGCTCTTCAGATAAGCTTCGTTGCGGTCTTCCACGCGGATGACCTTTTCCCAGTCCCACTGATCCACATAGACCGAGTGGAGGTTGTCCAGCTCTTCGTCGCGGCGGATAGCGTTCATGTCGCAGTACAGACCCTTGCCCACGCGGAAGTCGTAGTCCTTCAGAGCCTTGCGCTTCCACTTTGCCAGCGACTGCACCACCTGTGCCTCGATGCCGCTGTCCTTGATGTCAAAGGTGACCTTGCGCTCCACGCCGTTCAGGTCGTCGTTCAGGCCGGTGGAAGCCTCCAGAAACAGCGGTGCGGAGACGCGGTACAGGTTCAGCGTGGCGCACAGCGTGTCGGCAAACAGGCGCTTTACGGTGCCGATGGCGCGCTGGGTGTCGTACAGGTTCAGCGCGGGCTGATAGTTTTCCGGAATGATGGTCTTGCTCATAACAAAAACCCCCTCTTATGTTTGGTTCCGCCCCGCTTTCCCGTGCCGGGGCGCGGCATTTTCAGGCCGAAAAATACTTCTTTCATTATGGCACATTCTTTCAGGAAAGTAAAGCAAAAGCAGCAAAAAAGACGCCGTGCCCGGCCGGACACGGCGTCTTTTGCAATCTCAGTCAGTGCTCAGCCGCCCAGATATGCGCTGCGCACGCGCTCGTTGGTCAGCAGTTCGGCACCGGTGCCTTCCATGACCACACGGCCGGTCTCAAGGACGTAGGCGCGGTCGGCCACGGAAAGGGCCATCTGTGCGTTCTGCTCCACCAGCAGGATGGTCATGCCCTGTTTATGCACGTCCCGGATGATGTCGAAGATCTCCTGCACCAGCAGGGGAGACAGACCCATGGAAGGCTCGTCCAGCATCAGCATGGAGGCGTTGCTCATCAGGGCGCGGCCCATGGCCAGCATCTGCTGCTCGCCGCCGGACATAGTGCCGGCCAGCTGCTTGCGGCGCTCCTTCAGGCGGGGGAACAGCTCAAAGACCTTTTCCTTGTTGGCGGCAATGGTGGAGTTGGGCTGGGTGTAGGCACCCATATCCAGATTCTCCTCCACGGTCATGTGCAGGAACACATGGCGTCCTTCGGGAACATGGGCAAGGCCTGCTTCCACGATCTTGTGGGCGCGCATGCCCTTGATGCTCTTGCCCTTGTAGATCACGTCGCCGGTCTTGGGTTTCAGCAGGCCGGAAATAGTCTTCAGGGTGGTGGACTTGCCAGCGCCGTTGGCGCCGATCAGGGTGACGATCTCGCCCTGATCGACCTCGAAGGAAATGCCCTTGACGGCGTGGATGTTGCCGTAGTAAACGTTGATGTTATCAACTTTCAGTAACGTATCAGCCATTGCTCAGCCCTCCTTCTTGCCCAGATAGGCCTCAATGACCTGCGGGTTGTTGCGGATCTCGTCCGGCGTGCCCTTGGCAATAATGCGGCCGAAGTTCAGCACAGCGATGCCCTCACAGATGCCCATGACCAGGCTCATGTCATGCTCGATCAGCAGCACGGCAATGTTGAACTCGTCGCGGATGCGGCGGATGATCTCGGTCAGCTCGGCGGTCTCGGAGGGGTTCATACCGGCAGCAGGCTCGTCCAGCAGCAGCAGTTTCGGGCTGGTGGCCAGTGCACGCATGATCTCCAGACGGCGCTGTGCACCGTAGGGCAGGCTGCCGGCCTGAACATTGGCCAGATCGGCCATGTGGAAGATGTCCAGCAGTTCCAGTGCACGCTCGGTGCACTTCTTTTCTTCCTTCCAGTAGTTGGGCAGGCGGATCAGGGAAGAGGCCAGATTGTACTTCATGGATTCATGCAGGCCCACCTTGATGTTGTCGATGACGCTCAGTTCCTTGAACAGGCGGATGTTCTGGAAGGTACGGGCCACGCCCATACGGTTGACCTGATAGGTCTTTTTGCCGGCGGTGGGCATACCATCGATCAGGATGGAGCCGCGGGTGGGCTGGTAGACGTTGGTCAGCAGGTTGAACACGGTGGTCTTACCGGCACCGTTGGGGCCGATCAGACCGGTGATCTCGTTGCGGCCGATCATCAGGTTGAAGCCGTCCACGGCGGTCAGGCCGCCGAAGTCGATGCCCAGCTCACGCACGTCCAGAATGGGCTTTTTGTCCTTGTCGCGGTCGGTCAGGAAGCCGCCGGAGGGCACACTGTGTAACTTGGTCTGGAACTCATTCATGGTCTGCACCCTCCTTTGCTTTCTTGCGGAACAGCTCGCCGTTCATGATCTTTTCCACGATGCGGCTCATGGAGAAGTCATAGCTGCCAAGCAGTCCGCCCGGGCGGAAGATCATCATCAGGATCAGCACCAGCGAGTAGACCACCATACGGTAGTTATCAAAGCTGCGGGTGGCTTCGGGCAGGATGGTCAGCACAGTTGCGGACAGGATGGAGCCAAGCATGGAGCCCATGCCGCCCAGAACCACCATGACCAGAATCTCGATGGACTTCATGAAGCCGAAGGTGGAGGGGTCCAGAACGCCCAGATAGCAGGCGTACAGGCCGCCGGCCAGACCGGCAAAGGCGGCGGAGAATGCAAAGGCCATGACCTTATAATAAGTAGTCTGGATGCCGCAGCTCTCGGCAGCGATCTCGTTATCGCGGATGGCCAGCACGGCACGGCCGTGGCGGCTCTTCATCATGGCGTGGATGGCAAAGCAGGTAATGACCACGCAGATGAACACATTGGCGAAGTTGGAATACTTGGGGATGTTCTTCAGGCCCTTGGCACCGTAGAACAGCTTGAAGCCCAGCACATCATCGATGTTGTTCAGGGTGATGCGGATGATCTCGCCGAAGCCCAGCGTCAGGATGGCCAGGTAGTCGCCGGTCAGGCGCAGAGCGGGGATGCCGATGAGCACACCGAACAGTCCGGCCACGATGCAGGCCAGCACCAGACCCATGACAAAGGCAACGCCTTTGGGCAGGTTGCTGTACTTGGTGAACAGAGCGCAGGTGTAGGCACCCACGGCCATGAAGCCGGCATGACCCAGCGGTAACTGACCCAGATAACCGGTGGCCACGTTCAGGGAAACCGCCAGAATGATGTTGATGCCCACGGTGAGCAGCACCTTGTTCTGGTAAGTGGACAGCATGTTCTGGGTCAGGAAGGACAGCAGAACGAACAGCAGAGCCACCAGAACGGCGTTCATCAGGTAGCGCACGGGCATTTTCAGAGTCTTACGATTCGTTTTCATCTTCATGCCCTCCTTACACCTTTTCCTGAACCTTGCGGCCGAGGAAGCCAGTGGGCTTGACCAGCAGCACAACGATCAGGATCGCAAACGTGACGGCATCCTTCCAGGCGGAAAGGCCGATGGCGGAGACGAAGCACTCGCACAGACCGATGGCGATACCGCCGATCATGGCACCCGGGATGGAGCCGATGCCGCCCAGAACAGCAGCAACAAAGGCCTTCAGGCCCAGCATGGAGCCCATGGTGGGGGTGGCCTGCGGGTAGCTGCAGCAGTACAGCACCGAGCCGATACCGGCCAGAGCAGAACCCACTGCAAAGGTAAAGGAGATGGTGCTGTTGACGTTGATGCCCATCAGGCGGGCTGCGTCCATGTCCTCAGACACAGCGCGCATGGCCTTGCCGAGCTTGGTCTTCTGCACCAGGAAGGTCAGCACCAGCATGGACAGGATGGTGACCACCAGCGTAATGATGGAGGTCAGGCCCAGCGGCACCGAGCCGATCTTGAAGGTCTTGTTGGTGTAATAGGCCGGGATGACCTTTGCGCCGGAGCCGAGGATCAGCTCGGCGGTGTACTCCAGGAAGAAGGACACGCCGATGGCCGTGATCAGCAGGGAGATACGGGGCGCATTGCGCAGCGGGGTATAGGCGACCTTTTCGATCACGACACCCAACAGCGTACAGGTGATGATGGTGGCGCACACAGCAGCGACCGGGCCGAGACCCAGCTGGTTCATGACGAACCAGGACATGTACGCGCCCACCATGATGACATCGCCATGGGCAAAGTTCAGCAGCAGGATAATGCCGTACACCATGCTGTAACCCAGTGCGATCAGTGCATAGATGCTGCCAAGGGACAGGCCGTTGATCAGCTGGCTAAAAAACACTGTCATGGACGGATACTTCCTTTCTTTGCGGCGCTTTTTTTGCGCCTTTGGTGGGACACTTTTTTACCAAAAAAGCGGAGACAGCCGAGCAGAACCTGTTCCGGCGGTCTCCGCAAATGGGTCATTTACTTCTGAAAACTGTTCTCAGGCCGCACACCGGTGCGCAGTGCCGGACAGCATCAGAACATTTCCTTCAGGACGGGGGTAGCACCGTCGAAGCACAGGATAGCGGTCTGCTTGACGGGGTTGTGGTGCTCATCGAAGGTGAAGGTGCCGGTGATGCCATCGATGGTGCCGTTTGCGATGGCATCGATGACAGCCTGCTTGTACTCGTCGGAACCGGCCTCCAGACCCTGCTCTTCAGCAGCTTTGATGCCGTAGACAACGGTCATGGCTGCATCGTAGCCCAGAGGAGCAAAGCCGTTGGGATATTCATCGCCGTACTCTGCCTTGTAAGCGTTCTCGAAGTCGGGGTTGGAGCCCTTTGCGTAGTTTGCGCAGAAGAATGCATCGTGCAGCTGGTCAGCAGTTGCATAGCCTTCCAGACCATCCCAGCCGTCGCCGCCCAGGAAGGGAACGGTCAGGCCGATGCTCTCAGCCTGAGCCAGGATCTGGCCGACATCCTGATAGTAGTTGGGGCAGAACACGACCTCGGGATCCTTGCCCAGAATGGTGGTCAGCTGAGTCTTGAAGTCCACATCGCCCTCGGCGTAGGTCTCCTGATCGACGATGGTGCCGCCCAGGCTCTCGAACTCGGTGACGAAGTTCTCAGCCAGACCTTCGTTGTAGTCAGCACCCTTCAGGTAGATGACAGCAGCCTTGGTGTAGCCCAGCTTCTGGTAAGCGTAGTCAGCCATCTTGATGCCCTGGAACGGGTCGGTGAAGGTGGCACGGAAGACGTTTGCGTTCACGGTGTCGGTCTCGGCATCGTAGGTGACAGCCTCAGCGGTAGCGGAAGCAGTGACCATGGGCATGTTGTAGTCTGCGCTCTCGGCAGCAACAGCCAGAGTCGGGGTGGTGGTGACATCGCCCACCAGAGCGGTGATGCCCTGATCGCACATCTTGGTGAAGCAGGTGACAGCCTGAGTGGCATCGCCCTGCTCATCCATGGTGATGATCTCGATCTGCTTGCCGTTGACGCCGCCGTCGGCATTGACCTGCTTCAGGTACAGGGAAGCGCCGTTGATAACGGCCAGACCGTAGACAGAAACATCACCGGTCATGGGGCCGAGGACACCGACCTTGATGGTGTCGCCGGAAGCAGCGGCATCAGAAGAACCGGTGGAAGCAGCGCTGCTGCTGGAAGAACCGCCGCATGCGGTCAGAACACCGGCTGCGGCGACAACGCCTGCAGCGGCCAGAAAGTTACGACGAGAAATCATCTTTTTCATAGTCAATATCCTCCTTAGGAGCATTCGTGCTATTTTAATTAAAAAAGGAAGCAAGGCCCCTTTCACTCAAAGCGACCTTGCTCCGGTATCATTATTATAGCCCTCCGGCCCGGAATGCGCAATTCACAAACCGTCCATACTTTCGGGAGATTTTTGTGGCTTTTGTTGATAAAATAGCCAAAACCCCAAGGTTATTTTTGTGCACTATTTCAACTTGTTCATTTTGTTTGTCCGTCAGATGAACGCAATTCACAAGTTGCAAAAGGATTACAGGGTCTCCATTTCGGCGTCGGCGGCAAACTCGGCCTCGGCGCGCAGCTCGGCAGCTTCGCCCTCGGCCTCCACCTGAGCGGGAGTCTGTGCCAGCGCCTTGCGGATGGCGGTGAAGTAGAACACCAGCGACAGGCCGGTGCCGATGGTCCAGCCCACAGGCCAAGCCAGCCAGATGCCGGTGGAGCCCAGTGCGGTGCTGCTGAGCACGATGGCGATGGCCACGCGCAGGATCAGATCGCTGAAGGTGGCGATCATGAACCGCACCATCAGGCCGCAGCCGCGCAGGATGCCGTCGGTGACCAGCTTGACCGACACCACGAAGTAGAAGGGCGACAGGATGCGCAGGAACAGCATACCGGTGTCGATGGCGGGGCCCTGCGGGTCATTCATGAACAGCAGCAGCAGGAAGCGTCCGAAGAAGAAGTACAGGATGACGATAGGCACGCAGATGATCCACACCAGATTGCGGCCTGCGCCGAAACCGGCCTTCACGCGGTCCATCTTGCCGGCACCCATGTTCTGGGAGGTATAGTTGGAGATGCCGTTGCCCAGCGTGGTGAAGGAGGTGATGACCATGTTGTTCAGCTTGACCGCAGCGGAATAGCCTGCGATGACGCTGGCGCCGAAGGTGTTGATGACGCTCTGCAGGATGATGTTGCCCACCGAGACAAAGCTCTGCTGCAGGATGCTGGGGATGGCCACCACGGCAACCTTGCCCAGCATATTCCACGAGAACAGCACGACCTTGCGCTCAGACTTGAAGGCGCGGATGCGGCGGAACACCACCACCATGGCCAGCACGCAGCTGACGCCCTGGCACAGGAAGGTGGCCCAGGCCACACCGGCAACACCCATGTGGAAACCGGCCACGAACAGGATGTCCACGCCGATGTTGGACAGGGACGAGACAGCCAGGAAGTAGAACGGGGTCTTGCTGTCGCCCAGAGCGGAGAAGATGCCGGTGGCGATGTTGTAGAAGAACATGAAGGGCAGGCCCAGAACGTAGATGTCCAGATACAAGGCCGAGTCGGCCAGGATCTCTTCCGGGGTGTTGATGAGCTCCAGCAGAGCGTCGCAGCCGAACAGGCCGATGACCATCAGCACGGCGCACAGCACGGCGGAACCGATCAGGGAAGTGTAGACCGAAGTCTTCATATCATCGTATTCTTTTGCGCCGAAGTAGCGGGACACGATGACCGAGCAGCCGATGTTGCAGCCGAAGGCGAAGGCGATGAAGATCAGGGTGATCTCGTAGCTGTTGCCCACGGCAGCCAACGCATTCTCGCCGATGAACTTGCCGGCCACAAGGCTGTCGGCAATGTTGTACAGCTGCTGGAAAATGATGCTGCCGAACATGGGCAGGCAGAACTGCCA
Source organism: uncultured Faecalibacterium sp. (assembly GCA_934525735.1). GTDB lineage: Bacteria > Bacillota > Clostridia > Oscillospirales > Ruminococcaceae > Faecalibacterium. Next base: position 5,409 of record CAKSZM010000021.1, on the reverse strand, counting down.
CAGCACCTGCGACGGCTTGCCGACCGTCAGATCCTTATTCATATTAAAATCCTCCTCTATGATGATGAACAAAATATTAAATTCAACCGAAACACAGTATAAAACCAGCCTGCCAAATTGTAAAGAAAATTTTTAGTATATCTGCCATATCAAAATTACATGGCGGAGATGCAGCATATCTGCCGGCGGGGCAGGGCAGGCTGTAAAGAGCGGTGCAGCTTGCCGGCGCTGTTCCGCTCACGGCGGTGGAAAAGTTTATTTGAGCAAACATCGGCCCCGGCTCTTGCGCAGCGGGGCAAAGCGTGGTAGGATAAAGATGGTTAGTTAGATAAAACTATCCGCATGGAAATGATTGTTAGGAGGTTTTCGATATGAACTATCTGGAAATTGAATCCGTTGTGGGCCGCGAGATTTTGGACTCCCGCGGCAACCCCACCGTGGAAGCCGAGATCACGCTGGCCGACGGCACCGTTGCCCGGGGCTGTGCGCCTTCCGGTGCATCCACCGGCGAGTTCGAGGCGCTGGAACTGCGCGACGGCGATAAGGGCCGCTACCTCGGCAAGGGTGTGACCAAGGCCGTGGAGAACATCAACACGGTCATTGCTGATGCTGTTGTGGGCATGGATGCCTCCGACATCTACGCCATCGACGCCGCCATGATCAAGGCCGACGGCACCAAGGACAAGTCCAATCTGGGCGCAAACGCCATTCTGGCCGTGTCCATCGCCGCCTGCCGCGCCGCCGCCGCATCGCTGGAAATGCCGCTGTACCGCTTTCTCGGCGGCGTGAACGGCAACCGCCTGCCCGTGCCCATGATGAACATTCTCAACGGCGGCGCACACGCCACCAACACTGTGGACACGCAGGAGTTCATGATCATGCCGGTGGGCGCGCCCTCCTTCAGGGAAGCCCTGCGCTGGTGCGCCGAGGTGTTCCACGCGCTGGCCTCCATCCTGAAGGCAAAGGGTCTGGCCACCTCCGTGGGCGATGAGGGCGGTTTTGCCCCCAATCTGTCCAGCGATGAGGAGACCATCGAGACCATTCTGGCCGCCATCGAAAAGGCCGGCTACGTGCCCGGCAAGGACTTCATGCTGGCCATGGACGCTGCTTCCTCCGAGTGGAAGAGCCCCAAGGGCAAGGGCTTCTATAAGCTGCCCAAGGCAGGCACCGAGTACACTTCCAGCGAGCTGATCGCCCACTGGAAGGCACTGGTGGAGAAGTACCCCATCATCTCCATCGAGGACGGTCTGGACGAAGAGGACTGGGAAGGCTGGCAGGAGATGACCCGCGAGCTGGGCGGCAAGGTGCAGCTGGTGGGCGACGACCTGTTCGTCACCAACACCGAGCGTCTGGCCAAGGGCATCCAGCTGGGCGCCGGCAACGCCATCCTGATCAAGCTGAACCAGATCGGCTCCGTGTCCGAGACGCTGGAAGCCATCAAGATGGCTCACAAGGCCGGTTATACTGCCATCAGCTCTCACCGCTCCGGCGAGACCGAGGACACCACTATCGCTGATCTGGCCGTTGCCCTGAACACCTGCCAGATCAAGACCGGTGCTCCCAGCCGCACCGAGCGCGTGGCTAAGTACAATCAGCTGCTGCGCATCGAAGAGCAGCTGGGCGACAGCGCCGTTTACCCCGGCATGGCAGCTTTCAACGTGAAACGCTGAAAAAGTTGAAACTTCTCTGATCCTCCGGCGGCACCTGTTTTCGGGTGCCGCCGTTTTTGTGCGGGAAGGTTTCCAGTATTTACCTGCAATCCCCGGCGGCGGTGAATCGTATCTTTCATGGAGCGGGCAAAACAGCCCGCAAATTATGAAAAAAGGAGCAAAAACATTCATGTTGTCTACTCTGATCTCGCTGTACAAGCTGCTGGGGACGGGCGATTTCTTCAAGGTGCTGCTGATCCTGCTCAAGGGTCTGTTTGCCTGATCCGAAGCCTGCAAAAAATAACACGGCTGCTGCACATGAAGCGTGTGCAGCAGCCGTGTTGCTTTATTCGGGCAGGAGTTCTTTTGAAATGCAGAACCGGGATTCGTAAAGCTTACCGTGGGTGAAGAAATTGTAAGACCGGCAGCCGCCTGCGCACTGCGGGCCGTAGGTGCAGCGGGCGCAGGCACCGGTGAGCATCTCTGGGCGGAACCGGCGGTTATAGGCGAATGCCTCCGGGTCGTTCCAGATTTCCAGCAGAGACTTCTGGCGCAGATTGCCTTCGATAAAAGTCTCGTCGTACATGGATTCGCATCCGCGGACATTGCCGACGCTGTCGATGCCGAGAACGGTCAGCCCGGCCTGACAGCCGGGAAAAATACCGGACCGGGTCAGGTTTCCGCGGGTCAGCCCTTCGCCGGGCGCAAAATAACCGAGGTTGTCCGCCATGCCCATCCGGAAGGGGGCTTCGGCAAGATGCGAACGGATAAATTCAGCTACCGTCCGGAAGTCAAAGGCGTAAGGCAGGCCGGATCGGGCCGCGTTGCCCATGGGCGAGCAGGCCTGAAGCTGCCACGCAAAGATCGGTTTTGTCCGCAGGAACTGATAAAATTCCTCCAGCTGCAGGACATTCAGCTGGTTCAGGGTGCTGATGACCGAGACGGGGATCCCTCCGGCTGCCAGCGCGTCGATGGCGCGGCTGGCGCGGGCAAAGCTGCCCTCCTGCCGGAACCGGTCATGGATCGTCTGCAGGCCGTCCAGCGAAACCGCCACCGACTCGATACCGATCTCTTTCAGTTGGGCGATCAGCTCCGGCGTGAACAGAAAGCCGTTGGTGATGACCGAGACCCGGATTCCGCGGCTGGTCAGGGCTGCGGTGATCTGCGGCCAGTCCGGGCGCAGAAAGACCTCGCCGCCAATCAGAGCTACCCGCTGGCATTGCGCGTCGGCAAGCTGCTGCGCAACGTCAAGACATTCTGCCGTGGAAAGTTCGCCGTCGCGTGCTTTCCCGCCGGAAGAACCGCAGTATTTGCAGGAAAAGCAGCACGCAAGGGTCAGTTCCCAGACACAGATGCGCAATGGATAGGTCATGTTTTCATCGATCCTCACCTTTGTCAAAAATCCCGCGGAGGAGGGACATAAATCGGCAGCGGTAAAATGCCGTTTTCAAAGAAGAGCTCCGGCGGCCCATAGACATCCACCGGTTCTGCATGATGCGTGTTCGGATATGGGGGCTCTTCTGATTTATCGAGAATACGCTGCACGAGGAATTCATTGCCTGCAAGAGAAAAGCGGTCGCCTTCTTTCAGCGGGTATGGATGCCAGTTCCAAATGTTTCTCCCGTTCAGCTGGTTCCCGTTGTACTCACTCTGATCGGTCAGACAGAAGGCACCGTCCTGAAAAGCAATGGTAGCCAGGATGCACGGTTGGTCGTTGCCGGACGGGTTGAGAGCGGGATCACTCTGCTTGATATGGATCTGAATGGTGCAGTCCGGGCTGTTGCCAAGAGAACACTCTTCCGTGCTGGTCGTCAGATACACGGCACCGCTTTCCACGCGGCGAAGCAGCAGCGCTTTCACAGGATGTTCCATAAAATGCCTCCTTTGAAAATTCTGTTGGTTCAGGAATGGAATGCCTGCCGGTAGGCGTACAGTGCGCCCACCTGATTGGCCTCGGCGCTGAAGGCGCAGGGCACGATCTCGCAGCGGGGCAGACCTTTCATATAAGGCATATCGCCCCGGGAGGCGAACAGCCCGGCATAGGCGCTGCGCACCCCCTCCAGCAGGATGGGCTGCTTGCTGATGCCGCCGCCGATGGCCACCTTTTCCACGTCCAGCAGGACGGTGAGGTTGTAGATCTGCACCGCCACGGCTTTGCAGAAGCGCGCCAGCACTTCCATCGCTTCCGGTTCGCCGGCGTTGGCGGCGTCAAAGAAGATGCGGCCGTTCATGGGGGCGTCCTCCGGCAGACCCTTGCGGGCGAGGTACCACAGCAGCAGATTGCGGGTGCTGCACTGGCAGGCCATGGTCTTGTCCGGGGCGTCCCACTCGTCGGCATTGGTGTTGACAAAGCTGTACTCCCCGGCGGTAAAGTGCACGCCCCGCACCAGCTCGCCGTTGGCGATAATGCCGCCGCCCACGCCGGTGCCGATAAGGAACACCGCTGCGTTGGTGCAGCCCTGCAGAACGCCGGCCCGCAGCTCAGCGATGGCCGCCGCCTTGCCGTCGTTTTCCAGCGAGACGGGGCAGCCGCATTTCTCGCGGATGCGCTGTCCCACCGGGGTGCCGGTGTTGTACAGCAGGGCGCCGCCGTTGGAAACATAGCCGGTTTTATTGTCCACAAAGCCAGGCAGGGCCACCGCAATGCCCTCCACTTCGTCCTTGTGGGGTGCATACAGCGCGTACAGTGCATCCAGAAAATGCTCCTGCGTGTCCTGCGGCGTGGGCACTGAACCCGTATCCGTGCGGTGCATCTGCTCATCCATCACCGAATATTTGATCTCGGTGCCGCCAACGTCAAAAACCATGACCTTCATATCATTTTTCCTCCGCAAAACTGCGTTTTTTGATCCTGCCCCTATTATGGCAAACCCCGCCGGAAATGTAAAGGGAAAACAAGCAAAAGCACCCCGGAAAGGCGTGAAGCTCTTTCCGGGGTGCAATCGTTTCTGTCAGCTTACAGTTTGCTCAGCTGCGGGCCCTGTGCGGTGTCCTTGACCGCCCAGCCCATCTCGGTCAGCTGTGCGCGGATGGCGTCGGCGGTGGCCCAGTCCTTGGCCTTCTTGGCAGCGGCGCGCTTTTCCACCAGCTCGGTCACTTCGGCAGGCACGTCGTCCTTCTTGCGGTTGTACAGCAGGCCCAGCACGCCGGTGATCTCGTCAAAAGCGGCGGCGGCGGTCTGCAGGGCTTCCTTGCTGGAAACAGCAGACAGGGTGTTGATCTCCTTGACCAGATCAAACACGGCAGCCAGTGCGTCGGGGGTGTTCAGATCATCGTCCATGGCGGTGCAGAACTTGCTGCGGGCCTCGGCGGCCTTTTCCTTCAGGCTTTCATCGGTGCCGAACTCAGTCTTGGTCAGGGCAAAGTCCAGATTTTCGCGGCAGGTGTACAGGCGTTCCAGACTGTTCTTGCAGCTTTCGATCAGGTCTACCGTGTAGTTCAGCGGCATCCGGTAGCCGGCGGTCAGCATGAAGTAGCGGATCGGCTCGTAGCCGTAGATGTTGGCCACGTCCCGCACGGTGAAGAAGTTGTGCAGGCTCTTGGACATTTTCTGGTTGTCCACGTTGATAAAGCCGTTGTGCATCCAGTAGCGGGCAAAGGTGCAGCCGTTGGCGCACTCGCTCTGTGCGATCTCGTTTTCGTGGTGGGGGAAAATCAGATCCTGACCGCCGCAGTGCAGGTCAATGGTCTTGCCCAGATGGGTGCGGCTCATGGCGCTGCACTCGATGTGCCAGCCCGGGCGGCCCATGCCGTAGGGGCT
>CAKSZM010000020.1 GCA_934525735.1 uncultured Faecalibacterium sp. | reverse complement strand
AAGATCATGTACAGGAAGGGCAGAGCGGTCATGATGGAGCCGCCGGGAGCACCGGGAGAAGCCACCATGGCAACGCCCAGCGTCATGATGAAGGGCACCACGGTAGCAAGGCTGATGGGCAGCTGGTTCATCAGGCAGACGGCGGTGGCGCAGGCGGTGATGGTGATCATGGAGCCTGCCATGTGGATGTTGGCGCACAGGGGCACCACGAAGTTGCGGATCTGCTCGCTGACGCCGTCGGCCTCAGCGCACTGCAGGTTGACCGGGATGGTGGCCGCAGAGGACTGGGTGCCCAGTGCGGTGGTATAGCCGGGGATCTGGTTCTTGATGAGCTGCAGGGGGTTCTTGTGGCCCACAGCGCCCGCGATGCAGAACTGGATGAAGATGCAGATCAGGTGCATGATGATGACCACCAGGAACACCTTCCACAGGATGCCCAGAATGGCAAAGGTCTTGCCGGACTTGGTCATGTCGATGAAGGTACCGCAGACGTACAGGGGCAGCAGCGGGATGATGACGCTGTGCAGCACCTGATCGATGATGCCGGAGAAGTCCTTCATGCCGTTGTAAAGTGTATCACCGATGGTCTTGCCGCGCAAGGTGGACATGCACAGGCCCAGCACAAAGGCCAGCACCACGGCAGAGAGGGTGTCCAGAATGGGCGGGATGGAGATGGAGATGTAGCTGGCCAGAGAGTTGTCAGCCGTGGCGGCGATCTGTTCCAGAGCGCCTTCGCTCATGAAGCTGGGGAACAGGTTTGCGGACACCAGATAGGATGCCGAGCCTGCGATCAGGGTGGAGCCGTAGGCCAGAGCCACCGTGATGAGCAGCAGCTTGCCTGCGCCGCTCTTCAGGTCGGCAATGCCCATGGTGACGTAGGCCACGATCATCAGCGGGATGACGAACTTCAGGAACGAGCTGAAGATGCTGGATGCCGTGACGACGACCCGGCAGAACCACACCGGGAAGAACTGGCCGATGATGATGCCCAGCACGATGGCGATGAGCAGCTTCGGCAGCAGTCCGAGCTTGAACTTTTTCTTTTCCATAGAGATTTGATTTCCTCCTTTTTTCGATTCCGGCGGTGCACAGCATCTGCCGCGCTCTCTCCGCTGCAGGCCGCGCCGCCGTTTTTTCTGAAAACGTCAAAAATTGTTCTTGACGTGTTGACAGGTTTAGTTTAACATAGACATAAACATGATTCAAATTCATAAAAATAAATACTTCGTTTAAAAATTTTAATAGTAAAGGAGCTTTGCCATGGAAGTCCGCCAGCTGAACACTCTCATCCGCGCGGCGCAGTTCCAGAGCTTTTCCAAAGCGGCGGAAAGTCTGGGCTATTCTCAGTCTGCCGTGACCGTGCAGATCAAGGCGCTGGAAGAAGAACTGGGCGTGCGCCTGTTCGACCGCATGGGCAAGCGGGTGATCCTGACCACGCAGGGCCAGCGCTTTCTCGAATACGCCAACACCATCCTCGACACCATCCACAACGCCCGTTTCGCCCTGAACGAGAGCGCGGAGCTGGACGGCTGCCTGCACATCGGCACGCTGGAGTCCCTCTGCTTTTTCCGCTTGCCCCGGCTGATGGATCAGTTCCGGCGCGAGAACCCCAAGGTCAGCCTGCGGGTGACCACCGGCTCCCCGGAAGAGCTGATCGAAAAGATGGAGCGGGGCGAGGTGGATCTGATCTGCATTCTGGACGAACCGCGCTACTCCAACAACTGGCGCAAATGCAACGAGATCCCGGAAGAGGTGGTGTTTGTGGCTTCGCCGGATATCGACCTCGGCCGCCCCGGCCCTTACCGGGTGGAAGAACTTCTGGACAAGCCCTTTTTCCTCACCGAGCGCAACGCCAATTACCGCCGTACTTTCGACCGGTTCCTTGCTTCCCGGCAGATCGAGCTGACCCCCAGCCTCGAGATCAGCGACACCGCTTTCATCATCAAGATGCTGGAAAGCTCTTCCGGTATCTCCCTGCTGCCCCGGTTCGCCGTGGCCGGGCCTGCCGCCGCCGGGCACCTGCGCATTCTGGAAGTGTCGGATTTCCGCCTGACCATGTACCGCCAGATGTTCTACCATAAAGATAAGTGCTGCACCCGGGAGATGGACGCCTTTATCAAGCTGGCTTCCGGGCCGGAGCTGCCCCTTTAAAATGTAAAAAGCAGCAATGCCCCGGGCGGAGACCGCCCGGGGCATTGCTGTGCGAAAAGGAGTTCAAGAGATTTGCAAAGCATGGCGCAAGCTGTGTGCAGGCGCAGCCCCGCCGATGAGAATTACGCGAAGAAAGAGATGATCAGCGCCACCAGGAAGCCCACACCGCCGACCAGCGTCTCCATGATGGTCCAGGTCTTGAGGGTGGTCTTTTCGTCCATGCCCACAAGGCTCTTGACCAGCCAGAAGCCGGAGTCGTTGAAGTGCGAGCAGACGGTGGAGCCGCCAGCGATGGCAGCGGTGACGCAGGCCAGGTACAGCGGGCTCAGCTCGCTGATGCCGGGCATGGCAGAGATGATACCGGCAGCCATGGTCATGGCCACAGTGGCGGAACCAACCGAGATGCGCACCAGAGCCGCCACGATGAAGGCCACCAGAACCAGCGGCAGGCTTGCAGAAGCCACGGCGTTGCCGATGACGTCGCCCAGACCGGAGTTCTGCAGCATGTAGCGCAGCACGCCGCCGCAGGCGGTGACCAGCAGGATCATACCGGTAGGCTCCAGAGACTTGGTCATGACCTTTTCCAGCTGGGCATTCGTGTAGCCGTGGCGGGTACCCAGCAGGTACATTGCCACGATGGTGGCCAGCAGCAGAGCCATGAACGGCTCACCCAGGAAGGCCAGCACCGGCTGGATGCCGGACAGTGCAGGCACGACCTTTGCCACGGAGTTTGCGATGATGAGGATCAGCGGGATCAGGATGATGCCAACGATGGTGCCGAATTGGGGCAGCTTGCTCTCGTCGATGTCTTCCTGCTGCGCGATATGCTCAGGCACTTCGATCATGTACTTTTTGCCGCAGACAGCGCCCCAGACAGGGCCGGCCACGATCATGGCAAAGATGCCGCAGAAGATGCCCACCAGAATGACCCAGCCGAGATCCACGCCCAGCATGGTAGCCACCAGCACGGGGCCGGGCGTGGGCGGGATGAAGGCGTGGCCGACGGCCAGACCGGCCAGCAGCGGGATGACGTAGTACAGCACCGAGCGCTTGGTGCGCTTTGCCAGCGAGAAGGCCAGCGGGATCAGGATGATCAGGCCGGCATCAAAGAACACGGGCATGGCGATGACCAGACCGGTGATGCCCAGCGCCCATGCGGCTTTTTCGTCTCCGAACTTGCGCACCATGGTCACCGCGATGCTCTGCGCACCGCCGGATTCTTCCAGAATGGCGCCGAACATGGAGCCGAGACCCACCAGAAGGGCGATGCCCTTGAGGGTGTTGCCGATGCCCTCGTTCACAGAGCCGACGATATCGGTCAGCGGCATACCGGCCATCAGGCCGATGGCCACGGCACCCACCAGAATGGAGATCATGGCGTGCACTTTGAACTTGATGATGAGGACGAGCAAAAGGATCAGGCCCGCCACCGCGGCGAACACGAGCCGCGCAGCGTCCGGGGTTGCAACAGCTGTCATAAGATTTTTCCTCCGTTTTGATGTTTTGTTTGCCTTTTGGCTTTTATTGCAGCAGCTGCCCCCGCAGGCAGCCGCCGGGTTTCTGAAATATATGTAAAAGCAATATCCGCTTTCCGATTTTTGGCGTAGCTTCCCCTGACCGTTCTGCAAAACAACGCAGCACAGTTGATTTTCGACGTGAAGCTTTTTAAGCCGCAGGAGTGTTTTTTACTCCATGTATGCACCCTTCATGGGGCTGACAGCGTGCTGGGAGTAGAGTTTCAGCAGGCCCTTGGTGTACTTGGGAGCCTTGGGCTTCCAGTTTTTGCGGCGCTCGGCCAGAATGGCTTCCATCTCTTCGGGGGTCTTTTCCTCGCCGTTCACGCCCACGATGGCCAGTTCACGGTTCGGCACATCGATGCGGATGAGGTCGCCCTCTTCCACCAGAGCGATGGGGCCGCCCACCGCAGCCTCCGGGCTGACATGGCCGATGACCGGGCCGCGGCTTGCGCCGGAGAAGCGGCCGTCGGTGATCAGCGCCACGCTGGAAGCCAGCTTCGGGTCAGCACAGATTGCCTCGCCGGTATAGAACATTTCCGGCATACCGCTGCCGCGTGGGCCTTCGTACCGGATGAAGATGGCGTCGCCGGGCTGGACTTTCTTGTTCAGAACAGCGTCGATGCACTCTTCCTCGCTGTCAAAGGGCTTGGCGCGCAGGGTGGCGTGGAACATATTCTTCGGGCAGGCAGTGTGCTTGATGACGCTGCCCTCCGGAGCCAGATTGCCTTTGAGGATGGCGATGCTGCCGTCGGTGCCCTTGGCGTTGTCGAAGCTGTGGATGATGTCCTCGCGGGTGACCTTGATGCCCAGACCTCTGGTCTTTTCCTGCAGGATGGCGTCGCAGTGCTCATAGAAGCCGTTCTTCTTCAGATCTTCCAGATTTTCGCCCAGCGTCTTGCCGGTGACGGTCATCACGTCCAGATGCAGCATGGACTTGATCTCTTCCATCACGCGGGGCACGCCGCCTGCATAGTAGAAGTACTGTGCGGGCCAGTCGCCGGAGGGACGGATGTTCAGCAGATAATGTGCGCCGCGGTGCATCCGGTCGAAGGTGTCGGCATCGATCTCAAAGCCGAACTCGTGGGCGATGGCGGGCAGGTGCATGGTGGCGTTGGTGGAACCGGAGATGGCGGCGTGCACCATAATAGCGTTCTCGAAGCTCTTCATGGTGACGATGTCCTTGGCCTTGATGCCCTCGGCCACCAGCTTCATCACCTGTGCGCCGGCGTCGTAGGCGGCCTGCTTCAGCTCAGGGGCGGTGGCCGGCATCAGCGCGGTGCCGGGCAGCATCAGACCCAGAGCCTCGGCCATGATCTGCATGGTGGAAGCCGTGCCCATAAAGGAGCAGGCACCGCAGGACGGGCAGGCGTTATGCTTGTAGTAGTCCAGCTGTTCGTTGGGGATGACACCGGTCTTTTCCCATGCATCGAACTTGCCGATCTGCTCCAGCGTCAGCAGGTCGTTGATGGCGCAGGCAGGGTCGTCCACCACATACTTTTTGGGCAGGGTGTGGGCTTCCATGACGCCTCCGGTGACAACAATGGCGCTCATATCCTTCAGGCGGCCGATGCTCATCAGCATGGCCGGCATGGATTTGTCGCAGCTGGCAATGAACACGCCGCCGTCGTATACGGTGGCGTTGGCCTGTGCTTCCACCAGATTGACGATGGCGTCGCGGTGGGGCAGCGAATAGTTGATGCCGTCGTGACCCTGTGCGATGCCGTCGCACATATCGGTGGCAAAATAGCGGGCAGCCTTGCCGCCGTGGGCGTTGACAGCCTGCACGGCCTGCTGCACAAACTGATCCAGATGGGCGCTGCCGGGGTGGCTGTCGCCGAAGGTGCTCTCCACCATGATCTGCGGCTTTTCCAGATCCTCTACCTTCCAGCCCATACCGATCTTCAGCGGGTCATTTTCCGGCGCAAGCTTGCGCACTGCCTGAGAACGCAGTTCCATAAATCATAACCTCCAGATACTCTCTTTTTCCTGCTTTGCAAATTCGTCCTTTTTCAGTCGGACATCTTACGAGTTCATTTTAATTTAATCATTCCGCGTTTGCAAGTTGTCCTGGGCAGAACCCACTATATGACAAATTTTTCAATGTTTTTTGGTGCATTTCACGCAAAAATCTTGGATACATGCCACAAATGCGCCCTCTTTCCGACTTTTTCATTTCATCCGTCGCTCGAAGTCATCAGACAACTTTTCACATAAAAATGTCCCTGCACAGCTTTTGCGCCGTGCAGGGGCATCTCTTCAGGCTTCCAGCTCTTCGTCGTAGAGCTTTTTGATGCAGTTCCGGTTGAAGTTCAGGTGCATCACCATGGCGTTGCGCGCCCCGAGGGGGTCATGCCGGGCGATGGCCTCCGTGATCATCCGGTGGGTCAGGATGGTTTCTTCGGTCAGCTTTTTGTGGGTGACGTTGACGAACATCATCACCGCCGTGTCGATGATGGGGATCAGCTGTTCCACCACCATATTCTTACTGCTCTCGGCGATGCAGGTGTGGAACGCGATGTCATCCTCGATATACATTTCTCCCGTGTGGATCTTGGTCTCCACCCGGTCGCACAGGCGGCGGATGCGTTCAACGTCCTCTTCGGTAGCGTTCAGTGCCGCCATCTCTGCAATGCCCGGCTCCAGCAGCAGACGCACGTTGACCAGATCCAGCGCAAGGGCGTTCTTGTCCTGCACGCTGCGCAGCCCCAGCGGGTCCGAAAGCCCTTTTGCGGTGGTCACCACATAGGTGCCGGAACCACGCCGCACCTCCACGATGCCCTTGCTGGACAGCAGCTTCACCGCCTCACGGACAGTGCTGCGCCCCACGCCGAACTTTTCGCCCAACTCAAACTCGTTGGGCAGCTTGGCTCCCGGTTCCAGCGGGGTATCGAGGATATAATGATAGATCTGATCCTCCACCTGCTCGGCCAAAAGCTTGTTTTTCAGATGGGAAAATTCGCTCATTCTGCTCCCCTCCCCTGTGTTTTCCGGCTCCATTATACGGCAGGGACGCAGAAAAAAGCAAGGCCGCCCGCATCTGCGGACGGCCCTGCACGGATTCTTACTGGTTCACTGCCTGTTCCAGCTCCGCTTCTTCTGCAGCGGCTTCGGCCTCTTCTTCCTTCTGGTATTCCGGGAAGGCCGACCACATCGGCTCAATGTCCAGCCCCTTCACCTTGCGGTCAAAATAGTTCTTCGTGATGGCCACCACGGTGCCGGACAGCACCAGCACGCCGATAAGGTTCGGGATCATCATCAGGCCGTTGAAGGTGTCGGACAGGTCCCACGCAAGGCCCAGCTTCATGGTGGCACCCACGACCGTCATGCCCACAAAGATCACCTTGTAGATGCGGCTGCCCGCCGTGCCGAAGAGGTATTCCACGGCTTTGGTGCCGTAGTGGCTCCAGCCAAGGGTAGTGGAGTAGGCAAACAGCAGGATGGAAATGGCGATGAACTTGGGGCCGAAGCTGCCGAATGCGGCCGTAAACGCCTGCCCCACCAGTGCATTGTCCTGCACACCAGCCAGCACCGCGCCGCTTTCCAGATCCACCACGCCGGTGGTCAGGATGACCAATGCAGTCAGGGTGCAGACCACGATGGTATCGGCAAACACCTCAAACACGCCCCACATGCCCTGATGCACCGGCTCCCTGACGTTGGAAGCCGAATTGACCATAACTGCCGAGCCGAGACCTGCTTCGTTGGAGAAAGCGCCGCGCTTGAAGCCCCAGGTGATGGTCTGGCTGATGCCGTAGCCCAGCGCACCGCCGCCGGCCGCATTCAGGTTGAACGCACCCCGGAAGATCGCGCCGAAGGCCGCCGGGATGTTGCCCGCGTGCACCACCACGATGACCAGCGCGCCCGCGATGTAGAACAGCGCCATGAGCGGCACCAGCTTTTCGGTGACAGCCGCCACACGCTTCAGCCCGCCGATGACGATGAGCGCCGTGACCGCCATCAGGCACAGGCCTGTAACAAACGTAGGCACGCCGAAGGCAACATTCATATTGCCCGCGATGGAGTTGATCTGGCTCATGTTGCCGATGCCGAAGGATGCCAGAATGCAGAAGCAGGCAAACAGCACCGCCAGCACCTTGCCGATGGTCTTGCAGCCCTTCTTTGCGCCCAGGCCGTCGGTCAGGTAGTACATAGCGCCGCCGCTCCACTCGCCTTTTTCGTTCTTGCGGCGGTAGTACACGCCCAGCACATTTTCCGAAAAACTGGTCATCATGCCCAGCAGCGCCATGACCCACATCCAGAAGATGGCACCCGGCCCGCCGGAGACGATGGCCGTAGCCACGCCCACGATGTTGCCGGTGCCGATGGTGCCCGCCAGCGCCGTACACATGCTCTGGAACTGGCTGATGGCCATGTCCTCCTTGCTGGTGTGGGCGGTGACATCCTTATTGGTAAAAATGGCACCGATGGTATGCTTGAGCCAGTAGCCCATCTTGCGGAACTGGAAAAAGCCCGTGCGGGCGCTCATCCAGAAGCCGGTGCAGAACAGCAGCGCCAGCCCGAACGGCCCCCACACCACGCCGTTGACGACGTTGTTCACCTGTGTGACGATCTCGACCATACTCTCTTTTCCCCCTGTACACAAAAACAAAAAGCGGGCCGAACCCGCCAAAGGCTCTGCCCGCAAAATTCAAGCGCTCTCATTTTTCCGCAGCCGGGGGATGCCGTTTGCCCGGCTGCACCCCAATGTGCGTAAAAGACGATGGCTCTGTCCTTTTGCCTGAGAGATACAGCCGCCTTTCCCTGCGGCCTTACACCTTCGGCACCCGCTTTTGCGGGCTTCTCCAGAGTGCCCGGACACGCTCCCGGGCACGTCTTTTTCGGTTCTTCCACCGCGCACGTCTGTACGCGATAGAAAAACTATATCATATTTTGTTCGTCCGTGCAAGACATCAATGCCATTTTATGCCGGTTTTTCATCTGTGATGCCAACGGATGAATTTTATTTTTGTATTACTTTTCTCTTCTTTTCCAATACTTTCTCCCGGAAAGGGGTGTTTTCATGCACAAACGCAAAGGGTGGGATCCGTTCTGGGCGGCGCTGCTGGCCTCGCTGCTGGTGCTGGTTCCGCTGGTGGGCGGCACGGTGCTGCTGTCGCACCGGCAGCTGCGCACCCAGCTGCGGCAGGCCGCCCGCAGCGAAAGCGGCATCCCCGTTCAGCTGCCAAAGACCACCGACCAGCTCACCGTGCTGCTGTGCGTCTCCGGCGAACAGCCCGGGTTTCTGCTGGCCTACCTGAACGCCAGCCAGAACGCCTTCCACCTGCTCAGCATCCCGGCGGAGCTGACGGTTTCCTTTGCAGGGGAAGCTGCCCCGCTCACCCGGTGCTACACCGCCGCCGGCCCCGCCCGCTGCCGGGAAGCGCTGGCGCAGGTGTTCTCCCTGCCGGAGGATACCCGCTATCTGGCGCTTTCCCCTGCCGTGCTGGAACGGCTTGCGGGCCGCTTCGGGCTGATCCGGGTAGGGTTCACCGGGGCATTGACCGAAGAGGAACTTGCCCGCCACGGCGGCAGCCGGGCCGTGCAGGGCATCTCGGCCGGGGACGCGCATGAATTTCTCTGTCAGCTGCAGGCCGACCCGGCCCTCCCGCCGGAGCATTGCGCCGCCGCCCGGGGCGCGGTGTGGGACGCCTTTTTCCGGCAGAACCTCGACCTTCTGCCCACTGTCCTGCCGGATGCTCTGCGGTCGGTCAGCTCTTCCCTGCTCACCGACCTGACCGCGCTGGATTACGCCGCGCTAGAGCGCACGCTGGAATTTCTCGCCAACAACACCGCTGCTGTGGAAGCTCAAACTCTGCCCGGAGACTGGGACGCCGTCGGCGGAACTTACACCCTCAACGAAGCTTCTCTTGCCGCCGTGCAGGCCTTTTTCAACGCTTCGCCCACCGACGCGCAGGCTTCGTCCGCCAGCGAGCCGTAACCCAGCACCAGCGTCCCTGCCGAGGGCGCGTTTCCGGTCAGGTCGTAGTCGCTCAGCAGACCCAGCCGGATCCCCTGCGCTTCCGCTGCCCGGCGCAGAGCCGCATCCGGGGGCGGGTCTTTCAGTTTTGCCAGCAGATGCAGCCCTGTATGCAGGCCCGCAAGGGTCAGCTCCCCCGGCGCAAAAGCAGCGTTCAGGGCCGCCGCCAGCGCGTCCCGCCGGGCCTTGTAGGCCACACGCTCCCGGGCCAGATGCCGGGTGAAATAGCCCTCGGTGATGAACCGCGCCAGCGTCTGCTGCTCAAAACGACTCACCGTGCCGGAGTAGAGCCGGTATTTCTCCCGCCACGCGGGCAGCAGATGTTCCGGCAACACCATATAAGCGATACGGATGCTGGGGGCCAGACTGCGGGAGCAGGTGGAGAGGTACACCACCGGGCCGTCCGCTCCGGCCATGCCCTGCAGGCTGGGCAGCGGCCGGGTGTCAAAACGGAACTCCGAGTCGTAGTCGTCCTCGATGATGTAGCGCTCGCCGGGCCTGCGGGCCGCCCAGTGCAGCAGCTCCGCCCGGCGGCCGGCCGGCATGGTGACACCTGTGGGGAACTGATGGCTGGGCGTCACATAGCACACCGCTGCTTCCGAACGGTTCAGCGCCGCAAGGGACAGACCGTCGGCATCCACCGGCAGGCAGCAACAGCGCACGCCGTTGTTTTCCAGCACCTGCCGGGCGCGGGGGTAACCTGGCGTTTCTACCGCCGCAGTGCCGGGTAGCAGCGGCGCCAGCAGCCCCAGCAGATATTCCAGACCCGCGCCCACCACGATCTGATGCGCCCCGCACTGCACGCCCCGGTACTCAGAGAGATACTCCGCCAGCGCCTGCCGCAGGGCCGGGTCGCCCTGCGCTTCGCCGTGGGTCAGCAGCTGGGGCGACGAATACAGCAGCTCCTTCTGCAGCCGTGCCCAGGTGCGGAACGGGAACAGCCCCGGGTCCACCCCCCGGGTGGAAAGATCATACCGCACCGGCGGGGCGGGCGGCGGTTCCGGCAGATTCAAAGGCTGCGGCTCGGGCGCACCGGCAGGGCGGACAGGCAGCGCCAGATATTCCTGTACATAAAAGCCGCTGCGCTCCCGGGATTCGAGATACCCTTCCGCCGCAAGCATCTGGTAAGCTGCATCCACTGTGTTTACCGAAACCGACAGCTCCGCCGCCAGCCGCCGCTTGCCGGGCATCCGGGTGCCCGCCGCCAGCGCCCCGGTGCGCATCTCCTGTGCAAGGCTCTGGTACAGTTGTTCGTACAGCGGCACGCCGGATGCTGCGTCCAGCGCCGTGGTCAGATGGACCATAAAACTCCCCTCCTGTTTGGGCATTGCGTCAAACTGACCCCATAAAAAAACTTTATTCTGGGTATTTTCATGGTGTCAGTTCTGCGTATAATAGGAGCATACCTACCGAACACCCAAATGTCAAGTGGTTTTGTGGGGATTTCAAGTTTTGGAAATCTGGAGGGAAAGTCATCATGTCTACTACCGCAATGTGGCTGCTGCTGGCAGTCGT
Source organism: uncultured Faecalibacterium sp. (assembly GCA_934525735.1). GTDB lineage: Bacteria > Bacillota > Clostridia > Oscillospirales > Ruminococcaceae > Faecalibacterium. The sequence goes on along the minus strand of CAKSZM010000020.1, from coordinate 14,220 downwards.
AGTCATCGCCATCGTATTCGGCAGTGTGCTGTATAAGCGCACCTTCACCACCAAGGAGCTGGCACTCACCGGCGTCATGGCCGCGCTGAGCCTTGTGGCTTACCTGTTCTTCCGCATCCCGTTCTACGGCGGCTCCTCGTTCCATCTGGGCAACACCTTCACCGCCCTGACTGCCCTGCTGCTGGACGGCGTGTCCGGCGGTCTGGCCGGTGCCATCGGTCTGGCGCTGGCCGACATTCTGGCCGGTGACCCGGGCTATGCCATCACCACCTTCGTGCTCAAGTTCATCATCGGCATCACCTGCGGTGCCGTGGCGCACAAGGCCTTCAAGCTGCGCCAGCTGGACAAGCACAGCGCCGGTTATCTGGTCAAGGTCATCGTGTCCGCCGCTTCCGGCCTGTTCCTCAACGTGCTGACCGACCCGTTCCTGGGTTACTTCCGCAATGTGTACATCTTCGGTCAGGAATACACCGTCGCACAGGCTCTGACCAAGATCGCCGGCGGCGTCACCTTCGTTAACAGTGTGGCTTCCACCGTGTGCGTCGTCATCCTGTACCTTGCCCTGCGCCCGGCTCTGGAGCGCGCCGGCCTGCTGCCCAAGGGCGAAAACAACTAAGCTTTATCTCTCTATCCTGATACAGCACAGCAGCCCCGTCCGCCGTATAAGGCAGATGGGGCTGTGGTGTTTTATGATGAAGTTGAGGATGTCAGAAAAAGCCCGGGAATTCCGCTGGGATGCGGCAGTTCTCCGGGCCTTTTCATCATTTATTCTTTTTCAAACACAAGGAACCGGAACAAAATATCCGTGGTCAGTTCCGGCAGAGCAGCAAGACGCTCTGCCCCGCCCCGCGGCGTTTTCCAGTAGTAGGGCGTCATGGCAAACAGCGCTTCCAGCTGGTCGTGGGGCACCGTGATACTGCCGGAAACCTCCCGCTCGCCGATGGCCCGGAAGCCGTCGTAAGCGATCTGCTGCACCGGGTTCTTATAGGGCTTTTCGTAGAGCACGGCCTTCATCTGGTAGAGATGCTCGGCCCCGGGCACAACATAGATCATCCGCCCGCCCGGGCGCAGCACACGCAAAAACTCTTCCTGCGCAAAGGGCGAGAAGCAGTTCAGCAGCAGGTCGGCCCAGCCGGTTCGCACCGGCTGGCTGAAGCTGGATGCCACCGCATACTGCGCCACGGGCAGAGCCTTCGCGGCCAGCCGCACTGCGGGCTTGGCAATGTCAAACCCTGCCAGCTGCAGCGCTTTGCCGCTTTCGGCAAAGTTCTGCGCGATGCACCGGTCATACCAGCCTTCGCCGCAGCCTGCATCCAGCAGATGCAGCGGGGCATCCGGTGCGGCAGGCACGCCGTATTCCGCACACAGCCCGCCCAGCGCCGCGCCGAAAATGCCGTAATATCCGGCGTTCAGGAATGCGCGGCGGGCGGCCACCATCTCCTTGCTGTCGCCGGGGGCTTTGGTGCGCATACTCTGCACCGGCAAAAGATGCCAGTAGCCCTCCTTGGCGCGGTCAAAGCAGTGGCCTTTTGCACATTTCAGGGTGCTGTCCCCGGTCAGCTTTCCCCCGCACAGGGGGCACTGCCACGGGGAAAACGGTTCATGTTTCATACTTCGTCGCTGTGATCCTCAATGGGTGCGGTGGCACCGCCGTGGGCATTCATATACTCTTCGAAGTTGGTGAACTTCTGCTGCGGCGGGCGGCGGCTGATGAGCACCAAACCCGGGTCCTCATCCTTCACCGGCTGGCTGCGGCTCCGGCGGGCGGAATCAGCCCGGGGTGCGCGGGCAGGCTGGGCGCTGCGGGGAGCGCTCTGGCTCTGGCCGCGGCCGCGCGGGCCGTTGTTCTGGCTGCGGCTGTCTGCGCCCTGTGCATTCTGGGCGCCGCTGCCCGGGCGGGCACTGCGGTCGTTCCGTCCGCGGTTCTTCGCGCCGTTCGGGTTATTCTGAGCCGGCTGCGCGGCAGTGCGGATGGCCGGGGCAGCGGGCGCTGCAGGGGCCTTCTTGGCCGGGCGCAGCGGGGTAGCCTCCGGGGCACTCACAAAGTGCGGGTCAAACTTGGGCTGGGCGTTGCTGCCGCGGGCCGGGGCATTCTGCTCCCGGCGGGGGCGGGCATTGTTATTATTGGAACGGCGGTCGTTATTGCGTCCGCCGGAAGTACGTTTGGTATCGTCCATGGGTGATTCCTCTTTTCCGGTTTTTACGGGCTGCTTCGGCTGCATTTTGGGTGCAGCAGCGGCCTTTTTTTCGGTTTTAGCAGGCTTTTCAGGCTTTGCGGCCTGCGGCTGCTCCGGTTTTTCCGGGGCCTGCTGGGCAGCCTTGGGTTTCCGGCCGCGCACAGGCGGCTCCGGGCGCACCGGCGCGGGCACGCCGTCCCACGGGTGGCCGCTCACCACAGGAATGCTGCGCCGGTTCAGCTTTTCAATGCCGGCCAGATATTCCTGCTCTTCCGGGGCGCAAAAGCTGACGGCCGTGCCGTCGGCACCCGCGCGGGCGGTGCGGCCGATGCGGTGGACGTAGGTCTCCGGCACCTCGGGCAGGTCGTAGTTGAACACGTGGGAAAGTTCGCTGATATCGATGCCGCGGGCCGCGATATCGGTGGCCACCAGCACCTTCGTCTTGCCGGCCTTGAAGTCCTCCAGCGCAGTGACGCGGGCAGTCTGGCTCTTGTTGCCGTGGATGGCCGCAGCCGGGATGCCCTGCTTGGTCAGATCCTTTGCGATCTTATCCGCGCCGTGCTTGGTGCGGCTGAACACCAGCGCATTGACCACCGGCGGCTGCAGGTTCTTGATGAGCCACGGCAGCAGAAATTTCTTGTTGCCCTTTTCCACATGGTACAAACTCTGCTGGATGCGGTCCACCGTGCTGGACACGGGGTCCACCTTGACAAAAGCGGGCTTGCGCAGGATGCCTGCCGCCAGCTGTTCGATCTCCTTGGGCATGGTGGCGCTGAACATCAGGTTCTGGCGCTCTTTGGGCAGCTTGGCGATAACCTTTTTCACGTCATGCACAAAGCCCATGTCCAGCATACGGTCGGCTTCATCCAGCACAAAAATTTCAAGATCGGACAGGTCGATAAAGCCCTGCCCGATCAGGTCGTTGAGCCGCCCCGGGCAGGCAATGAGGATGTCGACGCCCTTTTTGAGTGCTTCCACCTGCGGTGCCTGGCCCACGCCGCCGAAAATGACTGTACTGCGCAGCTTGAGGTACTTGCCGTAGGCGTCAAAGCTTTCGCCGATCTGCAGGGCAAGTTCCCGGGTGGGGGTCAGGATCAGGGCGCGGACAGCGCCCTTGCGGCGGGGTGCGTTTGCGGTCAGGCGGTCCAGCATGGGCAGCGCAAAAGCAGCCGTCTTGCCGGTACCGGTCTGGGCGCAGCCCATCAGATCCCGGCCGGACAGCACCGGCGGGATCGCCGCCGCCTGAATGGGCGACGGGGTCTCATAGCCTGCCTCCTGCACAGCGCGCAGAAGCGGGGCGGACAGATTCAGTTCTTTAAAAGTCATGGTTCTCCTATAATAAACCTTCCCCTTTGGGGGAAGGTGTCAGGGCGCAAAGCGGCATGACGGATGAAGGGTCGTTTTCTGCCGATGCTTTTCCCCTCGCAGGGTGTTACGGCTGTTTCCCCTCATCCGACTCGCAGGCTCGCCGCCTTTCCCCTTGGGGGAAGGCTTTTGCACTCTCTCATTCCGTAATTTTCCGGCACTCGATGTAGTACCGCTTTTCTTCCGCATGACCCATGCTGAAGGTCTTGCGGGGCAGCACGCCGCCCATGACCACGCCCTTGAACAGATCACTCTTGGCAAAGGGCGGCATCAGGAAGGCCACCGCGCCCTTTTTGCACAGGGCGCGCACAGCGGGTTCGTCGTGCACATAATCCACCCGGGCTTCCGAATGGCGTTCGATATAGTACTCGATAAATTCATCGATGGTACCCACCGTCAGCGGCTCGGTAGGTTCCTCAAAGCTCAGCACATTGGCCATGTGGGGGCCGGCCAGCGTAAAGGGCTGCTTTTTGCCGCCGCCAAAACTGCAGCCGGTCATGTTCTCGTCGCTCCAGGTCACCAGAGCCAGCAGCACCGCCGCGCAGTCCACATTGAACAGCACCCGGTGGATGGGCTCGATCTCGATGGCAGGCGAATGCACGTTGCACACTTCAGCCAGGCACCAGCGGGCCGGGTGGTTTGCCGCCTGCTCCGGGGTCAGGGTCTTTTTCAGCTCCTCCCAGCAGGCTTTTGCAGTGGCCAGCGAGTGGTTGCCGTCGCCCACGATCAGGGTCAGCGGGTCGCGGCGGGCTGCATCCGGATACTTCCGGTCGTATTCTTCCTGGCTGCCCAACACAGCCAGCGCGTTTTCGATCTGCGCAATGAGGGCAGGATCCTCCACCGCCCAGCCGGCCACATGGCCGCCGCCCAGCATCAGTTCGCCCTCGTACACCTTGCGCAGTTCGCTCTTGCGGGCGGCCACCGGCTCGATGAGGGTGCACTCCGGGTCATCGGCCAGCATCATGATGTGGGGCGTTTCCAGTGTCGCGCCGGTACGCACTTTCATGCGGGGCGGGATGCGGCTTTCCACCGTACGCTCGCTGGGGCGCACGGCGCAGGGTGCGCCGCGGCGGTAGCTGTAGGTCTCCAGATCCACCATGCCCACAAGACCCTGCCGCACCCTGCCGCTCTGCTCGGTGCGTTCCACATAGACAAAGCCGTCCACGCTGCGGGTGAGCACATTCTTTTCATAATCTTCCATCGTGGAGTGGATGGCCGCAATACGGGCGTCCGCATCGCCGTCCTCCAGATAGACCTCCGGCAGGATCATGTTCAGGGTGCTGGGGCTTCCGGCGGCAGCAGCCTCTGCTTTCTGCCAGTAATCGCGGTCGCTGGTGAACTGGTCGCAGGCAATGCAGCCCCACTGTTCTAGCGGGATCTGCTCCGAAGGCAGAAGGATATGAGCCGGTGCAAAGCAGGATTTCGAATTCATAACAGATTCCTCCCTCTCACAAAACCAGAGCACTCACTGAAAACTTCCGGCGCTGCGGACCACAAGGTGCTGCACGCCGTTTTCTGCGGCAGACTGCTGCAGCTGCTCCCGGGCAGCATCATCCATGGAGTCCGCCGTTACCAGCAGGTTTTCCATGCCCAACGTCACTGCAGGTACATCCAGCGCCACGCTGCTGGTATTGCACTGATCCAGCGTATAGCTGAACCACAGCGTCACACTGCCCGCAAACCGGTCCTGCAGGGCAGCGATGTCTGCTCTCAGCTGATCGGCGCGGGAAACACCGTTTGTGGTGCCGTAGTCCTGCTTTTTGCTCAGCTTGGGGAACTGGACATTGGTCAGCACCACCTGTTCAAACCCCATGCCATGCAGTTCTTCCACAAGATCGCCCACATATTCCACTGCCGCTTCGGAATAGGGGTTCAGCCACGGGTTGCCGTTCTTCTGGGCGTCCAGCCACAAAGCATCACCGTTGTAGTGGATAGCCATGGAGGGATCGGTGCGGGGCGAGACAGGATCCTTGAACGCTGCCAGCTGCGCCGCCGGGATGATGCCTTCTTCCCGGAAGATCGCTGCGATGCGGGCCGGATTCACGGGTGCCGCCGTGACGCTCCCGGCAGCGGCAGCCGCACCGGATGCGTAATAAATGACACCGTTTGCGTCTTTCAGGGTCACAAGGCCGTACTCTGCGCCCTGCGCTTTCAGCTGCTGCGCCGCCGCACGGATGGCAGCGTCATCGGTCAGGGTGCTCACATCCACCTCAGCCCAGCTGCCGCCGGTAATGGCCTTGCCGTCCAGTTCCGGTTCTTCCGGCTCGGATGCAGCCGCCGAAGAGGCTGCCTGCGCCGCAGAGGACGCCGCCGCTTCCGACGAAGCCGCCGCGCGGGAGGCAGACTCGGCCTCCAGATCCCGGTTTTTCACCACAGTGTACCAGGTATGGGTGGCCCAGTCCAGCACATGGGGCGCCGCCAGCCATGCCGCGCCCAGCACGACCGCCACCAGCACTGCAATGCCGATGCCCCGCCGAATGCGGGTGCTGCGGCTGTAGAAGCTACGGTGATAGCGCTTCACCTTCTGCCGACGTTTGTATTTTGCCATAGTGCGTTCTCCTTTCCTGTCCGGATCACAGGATCACCGAATGTCCGGTAAAGCCGTAGATCGCCAGCGCCAGCACGCCGATATAGACCAGCGTGATGGGCAGCCCCCGGAACGCCTCCGGGATGGCCTTGCTGCGCAGGCGGTGGCGGGCTTCCGTCACCAGCATCACAGCCAGCACATAGCCAAGGCCGCTGCCAAGACCGAAGCCAAGGCTCTGGCCCAGCGTAAAGGTCTGGGTGCATTCTACCAGGACTGTGCCCAGCACGCAGCTGTTCAGCCCGGCCAGCGGCACGATGCGCAGCAGGGCGCTGCGGTAGGGCAGACCCTTTGCCAGCCACAGCACCAGATGCTGCAGCAGGCACACCGCCGCGATGCTGGCCACATAGACCAGCGGACGCAGCTGAGCGCGGTTGGGCAGCGGAGCGATCCAGCTGCCTGCATACCATGCAAAGGGTGCTACCATCACCTGCGTGATGCAAAGCTGCAGCCCGAACAGCCAGCTGCTGGTGCGGTCATCGCCCACCAACTGCACCAGACGGGACACGCCCAGTGCACGGGTAAAGACAGCGTTCTGCGCAAATACCGCCAGCAGCGCATAGCTGAAGAACTCTGCCGAAGTGATCACAACATCTCTCATCGCTCGCTGTCCGCCTCCCTCTGGTGATCGACAGCCACAAGGCTGCGGGCCTCTTTTTCAAGATCGTCCCGGCGCCGCTTTGCCAGAGCGCGCCAGACGGCGCACAGCACGCCCAGCACGATAAAGCCGCCGGCCGGCATACTGGCCATGGGCAGCAGTGCCCGGCTGCCGACAGCGGTGCCGAACACAGTGCCTGCCGACAGCCATTCGCGCACGCAGCCCAGCAGCACCAGCAGCAGCGCATAGCCCACCGTGATGCGGAAGCCTTTGGACACGGCTTTATGCACCGTCTCCTGCACGCGGCCGAAGCGGTAGGTCAGCAGCGGTTCCACTGTGAGCAGCGGCAGATAGATACCCAGATTCAGCAGGCTGGTGCCGAACGCGGCATTCAGGATGGGGTACACTGCCAGATAGACCACAGCCGCGCTGAAGCTGTACACCAGCGCACGGGGCAGCAGCATCTTCTGCAGCGTTTCGGGATCCGGGTTTTCATCCCGCAGGGGGACAAGACGGCTCAGCAGGCAGGCCAGCACGCGGGAGGGCACCAGCAGCAGCGCCACAGCCGCCGCCAGCATCACAGCATTCTGGCCGGAAGTGGCCAGAACCACCAGCGGGGCAAGGCCCATGCCCTGCATGACCACCGGGTTATTCAGGAATACACGGTCGTGGTGGGCGAACCGGGCCGGATCTTTTACAATGAGTTCAGCCGTCGATTTCTTCATTGTGCCGCCCCCTTCCCCGTTCCGGCCTGCGGATGCAGCAGATGGTACAGGCGGGTCTCGGTGCGGTCGATCCACGCAGAGATGCTGTTGACCACCAGCAGCGCAAAGCACACGCCGGTCTCATACACGCCGTAATAGCGGAAGCCCATGGACACCACGCCCACCAGAACGCCGTACAGAATGCGGCCCATCCGGTGGTGCGCACAGGTATACGGCTCGTTGAGCAGGAACACTGCACTGAAGAAGATGGCGCCGGTCAGCAGCTCATCCCGCATACACTGCAGACGGGGCAGAGCGCTGGTCAGCACGGCGCTGTCGGCCAGACCCGCCTGCCGCGGGAAGAAGAAAGCGATCAGTGCACAGGTGGCCAGAAAACTCACGGACGCGGACACGTGGGCGTCCTTCTGGGTCCACATGAACAGCCCGCAGGCCAGAAGCACCAGCGCCGCGCCGGTGCCCATAGGGGCGGCGTATTCGCCCAGACCCAGCGTCAGCGAGCTGATGTTCAGCATGCCGCCGCTGCGCAGGGTGTCCTCGATGGCGCTGGACACCGGCACCGACGAAGCGTCCCACAGGGGAACAGCCGTATACGGCTGCGGATAGCGGAATACCTGTTCCGGCCAGGACACTGCTGCCACAACATAGCCCACGGCAGCCGGGTTGAAGGGGTAGCTGCCGTAGCCGCCGAAGATCTCCTTGCCGATGAGCACGCCGGCGAGGACAGCCGCTACCAGAACATAGATATCTACCGTGGCGGGCATCAGCAGTGCAATGACAAGGCCGAAGCTCTCGTTTGAAAAATCGCTGGCCTGATACACGCGGTGGCGCAGCAGCGAGACCAGACGGTCGCACAGATTGCCGGTGAGCGCCGCAATGCCGCACAGCAGCAGCGGACGCGCACCGTAGAGGAAGCAGGCCATGCACAGCACCGGCACCGCCATCCAGCAGATGTGCCGGTAGTAGTGGCCGGTCTTTTTGAGCTGGGCTTCCTGCTCCCGGATCAACGTTTCATCCATAAATGGTTATCCTTTCAAAGGGCGGCAAGCTGCCGCACGGCTGCAGCCGGATCCGCTGCGCCGAACACGGCGCTGCCCGCCACCAGAATATCCGCACCGGCTTCCACGCACTGCGGTGCGGTCACGGCGTCCACGCCGCCGTCCACTTCCAGCAGGAAGTGTGCCCCGCACTTTTCCCGCTCGGCCTTCAGCCAGCGCAGCTTGTCCAGCGCCGAGGGCATGAACTTCTGCCCGCCGAAGCCCGGTTCCACGCTCATCACCAGAACCAGATCCAGCTGGTCGAGATAGGGCGCCAGCGCTTCCGGGGCGGTGCCGGGCTTGATGGTCAGGCCGGTCTTGCAGCCCAGCGCTTTCACAGCGTCCAGCGTTGCCTGGATATCATCCTCACACTCAAGATGGAAGTTGTACAGGGTGGCGCCCGCCTTGACAAAAGGCTCTGCATACTGCAGCGGGCGGCTGATCATCAGATGCACATCGTAAAAGGCATCCGGCAGGGCCTTGTGCAGGCTTTTGAGCACCGGCACGCCGAAGCTGATGTTGGGCACAAAGTGTCCGTCCATCACATCATAGTGCAGCATCTGTGCGCCGGCGTCCAGCACCATGCGGCAGTCCGCACCCAGTTTGCCAAAATCGGCTGAAAGAATCGAAGGACTTACAATTGCCATTTTCTATCTTTACGCTCCGTTATTTTGTAGTTTTATATTCCAGTCCGGCCCGTAATTTTGCCGGACACAGCCCGTCTGAACAACACAGGCATGGTTATCTTTTAGTTTACATGAAAACGGCCAAAAAATCAAACCCGCCGCCGTGATTTTCACCGAAATGACGTAAATGGAAAGATTTGTCCATGCAAACACAAAACAGCCAGACTGCCCGGATGCCGGGGGCGGTCTGGCTGCGATATCATTCTACCGGTTTCATGCTGGCCGGATCCTCCACGGCAGGTTCGCCGCCCGCTTCGTCCGGCAGGCGCTTCATGCTGCCGGAGTCCGGAGCCACCGTGGGCAGGGTGAATACGAACCGGCACCACTCGCCCTGTTCGCTCTCCACCCGGATCTGTCCGCCGGACAGGTTGACCAGCACCTTGCAGATGTTCAGGCCGAGGCCCGCGCCCCGGGCATGCAGCCCGCGGGAGCGGTCCTCTTTGTAGAAGCGCTGGAACACATAGGGCAGCGCTTCCGGGCTGATGCCCTGGCCGGAATTCCAGATGGAGATCTCGGCTTCGGGGCCGAGTTTTTCCACCTTGAAGCGGATGGTGCCGCCCGCCGGAGTGAACTTGATGGCGTTGTCCAGCAGGTTATACACCACCTGATGGATCAGGTCTGGGTCGGCATAGACCAGCACCTTTTCGTCCATGGTCAGACCCTCGATCTCGATCATGCCGTCGTTGATGCGCTGCTCTGCCGAGAGCGCCACCCCGGTGATGGTCTCCCAGATATTGAACATCCGGGCGTTGACCTGATACTCGCCGCTTTCCAGCTTGGACAGATCCAGCATGTTCTGGATCAGACGGGCCAGCCGGCCCGTCTCCTCGCTGACCAGCTGCAGATAGTGGTTCTGCATATCGGGCGGGATGGTCCCGTCCAGAATGCCGTCCACGAATCCCTTGATGGTGGTCATGGGGGTTCGCAGCTCGTGGGCGATATTACCCATGAACTGCCCGCGGGAATTATCGTTGGACTGGATATTATCCGCCATGCGGTTGAAGGTGCGGGCCAGGTCGGCCACTTCGCCTTCGCCCTCCACGCCCTCGACGCGGACAGACAGGTCTCCCCCGCCGAACCGTTGGGCAGCGTCGGTCACCTTCTGCAGCGGGTCGGTCAGGCTGCGCATCAGCAGTTTGGTGAGGATGCTGGCGCACAGCAGCATCACGCAGGCCGACAGCAGGAAGTTGGACCAGAACTGCTGCTTGAACTCGGTCAGCTGCTCGCCGGAAGAGCACAGGAACAGATACCCGCTGGGCTTGCCCTGCTCGTTGCACAGCTCGCTGACCGTGACATAACTTTTTTCGTTCAGCACGCCGTCCAGCGTGCCGAATGCATGGTAATAGTCCGTGCCGGAAGCTTTGACCTTCTGCATCATTTCCGGCGGCACAGCCGTATTTTCCAGCTTTTCCGGGCTGGATGCGATCAGTACGCTGCCGTCGTTATCGGTAAAGAACAGATAGGCTTCCGCGCTCTCACCGATGATCTCCAGCTTGGTGTTCAGCGCGTCCAGCTCGTCGCCCTCTGGCAGAGCGGCCTCCTGTGCCAGATACCGGGCCGTGCGCTGGGTCACGCCCACCACCTGATCCAGCGTTTCGTACCGGTCGCGGGCAAAATAATTCTTGAACAGCACCCATTCCGAACAGCCCATCATCACGATGCCCAGTACCATCAGGGTGGACACCAGCGAGAAGAACGCCGTAGAGATACTCTTGCGCATTACTGACGCACCTCGAATTTATAACCCACGCCCCAGACGGTCTTGAGTTCCCACTTGTCAGAAGCACCGGCCAGCTTTTCGCGCAGGCGTTTGACGTGCACATCGATGGTGCGGCTGTCGCCGTAATACTCGAAGCCCCACACCTCGTCCAGCAGCTGGTCGCGGGTGTAGACGCGGTTCGGGTGGGAAGCCAGACAATTGAGCAGTTCCAGCTCCTTGGGGGGAGCCTCCACCACCTTGCCCTTGACCCGCAGTTCGTAGCTGTTCATGTCCAGACGGAGGTTGTCGAATTCAATGACACCTTCGGTGCTCTCGGCCGCGGACGTGGTCGTATGGCAGCGGCGCAGCACCGCCTTGATGCGGGCCACCACTTCCTTGGAGTCGAAGGGCTTGACCATGTAATCATCCGCACCCAGTTCCAGACCCAGCACCTTATCAAAGGTCTCTCCCTTGGCCGTGAGCATCATCACCGGGGTGTTGCCGGCTTTGCGGATGCGGCGGCAGACTTCCAGCCCGTCCATCTTGGGCATCATCACGTCCAGCAGCACCATATCGGGCTTGACCTGATCGAATTTTTCCAGTCCCTCTTCGCCGTCGTTGGCGGTGGTGACCTGATAGCCCTCCTTGGTCAGGTAGAGCCGCAGCAGTTCGCAGATGTTGGTATCGTCGTCCACGACGAGGATCTTTTCGTTGGCCATAATGGTTTCCTCCCGTTTTTGTATCCGAATGCCCGCCGGGCGGGCAGATTTGCAAAGTATTCCATCTCTTATTATACGGAAGAGTTATGACAAAATAAAGAAGGATTTGTATGAAATTTTTGCGTCCCGCACGCAAAAAGCCCGCACAGCCGGAGCCGTGCGGGCAAAGGTTGCCAAATCTATTCTTCCCGGTCGGGCAGGGCGGATGCAATATCCACCGCATGCTGAAGCGCTGCGATGAGCTGCTTCATCGTGCGGAGGTCGGAATCGAAATAATAGTAGTTTTTGGTGCCTTCCTTGCGCACGCCCAGAATGCCGGCTTCCTTGAGGATCTGGAGATGGTGCGACACAGCAGGTCGGGACAGGTGGGTCCGCTTGGTGATCTCCCCGACCCGGACGCCCCTGCAGCTGTTCATCTGCATCATCTCGACCATCAGATGCAGCCGGTTCTCGTCCCCGATGGCGGTCAGCAGCTTCTGGCAGCTGCGGAACTCTTCCGCCAGCTGTTTCACTTCGTCCATCAGCCCACACGCTTTCCCGTGGCCGCTTCAAAATGATATCTGACGATGCCCAGATCCATGGCGGAATAGAAGCCGAAGCCGGATACCTTTGCGGTCACAGCATCACCGTGCAGCTCGAACAGGAACTTCTGCTGGTTGGTGGCCGTCGGTGCCAGCATGACGGCTTCCATGCCCTTGCAGAACCAGTCCGGCATGGTCGCATCTGCCTTGGCAAGTTCGGTCATCGGCTTGCTCTTGTGGGCCACACCCTGCGTTTTACCGTAGCCCAGCGCGATCAGGCAGGTCTGCTTTTCGCCGCCTGCAATCTCTGCCGCGCTCTTGCCATGGGTCATGGCCACCCAGCAGGTGTTCAGGCCCAGCATCTGCGCCAGCAGTACAAGACGCTCCCCGTAATAACCGCACTTTTCCTCTAGATTGCTGCCCTTCGGCCCCACCAGTGCGATGTAGTTCTGCACACCGGAAAACTTCCCGTAATGCGCCATCATAGAGTCGAAGCATTTCGGCTCGTCAAAAAGGATCTGAACGTGCAGTCCACTTTCCCGGTTGATCTTTTCCACTTCAGCACACAGGGCCTTCCGCTTTTCCGGCTCGATCTTCCGGTCTTCGTACTGGCGCACGCTGTGGCGCTGCTGCATCGCTTCCTGAATATCCATCATTGCAAGCTCCTTTGTTCAAGTATTTAATCGGTTGAACCATAAAATCGCCGCCTGCAGTGCATCCGTAAAGAAAATCGAGACGGATCAACCGATCATCAGCCGGATGATCTCCTCGTTGGTCTCCTTCATGCCGTCCTTGCCAAGACGGCCGATGCCCCGGATGGTGGACTCGATATCCTTCATTACGATGCCGTCGCCGCCCTTGAACTCCTGATTGCACTTGTACATGTTGTAGCCCAGCAGCGCCGCATCCACCGAGGATGCAATCTTTGCCGCGCAGGACGCCTTTGCACCGTCGCACACGATGCCGGACACGATGGCCAGCGCGTTGACCACCGTGTGGATGGCGGCTTCGTAGCTGTCGCCGTGCAGGTACACAATGCCGGCGCCTGCACCCGCACCGGCGCTGACCGCGCCGCAGTAGGCCGACAGGGTGCCGATGCCGGTCTTTTCGTGGATGGCCACCAGATTGGAGATGATGAGGGCGCGGTAAAGCTTTTCCTTGCCGCTGTGCAGCTCCTTGGCGTACTCGATGAGCGGCACCGAGCAGGTGATGCCCTGATTGCCGCTGCCCGAATTGATGATGACCGGCAGCTCGCAGCCGTTCATGCGGGCGTCGGAGCCGGCCGCCGCCTTGGCCTTGGCCCGGATGGACACATCATTGCCGTAAGTAGAAAGCAGCACCCGGCCGATGTTCGCGCCGTAGTCGCCCAGAAGACCCTCCTCTGCGATGGCGTTGTTGTAGCGAATCTGGCGTTCCAGCAGGTCCGCCACATCCTGCAGGTCGGCCGTCTCGGCAAAGTCCCAGATGTCCTTCATGTTCAGCAGGCTGCGGTCGGCCCGGCTGTCCCGCCGGGCCTCCTCGTTCAGCAGCGGCTTTTCGTAGAGCACCCGGCCATTCTTTTCGATCAGACAGATGTTGGTGTGAAAATCCGCAATGCGCACCTTTGCGTAGGAATCCCCGCTGCGCTCGGTAACGATGATATCGAACACATGCCCCTGCTCGATGTGCTGGATGGAAATGGGCACCGTCTGCAGATAGTCCCGGATGGCAGCCTTCTTGTCCTCGCTGACCTCCGAGATCACTTCCAGCTCCTTTTCTGCCGAGCCGGCGATGATGCCCGCTGCCACAGCGGCTTCCATGCCTTTCAGGTGGCCGGTGTTGGGCACAATGACGCTCTTCACGTTTTTGATGATGCTGCCGCTCACCTGCAGCTGCACGCTCTCGGGCAGCACGCCCAGCACCTCCCGCGCCTTGGCGGCGGCATAGGCCAGCGCGATTGGCTCGGTGCAGCCCATGGCCGGGATGAGTTCTTCCTTTAAAATTTCCACGTACGCCTGATAGCGCGGATCGTTGCGTTCCATATCAGATTCCTGCCTTTCCTGTCGGAGAGATCCAACAGGTACAGTATAATATAGAACCCGCCGGATGTAAAACGGATTATTTCGATTGGTT
>CAKSZM010000019.1 GCA_934525735.1 uncultured Faecalibacterium sp. | reverse complement strand
TGCCTGATCGAGGACACCACCCACGCTTCCGCCAACGCCCTGATGACCGCCGTGGGCTATGTGGACCTGCTGATCCCCCGCGGCGGAGCCGGGCTGATCCGGGCCTGCGTGGAAAACGCAAAAGTCCCCTGCATCCAGACCGGCACCGGTATCTGCCATATTTATGTGGACGATTCTGCCGATCTGGACAAGGCGCTGGACATCATCGAGAACGCCAAGGCCAGCCGCCCCAGCGTCTGCAACGCCGAAGAAGTGTGCCTTGTGAACGCCGCCGTGGCGCAGCAGTTCCTGCCCCGGCTGGCACAGCGCCTCGGCCCGGACCGCGCCGCAAAGGGTCTGCATCCTGTAGAGCTGCGTCTGGACGAGCGTGCCGCCGCCATCATTCCCGGCACTCCCGCCGGGCCGCAGGACTTTGACACTGAATTTCTGGATTACATCCTCGCCGTCAAGGTGGTTGACAGCGTGGACGAGGCCATTGCTCATATCGCAAAGCACTCCACCGGCCACAGCGAGGCCATCCTGACTCAGACACAGGCTCACGCCGACCGTTTCACCGCCGCGGTGGACAGCGCCGCCGTGTACGTCAACTGCTCTACCCGCTTTACCGACGGCGGCGAGTTCGGTCTGGGATGCGAGATGGGTATCTCTACCCAAAAGCTCCACGCCCGCGGCCCCATGGGACTGGAAGAGCTGTGCAGTTATAAATATATCATCCACGGCAATGGGCAGGTGCGTTGAAGCGTCCTGAACCCACCATCCCGGTGTCAAAATCGGGTGCGAACGTTTTGTCCATTTTATTCATAATTCAGAAACAGACCTGAAAAGCTTTTTCCCCTGCAGGCCGGTGCATCCGCTCCGGCCTGCATTTTTTGTTTATCCTGTATGGATTGTTTTTTCCGCAGGGACAAAATTTGAATTTTGTTTTCACTTCTCCTGTTTTTATCGTTCGTTTGGATGGATGAATGTATCCAAGTTTTCTCCGATTCTCACAAAGAAAGAGTGTTACTTTCTCGATTTTGTTCTGTAAAAAGTATAAAAAAGGGCTTGACAATCCATGATTTGTTGCGGTAAAACTATATTGGAAATTTTGATAACGATTTCACTGTATTTCAGTTCAAATTTGAAATTGTCCGTCATCCACAACACTATACTGAGAACAAAGGAGAGAGCACTATGACCATCGCCATTCTTGCACACGACTCCCGCAAAGAACTCGCGCTGCAGTTCTGCACGGCTTACAGTGCCATTTTGTCCAAAAATACTGTCATTGCCACCGGTACCACCGGACGGATGCTGGCGCAGACCACCGGCCTGCCCGTGCATTGCTATCTCTCCGGAAAGCTGGGTGGTGTACAGCAGATCACTTCCCGCGTTGCCTGCGACGAAGTGGATCTGGTGCTGTTCTTCCGCGACCCGCTGAAGGCCGACGCCGCCAGCATCACCGAACAGAATCTGCTCCGCCTGTGCGATATGCACGGCGTGCCCATTGCCACCAACATTGCCACCGCCGAAGTGCTGCTGCGCGGTCTGGATCAGGGCGATCTGGACTACCGCGAAGGGATGCATCCCGCTCTTGTTGAGCCGATGCCCGTTGCTGCGCCCCGCCGTGTGACGGCCTGATTTGTGTATAGAGACTAAGGGAAAGAAATAACGCCGCAGGTTTTCCTGCGGCGTTATTTTCAGCATGGAATATAATTTGTAATACCGGAAAATCTGCGGATTTTCCGGTATTGCTTTTTCACAAATGGGTTTGCGGAGAGAAGCGGCATCCGACCGGTCTCCCCTTTCGTAGAGACAGTTTTACTTCAGCAGAGCCGAAAGCTTTTCCAGCCGGCGGGCAGCTTCGTCCAGCACATCGGTGCCGCGGGCAAAGTGCATCCGGATCAGGTGGTTCACAGGCTCTCGGAAGAAACTGGAACCGGGCACGGCGGCCACGCCGATCTCACGGATCATCCACTCACAGAACTCAAGATCCGTCCAGCCCGCAAACTGCGGCAGAGCGAGGAAGTCCGAGATGTCGATCATGACAAAGTAGGTGCCCTGCGGGGCATTGTGCTTCAGCCCTGCCCTGTCCAGCCCGGCCAGAAAATGATCGCGCTTTTCGGTGTAGAGCGCCTGCAGATGTGCTGATTGGGTGCATACACGATGTGCTCGTACACTTCATCGGTCACCACAAAGGCGTCATACTTGATGGCAAGCGCTGCGATGGCTTCCAGATTGATTGTTGATGCGGGTCATGCGGCGGATGACAGAATCCATGAACGTGTCCACGCGGTCGCTGAGCTGCGGCATATCCGTTCCTCCTCAATCCTTGAAATAAGCCTTCTGGATGGCCAGCAGCACTCCGGCGCGGCTGGCAGCAAAGTTCAGGCCGCCCTGCAGGTAGCAGGTGTAGGGCTCACGCAGCGGGCCGTCGCAGGACAGCTCGATGGTGCTGCCCTGGGTAAAGCTGCCGCTTGCCATGACTACTTCATCGGTGTAGCCCGGTTCCGGGCTGGGTTCCGGGGCGGCGTAGCTGTCCACCGGACTGGCCGCCTGAATGCCCTGACAGAAACCGATGAGGGCATCGGCAGTACCGGCATCAAAGCAGGTGACGATATCGTTGTGATCCTCGCAGTAGCGCGGAATAGGCTTTTTGCCCAGCAGCTCCAGCATGCACTGTGCATAGATGGCGGTCTTGATGGCCTCGCACACCACGCCGGGGGCGTAGTAGAAGCCCAGATACATATCACGGGGCGTTTCCAGCGTGCAGCCCAGCTCCTTGCCAAGGCCGGGAGCGTTCAGGCGGTAGGCGCACAGCTCCACCAGATCCTTACGGCCCACGATGTAGCCGCCGGTGGGAGCAATGCCGCCGCCTGGGTTCTTGATGAGGCTGCCCACAGCGATATCCGCGCCCACCTGGCACGGCTCCTGCGTCTGGGTAAACTCGCCGTAGCAGTTATCCACAAAGATGATGATCTCCGGGTTGGCTGCGCGGGCGGTGTCGGCGATCTTTTTAATGGTGTCCAGATCAAAGGCGTTGCGTTGCAGATAGCCGCGGCTGCGCTGGATATGGCATACCTTGGCCCCGGGGGCCTTTTTTGCAATGAGGTCATAGTCCGGGGTGAAGTCAGCTTTGAGCGGTGCTTCGTCGTACTTGACGCCATAGTCCATCAGGGTGCCGGTGCCCTGGCCCTTGCCGTCCAGACCGATGACACCTTCCAGCGTATCGTAGGGGCGTCCGGTGGCAGCCAGCAGAGTATCCCCTGCCCGCAGCAGGCCGAACAACGCCACGGCCAGCGTATGGGTACCGCTCTGGAACTGGCTGCGCACCAGCGCATCCTCGGCACCCATCACCTCAGCAAAGATCTGCTCGAGCTTGGCTCGGCCGGTGTCCCACAGGCCGTAGCCGGTGGTGCCCAGCATATCGGTGGAGGACATCTGAGTATCAGCGAAGGCTTTCAGCATCTTGAGCTGGTTGAAATCGCGGATCTCTTCCATATGGCGGAAGTAGGGCTGGCACAGCTCCATGGCCTTTTCGTCCAGAGCCAGCACCTCGGGTTTGTAATCAAAAAAGTGGTTGAGAATTGACATTGTAATTGGTTCCTTAATTTTTATGGTTCATATCTTGCATACTCCCCCAGCTTTGCAAAGCCGAGGCGAGTATAAAAATGCACCCGTTCCGGGCTGCAGAGAAACACCGGGCAAAGCCCCTGTGCAACAAGCTCGTTCGCCATCTGCACGATGAGCCGCCCGCCGATGCCCTTGCCGCGCAGGGGTTCTGCGGTCTGCCCGCAAGCCATGTAGGCCTGCCCGTTTGCCAGCGCATACGCGCCCACGGTGCACACCGGCTTGCTCCCCTGCCCCAGCGTCCAGGCAAAGGCTTTGCTGCGGGTGCGTTTGGTGCACAGCTCGGAGTAAAAATCCTCCTGTTTTGCGGTATCCGCCGGGTAGAGTGCCCGTGCCACCGCCATGGCAGGCGGCTGGCGGTCAAGGGTCATCCGTGCCCATAGAGCTTCGTCGGCGGCGGGCAGCGGCAGTGTCTTTCCCGGGGGAAGGCCGAACACGGTCAGGGTCTCGGCTTTATGCCACCCGGCGGGCGGCGGGCATTCTGCTTCATCCAGAACGATGCTCCCGCACCCACAGAAAGCCAGAAAACCGGCCAGTTCCTCCGGGTTCGCATGCCCGGCAGCCCACGCTGTGCTGCCGCTCAGTTCCAGCGCCAGCGTCGGCCCGGCGTAAAAGCGCCATGGCTGGCTTTTGCCGAAAAGGGCAAGATCCAGCGGCAGAGTTGCCCCCAGCACCCATTTGCCCCGGCAGGCGTTCCCAAAGCGGGTGCGGCGCTGCGTTGTGCTGACCTGCGCGATCACTTGAGCGCGTTGACGATCTTTTTGAACTCGCGGCCGCGCACCTCAAAGTTCGGGTACAGGTCAAACGAAGCGCTGGCCGGGGACAGGATGATGATGTCGCCGGGCTTTGCACAGGCGCGGGCCAGCTCCACAGCGTGCTGCATATTGTCGGCATGCTGGATGGGCAGTTCAGCCTCATTGAAGCCTTCGCATTCGCGCACAGCCTTCTCAATGCGGGGGCCGGTGGCGCCCATCAGAACGAGGTTCTTGACATGGGCGATGATCTCCGGTGCCAGCGGCTCATAGGGGATGTGCTTGTCGTAGCCGCCTGCGATGAGGATGACCTTTTGATTGAAGCTGCGCAGACCGGCGATGGTGCGGGTAGGGCTTGTGCCGATGGAGTCGTTGTAGTACAGAACACCGTCCAGCGTGCGCACCGGCTCGATGCGGTGCTCCACACCCGTGAAGGTGCTGCCCACTTTCTGGATGGCTTCCACGGGCACTTCGCCCCAGACAGCAGCGGCAGCGGCCAGCAGGTTCTCGATGTTGTGCAAACCGCGCAGCTTCACGTCCTTCTGGGCGAGGAACGGAGTGACCACGCCGTCCTCGGCCATGCAGAGCATGTTGTCCTCTTTGCGCAGGAAGGCACCGTTGTCGGTGTCGTGCAGGCGGGTGAACCACACCTGCTTGCCCTTGCAGTCCTTCTGCATGGACCGGCTGATCTCATTCTCGTAGCCCAGAACGGCACGGCAGGGCTGCTTCTGGTACAACAGGATGTTGCGCTTGGCGTCGATGTACTCCTGCATGTCCTTGTGGTGGTCCAGATGGTTCGGGGTGACGTTGGTCACCACCGCGATGTTGGGGCTGGAATGCATGCTGATGAGCTGGAAGCTGGACAGCTCCACCACTGCCACATCCTCCGGGGCTACCTCGGGCAGCATGGGCAGCAATGCTGCGCCGATGTTGCCGCCCAGATGCACCTTGCGGCCGGCAGCCTCGTAGAACTTGGAGATCAGGGTGGTGGTGGTGGTCTTGCCGTCCGAGCCGGTCACGGCCACGATCTCGCAGGGACAGAAGTCAAAGAACAGCTCCACCTCGCTGGTCACCATGGTGCCGGCGGCCATGGCATCCTGCAGGGGCTTTTCAAAGTAGCCCACAAAGCCAGGGGTGCGCATGATGATATCCTGGCCCTTGAAGCCGTCCAGATAGTTTTCGCCGAGGCTCAGGTCAATACCAAGCTCCTTAATGGTAGCGGCATAGTCGCCGAAGTCCTCCACGCTCTTCTTCTGGTCGCACAGGGTGACATGTGCGCCCAGCTCCACGAACTCCTTGATCAGGGTCTTGTGGCTGACGCCTGCACCGATAAAGGCGACCTTCTTGCCCTTGATCAGCTGGGCAAGTTTCTGCTGATCCTTCTGCATAAAAACAGTTCCTCCTCAATATTCATATCATACGATTCTATTTCCGAACACGCCGTGTAAAAAGCGGCGCTGAGATGTTTCGCTGTACCATTATAGTCCATTTGGCCGCAATTGGCAACGGAAAACCGGCTCTTTGCAGCAAAAAGCGCGGCAAATTCACAATTCTGCAATTGTATTTTGCCGTTGTTTCTGCTACACTTGTCGAAGCAGAGCGATTTTTGTATACAAGAACGTTCTTTCTTTGAACGATTGCATAGAACGAGGTCCTATTTTGAAACATTCATTCCGTATTCTCGCGGCAGTGCTGGCTGCTGCGTTTGTGTTTGTCCTCACCGGCTGCAGCGGCGGTTCCGGTGCAGCAAGCTTTACATGGTTTGTAGATACCATCCCGTCCAATCTGGATCCGCAGGTGGCTTCGGCGGCGTCCGATGTCATCGCGTGCGAGAACCTTTACAGCGGCCTTGTGCGTAAGAACTCCGACGGCGAACTTCTGCCCGACCTGTGCGAGCGCTGGACGGTCTCCGCCGACGGCCGCACCTACACCTTTCAGCTGAAGGACGGCCTGACCTACAAGGCCGTCAAGGGCGCCGATACCAACTACGCGATCACCGCAGAAGATTTCGTGTTCGCCTTCCGGCGTATGTTCGACCCGCAGACTGCTTCCCCCTATGCGGTGGAGTTCTCCGCCATCGAGAACAGCGCCGCTGTGCTGGCGGGCGAAGCTGCGCCCTCGTCGCTCGGCGTGTCTGCATCCGGGCCGCTGACGCTGGTATTCCGCCTGAGTGAGAAGGATGACAACTTTCTCTCCAAGCTCACCCTGCCCGGCGCCATGCCCTGCGACGAGGAGTTTTTCGACAGCACCCGAGGCACCTACGGCCTGACTGCCAAGACCACCCTGTCCAGCGGCAGTTTCTATCTGTACAATTGGACGGCCAGCGGCCTGTTTTTGCGGCGGGACGTTGCATCGCCCCTTATCGGCAGCCTGCGCCTTGTGCAGAACACCGGCAATACCGGCAAGAGCGCAGCCCAGCTCATCGCCGACGAAAAATGTTCGGCTGCGCTGGACGACACCGGCGAAGCCACCAGCCTGTCCTCAGTCTCCTACTCCGACACCACATGGGCGCTGCTGTTCAACAGCACCGAAAGCTCGGTGTTCGCCAGTCAGGAACTGCGGCAGGCGCTGGCCGGCATTGCCCGGGAAAACGCAGCCGTCCCCTCTTCCGGGCTGTTCACCGCTGCAAGCGGCCTTGTGCCCGACGGGCTGACTGTGGACGGCATCCCCTACCGTGATACCGCCGGGGACCCGCTGCCTGTCATCACCGACCCGCGTGCGCTTTACCTGAGCGCCCGGCAGGGCATGGCCAGCTCGGACTTTTCCGGCGTGACCCTCCTGCTGCCGAAGGACAGCGGCCTGAGCGAACTGGCCGAACAGATCAACGGCGCGTGGCAGAAGGACTGCTCCCTCTTCTTCTCGATCGAGGAAGTGCCGCAGGACGAGTTCGACCAGCGCATTGCCGGCGGCGACTATACCATCGCGCTGGCACCCATCCGCGCCGAGGGCGGCAGCGTATATCAGATGCTGCAGCAGTTCGGCTCTGCCGAAAGCGGCCTGACCGGCTGGTCCGACCCGGTCTACCTGCAGCGTCTGGACGAAAGCACCCGGCAGACCGGCCGGGCGCGCTGTGCCCTGCTGGGCCAGTGTGAGCGCCAGCTGCTGGAAGGCTGCTCGGTGGTTCCTCTGCTGAGCCAACAAAAACGCCTGCTGGTGGCAAGCGGCATCTCGGGGCTTGTGTTCGACCCCTTCACCCCGGTGCTGGACCTGACATGGGCCGAGAAAAACTGACCCGTTTCGCTCTTGACAATCCCGCCCTGCTTTGCTACAATAAATAAGCACTTGCAGGGTTAGCTCATCCGGTAGAGCGTCTGCTTCCCAAGCAGAAGGCGGCGGGTTCGAGTCCCGTACCCTGCTCCAGATCGACGGCAAACCGTGAAATATCGGTTTGCCGTTTTTCTTTTGTCTGCTCAGCTGCAGCCATTTCCGGGTGTTTGTCTGCTCTAAACCAACAGATACTCTAACAGACCAGCCGCCTGCTTCAGCTGCAGGCTCGACCTGCTTTTTGCCGGGATCACAGAGAAAACTGGATATTGCATTCAAAAGAGCGGCTGTTTATAATAATGGTATATGCGCAAAGGCAGATGTCCTTTGCCGGAAAGGATCCCTGATACCATGATCTTTGTTCCCCTGCTGCATTATTTCAAGTGCAAAAACACCTACAGCGGCAACGAATACGGCCTGCGCTACCGGCTCACCCCGGGCAAGCGCAGCGTACCGGATCCGGACGGCGGCGAGGGTGCTGTGAAAGACGAAGCCATTCTCACGCTGGATTACTGGCCAGACCCCTGGACGCTGGAAAAGACCGACCCCGCCCTGCGGGCGCAGAAGGTGTTCCCCCTGTCCGACGACGGCCGCGCCGCCGCTGCGCAGTGCCTGCAGGATGCCTTCAACGCTGAACCGGAGCGCTGGAAGAACTGCCCCGATATGATGGACTGCGACCCATGGGAGCCGCCCGCCGAGCCAGCCGAAGAGAAGCCAGAGGAATAAAAGATGATCTATCGTTTAAAAGAGTTACACGGCGATACCATTGCCGTGCCGCAGCTGGTGTTTTCCAAGCTGGGTATCGCCGAGGAATACAGTGTGCGGGTGGCGTTGTATGTGCTGGCCACCGGCGTCACCGACCCGGACAAGATCTGCGCCGACCTCAAACTGCGCAGCCGCATCAGCGCCGAAAGTGCGCTGTCTTTCTGGGCTGGTGCCGGCCTGCTGGAACGCTATGAAGAAAATGCCGCCCCCGGCGGAGAACCTAGCGCTCCCGCACCCATGACCTGGGCCGAGATCGCAGCTGCCAGCCGTACCGACCCTATGATCTCCAGCCTGATCGACTGCACGCAGACCAGTTTTGCCCGCCCGCTGACCCACAGCGATATGGAGCGGTTGGTCAATCTCTATGTGCAGGACGGCTACGCGCCCGAGACTGTGATGCTCTGCGCCGCCTACATGGCAAGCCGGAACAAACGCACGGTTGCCGCGGTGATCCACGAGCTGAAGGTCTGGCGCAATGAGGGTGTGGAGACCGGCGAACAGGCCGACGCACATCTCAAGCTGCTGGCGCTGCGCCAGAGCCGCGAGCAATACGTCAGCGGCCTGCTGGGCATCCCGGAAAGCGAGCTGACATTGGGCGGACGCAAGGCCATTGCCCGGTGGTACGAAGTATACGGCTATGACGATGCCATGGTGCAGGAAGCCGCCGTGCAGGCCGGTGCCAAAAAAGACCTGTGGTACTGGAACAGCATTCTTAAAACATGGAACGCCAAGGGCCTGCGCACCGTTCACGATGTGCGCGGACCGGTGGCCATTGCCGGGGCAAGCCGCAACCTCCGGGTGGACCGCGAGGCCCCCAGCGGAAATGATTTTCTGAAAAATGCCGCCCGCCGCCGTCCGCTCAAGAAAAGACAGGAGTAAGGAGAAGCCATGCGTACCAAAAGCGAACTCTATCAGGAAGCACTGCGCACCGTCGGCGCCCGGCGGCAGATGGCGCGGGCACGAGCCGAGGACGCCCGCGCCGAAGCGGAAGCTGCCATTCCCGCCCTGCGCCATGCAGAGGAAGAAGTACGGGTGCGGGGCATCCGCTGTGCACTGGCCGGCGCAGCCGGCAAGGACCGCGCCGAAACCGCCGCCGCATTGGCCGATGCCCGCAAGCAGCTGACTGCTCTTCTGGCTGCCAGCGGCCGCCCTGCCGATGCGCTGGAGCCGCATTTCACCTGCCCGAACTGTCAGGACACGGGAACTGTGGACGGCCATACCTGCAGCTGCGTGCGCAAAGTGATGCAGCAGCTGCGCCGCAAGGAGATCGAGCAGCTGTCCAGCCTGTCCATCGCCAGTTTTGACACCATGGAACTGCGTTACTATCCCAACCGCACCGATGAAAAACTGGGCGGAGCCATCCGCCCTTACATGGCCGGCCTGCTGGAAGAACTGCGGGATTACGCGAAGGATTTCGACCACAACAGCGAGAGTCTGATGCTCCTTGGCAACGCAGGGCTGGGCAAGACCCATGCCGCCCTTGCCATTGCGGGCATCGTGCTGGAAAAAGGCTACGACGTGATCTATGTTTCCAGCCCGGACTTTTTCTCCCGGCTGGAAGGGCTGCACTTCGGCTCCGACCCCGCCGGGGAGGAGGAGACCCTGATGCAGACCGCTGCCGGGGCCGACTTGCTGATTTTGGATGATCTCGGCTCGGAGTTCAACTCCGCCTTTCTCATCAGCAGCCTGTACAGCCTGCTCAACAGCCGGCTGGGCGCAAAGCTGCCCACCATCGTCACCACCAACATCACCGACGGCGCTCTGCTGGAAAAGCTCTATACCGAAAAGATCTCCAGCCGCCTTTCCGCGTTTATCCCCTGCCTGTTCGCGGGGGATGATATCCGAACTCAGAAAGCGAATGAGTAAACAAAAAGTATCTGCCGTATTCCTGCTCTGATTTCCCAGAGAAACACCGAATATGGCAGATACTTTTTTGTGTTTGTTTATGGTTCAATCCTCTCAGTCACAGCCTACGCTGTGCCAGCTTCCCCGAAGGGGGAGCTTTATTCGTCCTTACCGTCAGATGCAAAAAGCTCTCCCTTTCGGGAGAGCTGGCGAGGAACGAAGTGACGAGACTGAGAGGGTTGTTTTCTCAAAACTCCAGCACCGGGCTGACCTCGTTGCGGCGCTGCGCCTGCACGATGCAGTCCTTTCCCGGTACGACGCCCGCCGCGCCCAGCGTGTTGAACACGGTCTGAAGCGCCAGCGCCGGGGTGTTGTTTTCCTGCGAAAGATGGCACAGGGCAAACTTTTTGCATCCTTCCTGGATCAGCTCCAGCACCTTGGCCGAGCATTCGTCATTGGACAGGTGCCCCCGGTTGCTCTCGATGCGCGCCCGCAGGTAGTAAGGATACGACCCGCTGCGCAGCATATGCAGGTCGTAGTTGCTTTCCAGCGCCACAAGGTCGCAACCGGACAGCGCCTCATGCACCGGGGCAGTCAGAACGCCGAGGTCGGTGGCGATGGTCATGGTCTTACCGTCCGGGGTGCGGATGCGGTAGCCCACACAGGGCACATCATGGCTGGTGGGAAAACTCTGTACCCCGAATGCACCGATGTCCTCTTCCCTGCCTTCCAATTCCCGCAGCTCGCAGGAGGCCGGCACGATGCCGTTGGCGTCCAGAAAATCCAGCGTAGCCGCCGCGCCGTACACCGGCAGCGGATTCTTTTTGAGAAAGGTGGAAAGCCCCTTCACATGGTCGCTGTGCTCATGGGTCACAAGGATGCCCGCGCAGTCGCTGACCGCAAGGCCCAGCGCTTTCAGTGCCGCAGAGGTGGTGCGCACACCCTTGCCCATGTCAATGATAAGATACTGCTGCCCGCAGCGCACCACGCTGCTGTTACCGGATGAGCCGGAATATAACGAGATGAATTCTGCCATGAAAAACCTCTGATGTACTCAAAAACAGCCCGCCGCATTCCGCAGCAGGCTGTTTGTTGTTTTGGATATGGATTTACATTGCCTGTTCCAGCGCAACGGGGGTCTGCTCCACCTTGCGGATATCGCCGCCCAGTGCCTGCAGCTTTTCGACAATGTTCTCGTAACCGCGCTCGATGTGGCCAATCTCCTCGATCTCGCTGGTGCCGTCTGCCATCAGGGCAGCCACCACCATAGCGGCGCCGGCGCGCAGGTCGGAAGCGCGCAGCGGAGCCGGGGTGAGCTTGTCCACGCCCTCGAACACAGCCACCTGACCGTCCACCTGCACGCTTGCGCCCATCTTGCGCAGCTCGTCCACATAGCGGAAGCGGTTGTCCCACACGCTCTCGGTGATGGTGCTGGTGCCCTTGGCCACGCTCAGCAGCACACCCATCAAAGGCTGCATATCAGTGGGGAAACCGGGGTGCGGCATGGTGTTGATCTTCAGCGGCAGGATATCGCCGGTGCGGCGCACACGCACGGCATCGTCGAACTCCTCCACCTCAACACCGGCACGGCGCAGCTTGGCCGTGATGGGTTCCAGATGCTTGGGGGTGACGTTCTTCACCAGAACATCGCCGCCGGTGGCAGCAGCAGCCACCATATAGCTTCCGGCCTCGATCTGGTCCGGGATGATGCTGTAGGTGCAGCCGTGCATCTTTTCCACGCCGCGCACCTTGATGACGTCGGTGCCTGCGCCGCGGATATCCGCACCGCACATATTCAGGAAGTTGGCCAGATCCACCACATGGGGTTCCTTGGCGCAGTTTTCCAGAATGGTCTGGCCCTTGGCGTACACTGCAGAGAGCATGCCGTTCATGGTAGCGCCCACGCTGACCTTATCAAAGAAGATGTGTGCGCCGTTCAGCTCCTTGGCGCGCACGGTGATCATGCCGTAGTCCACGCTGTCCTCTGCGCCCAGTGCGCTGAACACCTTCAGATGCTGGTCGATGGGACGCGGGCCGAGATTGCAGCCGCCGGGCATGGCCACCTGCGCCTTGCCGAAGCGGGACAGCAGTGCGCCCAGGAAATAGTAGCTGGCGCGCATCTGGCGGGACAGATCGTCCGGAACGTTGGTGCCGGTCAGGTGGGTGGTGTCGATCTCATAGGTATTGCGGTTGATCATCTTGATCTGTGCGCCCAGAATGCTCAGGATCTTCAGGCTCACCGCCACATCGCTGATATCCGGCAGATTTTCGATCACGCAGACATCCGCAGCCAGAATGGTTGCCGGCAGGATGCCCACCGCCGCATTCTTCGCACCCGAAATGGTGACTTCGCCGTGCAGGGGCTTACCGCCCGTAATAACAAATTTCTCCAATTTTATGATCTCCTTGTCGGAGGCCCGCATCCGGCAGGCCTGTTCCTGTTAAGGTTCTGAAATCACTTCTGACGATTCGCTGTTTCCGGGTACGGCAAACAACGCCGTAGGATACAGCTATCTTATTATACACAATTTTCACAAAAATGCAAAGTCTCATTTGGGCAGGTTCCATTATTTTCTGTTTTGCCCATTTTCGCGCCGATTATTCTGAAAATTTGATTTCTTTTT
The DNA here is from genome assembly GCA_934525735.1 of uncultured Faecalibacterium sp. Lineage (GTDB taxonomy): Bacteria > Bacillota > Clostridia > Oscillospirales > Ruminococcaceae > Faecalibacterium. The sequence goes on along the minus strand of CAKSZM010000019.1, from coordinate 13,065 downwards.
CAGAAATTTTACAGAAAACCGTCCTCCAAAAGAGACGCTTCTGTTGCACTTTTACCAGACACGATCCTCGCAGCGGGCTTCGGTGATCCAACCCAGCTGGTAGGCCGTCACCAGCTGCTTAAGGTCATGCACCCGTTCCCGCAGCACTTCGCCCTCGTCGGTGTCCTCCACAAGGATGCGGTGGTTCTCGGTCTCGAGAATATTTTTCTGGGAAATGATGTCCAGATTTTCCTTCACGGCCTTTTCGGCGCTTTCAAAAGGTTGATGGGTCCGCAGAGACATGGTGCGGCTGGAATACACCAGCGTGTATCCCGCAATGCCGGTCTTTTCGTGGTAGGCGCGGCAGAATCCGCCGTCGATGACCACCAGCCGTCCCCCGCCCTTGATGGGGCTTTCGCCGTTCTTTTCCCGCACGGGGACATGGCCGTTGACGATGTGGCTCGTGCCCGGCAGGCCGAACTCCGCCAGAATGCGGCGGCAGACAGCTTCGTCGTTGTACCATGTATAATAGGGGTCCTTGACCTCGGTGTGGGTGGCAGGGTCGGCCACATACAGCCGCTCGAATGTGGTCATGGCGCTGCGGCCGAACAGCGGCGACAGCTTGCCGCACCACAGATACCACAAAAAGTCCTGCCCGCTCTGGCGGTCGGCGCTGCCTTCAGGGGCGTAGTAGCCCCGGCGTGCCCGGGCGTCGCAGTAATCCATCAGGGCGCGCCCGGAATAGCGGTGGCCCTCAAAGCGTTCTGTCGCAAAGGTACCCCGGGCGGTCATGGGCACCGCGCCATGATACAGCAGATTTCCGTTCTCGATATGGTACACGCTGCCTTTTGCATAGAGAAATTCAACATGCTGCTGCAGCTTTTCGCTCTGCCGGAAGGACTGCACCAGTTTTGTCAGCACCAGCTGTTCGTCCGGGTTCAGCGCTGCCGGGTCGGCCGGGTCAACCGTTGGGAAAGAAGTATCCCGCAGGGGGTATTCTTTTTCTCCGATCTTCACGGTGTGCTTTTCCCAGTCGATACGGCGCAGATAGTCCCGCCCCTGCATCTGGAAATCCGGGTTGCGGTCGATGACCTGACACTCCAGCTTGAACATCAGGATGCTGATGGCCTTGTGCATCACGGCGCACCGGTGCAGCATACCCGGGGTGTAGGGGCCGCGGGCAGCGTCGGTGTGGGGCATCCAGATGGAAAGGTCATCTCCGCCGTAGAACTGCTCGGCCATACGCTGCAGATGGCGCAGATTGATGCCGTAGCAATCCTCCAGCATCCCGTGGTTGTGGTAGGCCAGTGTGGTCTTGAGCACGGTGCAGATGCAGATGGGGCTGCCTGCGGCGGCGCCCATCCACACCACGTCGTGGTTGCCCCACTGGATATCCACATTGTGGTGGCGCATGAGCAGATCCAGAATGATATCCGGGCGGGGGCCGCGGTCAAACAGGTCGCCTACAATATGCAGCTTGTCCACTGCCAGATGCTTGATCAGCTCACATAGCCGCTCGATGAACCGGTCGGCGCGGCCGTTCTCGATGATGCTGCCCACGATCTGGCCGTAATACAGATCTTTGTCGTGATCCTCAAAGTGGGCGTGGAGCAGCTCATCGAGGATATATCCGCAGCTGGAGGGCAGACAGCGGCGCACATGGTCGCGGGTATGCTTGGACGACACCAGACGGCAGATATCGATAAGCCGCAGCAGGGTCTCGGTATACCACTGTTCCAGTGCTTCCTCGCTGGTGCAGCGTGCCTTGAGCTGGGGCAGTTTTTCGTTGGGATAATAGATCAGGGTTGCCAGCTCAGCGCGGGTGGTCTCCGGCACGGTGTCCCCCAGCACCTGATCCACCTTTTCGCGGATGACACCGGAAGCCGAGTTCAGGATGTGCACAAAGGCCTCGTTCTCACCGTGCAGGTCGCTCATAAAATGCTCGGTGCCCTTGGGCAGCTTGAGCAATGCCTGCGTGCTGATGATCTCGCTGGCCGCTGCCGCCTGCGAGGGGTAGTCCCGGGCGAGCAGGGTCAGGTATTTCAGATTATCGCGGATCTCGTCGGTTTCGGTGCGCATGATTTCCTCCATCCAGAACACTTGCTCTGCGCACAGCCCGCAGTCCGGCCGTCTCATGCAGAGATGTTGCTGCAGATATGTATTTTATTTTCCTTATCCTATAGTATAGCACGGATGGCGCGAAAAGTGGTATACTGGGTGCAACAAACTTTCAGCAAAGGACTTTGGATATTATGCCGAAAAGCGATCTTGTTTCCGTTCCCTCTTCCTGCACCCTTTGCCCCCGCCGCTGCGGAGCCGACCGCGCCGCCGGGCGCACCGGTTACTGCGGGGCAGGCAGCACCTTAAAAGCCGCCCGGGCCGCTCTGCACTTTTGGGAGGAGCCGTGCATCAGCGGCACAAAGGGCAGCGGCACGGTGTTCTTCTCCGGCTGCACCCTCAAGTGCTGCTTCTGCCAGAACTACCCTATCAGCGCCGAAGGGCTGGGCAAGGAAATCACCGTGGAGCATCTTGCCGACATCTTCCTCAGCCTGCAGGCACAGGGTGCCCACAACATCAATCTGGTCACGCCGGGACAGTGGCGGCCGTGGATCATCGCCGCACTGGACCTTGCCCGGGAAAAGGGTCTGTGCCTGCCCATCGTCTGCAACACCGGCGGCTACGAGACGGTGGAGAGCGTGGAAGCCTGGCGCGGGTACATCGATATCTGGCTGGCGGATCTGAAATACGTCTCCTCCGCCCTCTCGGCGGAACTTTCCTCTGCGCCGGACTACTTTGCGCAGGCAAAGCCCGCCATTGAAGCCATGATGGCACAGGCCGGGCACCCGGTGTTCGATGCAGACGGCATCCTGCAGAAGGGTGTTATCCTGCGGCATCTGGCTCTGCCCGGCCATGTGGACGACAGCTTTGCCGTGCTGGATCAGATGGCCGCCTGGAACGACGCCGACCCGGGATGTTTTCTGCCCAGCGTCATGAGCCAGTACACGCCGTTTTACAAGGCTGCCGAGCACGGCATCGGGCGGCGTATCACGACCTATGAGTACCGCCGGGTGGTTAACTATGCCATGGACAAAGGGCTTGTGCAGGGCTATATGCAGCAGAAGAGCAGCGCGAAAGAAGAGTATACCCCAAGCTTTGATCTGACGGGAGTGTGAAAGCACCACACGGGCAGAAAGCTTTCTCCTCGGACACGAAAACGGGTTGCGGCTCCCAGCGTCTGCGGCGGCTCTCGCCTTGCATCCTGCTGGCCGCTGCCCCAGCCTTGGCTCCCTGTTTCCGCCGCTGGCGGCGGTCGCCTCCGCTGCAAGCCATTCCATCGCCCGCCCTACTGCCTGCGGCAGCAGGGTCCCACCCCAGCGGACGGTCCTCAGAGAAACTTTCTGCCCTCAGCGCATCATCGGCTCTGTTTTCGTCAAACTATCCAAATTTCCGCCCGGATTTTCTCCGGTGCTGTTCCCGAATTGCTTGCAATCTGCAGCACTGCGGATTATAATGGATACAACGATGTGTTAACAGAGTTCTTGGAACCTACCCGTCATCAGGAGGAGCAATATGGAACATTTCAATCCGATCCTTGGCAATGAGACCAACGGCCAGAAATTCATCACCTGCGGCGAGATCATGCTGCGCCTGACCCCGCCGAACTACGAAAAGATCCGCATGGCATCCGCCTTTGAAGCCAGCTACGGCGGCAGCGAGGCCAACATTGCGCTGGCACTGGCAAACCTGGGTGTGGACAGCACCTTCTTCAGCGTTGTGCCCAACAACAGCCTGGGCAAGAGCGCGGTGCGCTGGCTGCGCTCCAACGATGTCCACTGCACCCCCATGATCCTCACCGAGCCGGACGAGACCCCCTCCAACCGTCTGGGCACCTATTATCTGGAAACCGGCTACGGCATCCGCCCGTCCAAGGTCATCTACGACCGCAAGCACAGCGCCATTACCGAGTATGATTTCTCGCAGGTAGACCTGAACGCCCTGCTGGACGGCTACGATTGGCTGCATCTGAGCGGCATCACCCCGGCCCTCGCCCCCAACTGCCGCACCCTGACCCTCGATATGCTCAAGGTGGCAAAGCAGAAGGGACTGACCGTCAGCTTTGACGGCAACTTCCGCTCCACCCTGTGGACCTGGGAGGAAGCCCGCGACTTCTGCACCGAGTGCCTGCCCTATGTGGATGTGCTGCTGGGCATTGAGCCGTACCACCTGTGGAAGGACGATAACGACCACTCCAAGGGCGACTGGAAGGACGGCGTACCCCTGCAGCCCAGCTATGAGCAGCAGGACGAGATCTTCCAGCATTTCATCGAGCGCTACCCCAACCTCAAGTGCATCGCCCGCCATGTGCGCTACGCCCATAGCGGCAGCGAAAACAGCCTGAAGGCCTTTATGTGGTACGACGGCCACACCTTCGAGAGCAAGCTGTTCACCTTCAACATTCTTGACCGCGTGGGCGGCGGCGACGCTTTTGCCAGCGGTCTGATCTACGCCATGCTGCACGGCTACAAGGCCATGGATATGATCAACTTTGCGGTTGCAAGCAGCGCCATCAAACACACCATCCACGGCGATGCCAACATCACCGATGATGTCAGCTCCATCCGCAACCTGATGAACATGAACTACGATATCAAGCGGTAAGTTTTCCGCTGAACGCACAAATCCCGCCGAGTATTTTCCCGGCGAGATTTGCTTTTATCGCTTTTCAGAGATACTTTGCGGTAACGCTCTCCGGGTTGTGCTTCACCTGCTCCGGAGTGCCGGCCGCCACGATGCGCCCGCCGGCAGCGCCGCCGCCCGGACCCATATCTACAATATAGTCCGCATTGCGGATCACGTCCAGATCGTGCTCGATGACCACCACCGTGGCCCCGTTTTCGATCAGCTTCTGGAACACGCCCAGCAGCGTGCGCACATCCAGCGGATGCAGACCGATGGTCGGCTCATCAAACACGAACACGCTGTCTGCCTGCCCTTTGCCCATCTCGCTGGCCAGCTTGAGCCGCTGGGCTTCGCCGCCGGAAAGGCTGGGCGTTTCTTCCCCGAGGGTCAGGTATCCAAGACCCAGTTCCTGCAGCACCTGCAGGCGCTGGCGCACCAGCTTGCGGTCGGCGCAGGCTTCCAGCGCAGCGGACACGTCCATGTCCATCAGGTCGGCCATGGATGCCGGTGCGCCGTTGGCCGTGGGCAGTTTGACCGCCGCTGCCTCCCGGCTGTAGCGGGAACCGCCGCAGTCCGGGCAGGGCACCTCCACATCCGGCAGGAACTGCACGTCCAGGCTGATGATGCCGGTGCCGTCGCAGGTGGGGCAGCGCAGTTTTCCGGTGTTATAGGAGAAGTCCCCCGCTTTATAGCCGTGTTCTTTTGCGTCCGGCGTCCGGGCAAAGAGCTTGCGCAGCTCGTCGTGCACATTGGCGTAGGTGGCCACGGTGGAGCGCACATTGATGCCGATGGGCGTTGCGTCGATAAGCTTGACCTGCGCGATGCCCTCGGCGTCCACAGCTTTTATATGTTCCGGCAAAGGTGTGCTGCTGACTTTTGCCTGCAGCGCCGGGATCAGACTCTCCAGAATAAGGGTCGTTTTGCCCGAGCCGGACACACCGGTAACGACGGTCAGCCGCCCTTTGGGCAGGTCCAGTTCCAGCGGTTTCACGGTATGGATGGCCGAGGTAGACAGCCGGATATGCCCCAGTGCAAACAGATCCTCTTCCGGCGTGCGGGGCCGCGCCTGCACCCCTGCCCGGCCCGCGAGGAACGGCCCGATCTGAGACGCCGCATTCTGTTCGATCTGCGGGATGGTGCCCTGTGCAATGACATGGCCGCCCTTTGCCCCGGCTTCCGGCCCCATCTCAATGAGCCAGTCCGCTTCTTTCAAGATCTGGGTGTCGTGATCCACCAGTACCACCGAATTGCCATCAGCGATCAGATCGTGCATCACATCGGTCAGTCCCTCGATGTTGGAGGGGTGCAGGCCGATGGAAGGTTCATCCAGCACATAGAGCACCCCCGTGGTGCGGTTGCGCACCGCCCGGGCCAGCTGCATCCGCTGGCGCTCCCCTGTGGAAAGGGTGGCGGCAGCGCGGTCCAGCGTCAGGTAGGAAAGTCCCAGCGAGATCAGCCGCGCCGCCACCGTCTGGAAGGACTCGCAGATGCTGCGGGCCATAGGGCGCATTTCTTCCGGCAGGCTGCCCGGCACCCCGGCCACCCATTCCGTCAGCTGGCCCAGCGTCATCCGGCAGGCCTCGTCCAGCGAAATGCCCCGCAGCTTCGGTTCCCGGGCAGCTTTGCTCAGCCGGGAGCCGCCGCAGTCCGGGCAAACGCCCTGCCGCAGGAATTTTTCCACACGCTTCATGCCTTTTTCGTCCTTGACCTTAGCGAGGGCGTTTTCCACGGTATAGGTCGCGTTGAAATAGGTGAAGTCCAGCTCCCCGGCCTGATTGGAGTTTTTATTGTGGTAGAAGATGTGCTTTTTCACAGCCGGACCATGGTAGACAATGTCCTTTTCCTCTGCCGTCAGCTCCCGGAACGGCACATTGGTGCGCACGCCCATCTCCCGGCAGATATCGGTCATCAGCGACCACATCAGGCTCTTCCAGGGCGCCACCGCGCCCTCGTCGATGGTCAGGCTTTCGTCCGGCACAAGGGTGCTTTCATCCACCGCCATCACCGTACCGGTGCCGCTGCAGGTGCGGCAGGCACCCTGACTGTTGAAGGCGAATTCCTCTGCCGAGAGCGCCCGCACGCTGCCCCCGCACACCGGGCAGACCAGCGGCTTTTCCGCCGCCACGGCAAGGCTTGGTTCCAGCCAGTGTCCGCAGGACGGGCAGCGGTAGCTGGACAGGCGGGAGAACATCAGCCGCAGACTGTTCAACAGCTCGGTCCCGGTGCCGAAGGTACTGCGGATGCCCGGCACAGCAGGCCGCTGGTGCAGCGCCAGAGCCGCCGGAACATACAGTACCTCATCCACCGAGGCTTTTGCCGCCTGGGTCATGCGGCGGCGGGTGTAGGTGGACAGCGCGTCCAGATACCGCCGTGAGCCTTCGGCATACAGCACGCCCAGCGCCAGGCTGGACTTGCCCGAGCCGGACACGCCCGCCACGCCCACGATCCTACCCAGCGGCACATCCACATCCACATTTTTCAGGTTGTGCACCCGGGCGCCCCGGATCTCGATATGATCGACCATTTTCCCTCTCCTTTATCCGTTCTCTGCCTGTTTCTTTTTCAGGTAATACCCGATGCCGATGGCATCCGCCAGTGCCCAGCCGATGGGCACGCTGAGCCAGATGCCGGTGACGCCCAGCGGCGTGGCCGAGAGCAGATAGGCCAGCGCCACGCGGGTACCCAGCGATGCGATGGTGAGCACCACCGACATCTGGGGCTGATTGACCGCGCGGTAGTAGCCGTAGAGCAGGAACAGGACGCCGATGCCGATGTAGCACGCACCCTCGATGCGCAGGTAGTGCACACCGGCAGCGATGATGGCGCTCTCGCCCGGGTCGATGAAGATGCCCATAAGCGGGGCAGCGAACGCGCACACCAGCACGCTGATGCACACGCAGAACATCACGCTGCAGAGCCCGGCGCTGCGGATACCTTTGCGGATGCGGTCGGTCTGGCCTGCACCGTAGTTCTGGGCCACATAGGTGGAAAAAGCGTTGCCGAAATCCTGCACCGGCATATAGGCAAAGGAGTCGATCTTCACCGCCGCCGCAAAGGCTGCCATGATCACCGTGCCGAAGCTGTTTACAAGACCCTGCACCATCAGGATGCCGAAGTTCATGATGGACTGCTGCACGCTGGTCATGACCGACAGGTTGAGGATGGTGTCGAGGTTGGCCTTATCCCAGCGGCAGTCGGACTTTTCCGGGCGCAGCTGCGGGAATTTTTTCAGAGTGTACAGCCCGATGCCGATGCCGGAAACGAACTGAGAGAAGGTTGTGGCCGCTGCCGCGCCCCGCACGCCCCAGTGCAGTACCAGCACGCACACGAGATCCAGCAGAACGTTCAGCACCGCCGACACCGCCAGAAACAGCAGCGGCACCACCGAGTTGCCGATGGCCCGCAGGAGATTGGCAAAGTAATTATATAAAAAGGTAGCCGTAATGCCCAGAAAGATGATGACGAGGTATTCCTTCATCAGGGGCTTCAGCTCCTCCGGCACCCGTAGCACCCAGAGGATGCCATCCAGCCCGAGGTACACCAGCACGTTCAGCACCAGCGAGATGCCCGCAATGAGGGTGAACGAAAGAAACACGCTCTGCCGCATTTTCTGATGTCCCCCGCTGCCGTACTGCATGGAGATGGCCGCGCCGCTGCCCATGCACAGCCCCAGCAGGATCGAGGTGAGAAAGGTCATGAGGGTGTAGGACGAGCCGACTGCCGCAAGGGCGTCCGGGCCGAGGAACCGCCCCACCACCCAGGTGTCCGCAATATTGTACATCTGCTGCAGCAGGTTGCCCAGCATCAACGGCAGGGCGAACAGTAAGATGCCCTTCGTGATGGGGCCGCTGGTCAGACAACGCTGCATTTTATCTGATTTCTCCTTTTTCTTCATCTCTCCCCCGCAAAGCGGCGGCGGTACTCTTTCGGGGTGCAGTTTTTCATCTCCCGGAAGGTCTTTGTAAAATAGCTGGTGTCCGCAAAGCCGCACTCCGCGCCCACCTCGCCGGTCTTCATGCTGGTGGAAAGCAGCAGCTCGGCGGCCTTTTCAATGCGGTACTGCTTGACATACTGGATAGGCGTGGTGCCCAGCAGCTGCCGGAAACTGCGCAGGCAGGCGCTTTCGCTCAGCGCTACACTGTCGGCGATGCGCTCCACCGTCAGCTCTTCGGGGTAGTGTTCCTCCACAAAGTGCAACATCCGGCGCATCCGCTCCGCCGCAACCTGCTCCTGCTGGGAGATACGGCACTCCCCCGCCGGGCAGTGCGCCGTCAGGGTGTGCAGCGCCGCCGAGAGCAGGTAGCGCACCCGGTTCTCGTAGTTGTCCGGCTCTTCGCTCACCAGCTGCCAGACCTCCCGCAGCCGGGCCAGCATCTGCGCCTGCCACGGCTCGGTGTCCTGCAAAAGGAAGTACCCCGGCGCTCCGGCGGCCAGCAACGGCCGGATGAGCTTTTGCCAGAAGATGGTGTCCCTGCCGCCCGTGAGCCGCGGGTGGAACACCCCGCTGCGCAGCACCGAGGGGCCGGCCTCGGCAAACTCCACCGCGTGGAACACGCCCGAGTTGATGAAGATGCCCTGCCCCTCGGTCAGGCAGATGTGCTTTTTGTCCACGCCCACGGTCACGGTGCCCTCATGGGCATAGATGTACTCGAAATCCTCGTGCCAGTGCCACGGCACCGAATAACAGGTGAGCCGTTCCTCATAGCATGCAATCGGGAACAGCGCGCTGCCGTGCTGCACCAGTTCCCGCCCCTGTTCGGTGGCCGGGATCCCGCAATTCTGTGCCAGAGCCATGGCTGCTTCCCCTTTCCAGTGCCCGCAAGTTTTCCACATCCGGAATTTTAACACGGCGGTTTTGTCCTAAAAAACAGGCGTTATTCTTCTACAGCTTCGCTTTGGGATGTGGTATTCTTATATCGCAAACCAGTATAGCATTCTTCGAGGAGGAACTCAAGTCTATGGTCTCACTGCTCCTGCCCATCATCTATATGGCATTCATCAGTCTGGGTCTGCCGGACTCCCTGCTGGGGTCGGCGTGGCCCTCCATGTACCCTCAGCTGGGCGTGCCGGTGTCCTATGCGGGGATCATTTCCATGATCATCTCGCTGGGCACCATCATCTCCAGCCTGAATAGCGACCGTCTCACCCGCGCCCTCGGCACCGGCAAAGTCACCGCCATCAGTGTGGGCATGACTGCTGCGGCCCTGTTCGGCTTCTCGGTGTCGGGGCAGTTCTGGATGCTCTGCCTGTGGGCCATCCCCTACGGTCTGGGGGCCGGCAGCGTGGACGCCGCCCTGAACAACTACGTGGCTCTGCACTACGAGAGCCGCCATATGAGCTGGCTGCACTGTATGTGGGGCATCGGCACCATGATCAGCCCCATGGTCATGGGTGCGGCGCTGGCAGGCGGAATGCCGTGGACGTCCGGTTACCGGTACATTGCCCTGTTCCAGATCCTTCTCACGGCGGTGCTGTTCGTCAGTCTGCCCCTGTGGCAGAAACGCACCGCGGGCACTTCCGGAGAAGAAGCCGCCCCCACGGCCCTGACCTTCGGGCAGGTGCTGCACCTGCCGGGCGCAAAAGAAGTGATGCTCTGTTTCTTCTGCTACTGCGCGCTGGAAACAACGGCAGGTCTGTGGGCCAGCAGCTATCTGACCCTGTCCCGCGGGGTGCCCGCCGGGACTGCCGCCAGCTTCGCCAGCCTGTTTTATATCGGCATCACCGCCGGCCGGGCGGCCTGCGGCTTTCTGACCCTGAAATTCAACGATGTCCAGATGATCCGCATGGGGCAGGGCATTCTGGCCGTGGGCGTGCTGGCGCTGCTGGTGCCCGGGCCGCAGGTGCTGGCATTGGCAGGCCTTGTGCTCGTCGGGCTGGGCTGTGCGCCCATCTATCCCAGCATCATCCACTCCACCCCGGACCACTTCGGCGCCGAGCGGTCGCAGGCCGTCATCGGCATCCAGATGGCCAGCGCCTATGTGGGCAATCTGGCTATGCCGCCGCTGTTCGGCCTGCTTGCCAATAACATCACACCGGCGCTGTTCCCCTTTTATCTGCTGGTTCTGCTGCTGCTCATGGTGTTCATGCACGAGCAGCTCGTGCGAAAGACCAGCCGCTGACAACTGCCATTTTCTCCTTCATATATCCAGCAAAAGGGTCTGCCGCATTTTGTACGGCAGGCCCTTGCTGTTCCTTTTATAAAATACACCGGCTGATGGCATTAGCCACGGCGAACAACTCCTCCTGACCAATGAAGCCGAACTTTGCCTCGTGGCCGTCGGCAAAGCAGACCGTCAGCTGCGAAGCCTGGATCGGGTCGCCGAAACCGGCGGTCTGGATGCCGAAGTGCAGCACCTTGCGGTAGGGCAGTACAAAGATCTGCTGCCTTGTTCCGGTAATGCCCTGCATGTCCACCATAATGATGCGGCGGGTGGTAAACACCACCTGATCGCGCACTGTCTTGTAAGCACCTACCACCTGCTCGCCGTCCAGCAGCAGGGCGCGGGCATTTTTACAGATTTCCTTATCCTGAATGCGGATGAGGTTCTCCATCGGTTTATCCCGAAATTCCATGGTTTTCTGTTCCCCTTTCCTGCGGTTTGTCTGCTCCTATTGTAGCATTCCGCCGCACGGTTTACAAGATGCGCTCTCGCCTTTTGCGCTGGACTGTGCTATACTGTTTCCTGACAAGATTTTGTACGAATTGAGGTTTTGCACCCATGGAGATCATCATTCATCAGGCCATCCTGCACGTGCTGGACACCACGCTGGACGCTCCCGTGCTCAGCGGCAGCGGTATGGAGCTGACCGCCGAAAAGACCGCCTACTTCCAGTACCATATCGAAAAGCTCTTTGCCAGCGACGACATCCGCCAGTGCCGCCCGCTGCCGGACTCGGCTTTCCGGTATGAGCTGGAGAACAACAAGGATTTTGTGGACCTGTCCTGCCGCATCGCCGGTGTGCTGTTCGACTATATGCACGCCCACGTCACCATTCCTGGTGCCGACCTTGCCGTGGTGGATTTTACCCGCAACGGCGAGCCGTGGCTGGGCATCCTGAAGCTGAACTACAAAAACGGCTACACCCACTACACCGAGACGGTGCAGGGTGCTCCGCTGAACTCCCTCATCCAGCAGCGGGCCTGCCTGCCCAGCCAGAGCGGCAAGGTGGAGGAAGGCGCGCTGGTCAACCTGACCGATTTCTCCATGCGGCTGCTGGAAAAGAAATACGATATCGACGGCCATAAGGAGTTTTACCTCTCCACGGTGGTGTTCCAGTATACCACCGCCCAGCCGGAAAAGAAAAAGCTGCAGGCCATTCAGGAAGCCGCCGTGCAGGCTGTGCAGGAAAACTACGCCGACCAGCCCCATGTGGAAGCACAGGTGGCCATGATGATCGCCAGTCAGGCAGCAGACAACGACAATCAGGTGTCGGTGCAGCAGGTGCGCCAGCAGTTGGAAGAGGAATATCCCCTTGCCGCCGTGCCCTTTGACGATTATGTGGAAAAGAGCGATGTCATCGAGCACGCCGAGCAGCCCGTCACCGTGACCCCGGCCCGCATCCGCCGCATGGAGAGCCGCAGCATCCACACCGCCAACGGTATCGAGGTGAAGATTCCTACCGAGCTGCTCAGCTCGGACAACGAGGTGGAGTTCCTCCACGCCGACGACGGCAGCATCTCGCTGCTCATCAAGAATGTGATCCTTTAAGGGTCGGGGCTGTTGCACATCGTTTTAGCCGAAAGTGCAGAAGTCATTTTCAAAATTAAACGTATAATCAAATAATTCGAAAAAGCATGTGCATCACAAATCCATCGAAAATTTCTGATTTTCGAGAAAATTTGTTGCACATGTTTTTATTTTGGACATTGATACTGTTTGATTCTTACGCCTATTCGTACAAAAATAGAGGCTGTCGCATGTGCAACAGCCCCTTTTGTTTTTCGGAAAGCAGAGATAGAACAAAAAAGCCATCGTCTTTGCATTTCTGCATCAACGATGGCTTCGTGTTGGAGCGGCCGACGAGGCTCGAACTCGCTACCTCCACCTTGGCAAGGTGGCGCTCTACCAGATGAGCTACGGCCGCAAACAGATAACGCTTTTGCGTTATCGGGATCCCCGCAAAGATTTGCGAAGCAAAGGTTTGTGGGGAGAAGGAGAAAATCTGGCGTTTATCACGGCGGTCTTGCCTGCAAGACTGCCCGATAAACCACAGGATTTTCGACGTGGTGCCTCCGATCGGAATCGAACCAATGACACGGGGATTTTCAGTCCCCTGCTCTACCGACTGAGCTACAGAGGCAAAGTTGCTTTGGCTTCGCCAAAGCAAACGACCCGGATCGGGCTCGAACCGACGACCCCCAGCGTGACAGGCTGGTGCTCTAACCAACTGAGCTACCGGGCCACA
>CAKSZM010000018.1 GCA_934525735.1 uncultured Faecalibacterium sp. | reverse complement strand
CATAGGGGCGGCTTCCTCCCCGGTAGCCCCTCTTGAGAGGGGCGGGGGCACCTGTGTGCCCCCGCCTGCTCTTTTGTCAATGGTTTTGCCGCTGCGGCGGCGGGGAGTACGAATCATTCATGATCATGGAAGGAGCGATCCTATGAGAATCCTGTATGCAGCTTCGGAAGCCACCCCCTTTGCAAAGTCCGGCGGTCTGGCAGACGTGGCAGGCGCACTGCCCAAGGCACTGGTCAAGGACGGCGTGGACGCCCGCGTCATCATGCCCCTGTACGGAGACCTGAAGTTCCGCGATAAGCTGGAATATGTCACCAACTATTCCGTTCCCGTGGGCTGGCGCAGCCAGTACTGCGGCCTGTTCAAGGCTGATGTGGACGGCGTGACCTACTACTTCCTCGACAACGAGTATTATTTCAAGCGCCGCGGCCTGTACGGTTTCTACGATGACGGCGAGCGTTTCGCCTTCTTCTCCCGCGCTGTGCTGGAGACCTTGTTCTACATCGACTTCACCCCGGACATCATCAACTGCAACGACTGGCAGACCGCTCTGGTGCCCGTGTACCTGAACCTGTACTACCGCCATCTGGATAAGTTCAACCGCATCAAGACGGTGTTCACCATCCACAACATCGCCTATCAGGGCAAGTACGGCACTGATATTCTGGAAGATACCTGCGGCATCGGTCGCCGCGATCAGCACATCGTGGAGTACGACGGCTGCGCCAACTTCATGAAGGGCGCCTTCGAGACTGCCGACAAGATCACCACCGTCAGCCCCACCTACGCACAGGAAATTCTGGATCCCTGGTTCAGCTACGGTCTGGATGCCCTGCTGCGGGAGAAGCAGTACAAGCTGTGCGGCATCCTGAACGGCATCGATATGGACGCCAACGACCCGGCTACCGACAAGAACATCCCCTTCAATTACAGCATCGACAACTTTGAAGAGGGCAAGGCCAAGTGCAAGGAAGCCCTGCAGGACAAGTTCGGCCTGAATAAGGACGGCAGCCCCGTCTTTGCCATGGTCAGCCGCATGGTCGGCATGAAGGGCTTCGACCTGGTGCAGAGCATCGCCGACGGTCTGGTGGATCGCGGCATCGAGCTGGTGATCCTGGGCAGCGGCGAGAGCCAGTACGAGAACTTCTTCTCTGACCTGTGCGCCCGCCATCCGGGCCGTGTGGGCACCTACATCGGCTTTGAGCCGAAGCTGTCGCAGGAGATCTACGCCGGCGCAGATGCTTTCATCATGCCGTCCAAGAGCGAGCCCTGCGGTCTGGCACAGATGGTGGCCTGCCGCTACGGCACGCCTCCCATCGTCCGCGAGACCGGCGGTCTGCGCGACTCCATCCACGACAGCACCATGGGCGAGGGCAACGGCTTCACCTTTGCGGGCTACAATGCCCACGAGCTGTATGTGGCCTGCTGCAACGCACAGAATGCTTACTATGACAAGGAAAACTGGAAGAACCTCGTGCACCACTGCATGGAGTGCGACTTCAGCTGGGATGTCTCCGCCAAGAGCTACGAGGGCCTGTACAACGAGACCGCAAACCTTTGGTAAATCATAAGCACCTTTCGGAGCCGCTGCTCATCCGGGCAGCGGCCCTTTTTGCGCCCGTTTCAGAGCGGCTTGTGCAGAAAAAACTGTCCGCGGAAAAAGCACTTGTGCGGGAAAAGCAGGTTATGTTATACTGAGTGCGTTAACATTTTTTTCATAAAGTGAATGCCAAAGGAACCGCATGCCCTTGCGGCAAAGGGAATGCAGAAGAGGAGCAATATCATGAAATGGAAACGGATCATCAGCGGTGTTCTGGCGACAGGAATGCTGCTGTCCGCACCGGTGCAGCTGCCGGCTTCGGCTGAGAGCACAGACGCTGCACAGACCCCCAACGTGTGGGAAAACCTGCTCACGATGGATGACATCGATGAGGAAAACACCTTCTATTACAACAAAAACGGCCTGAACTTTGAAAAGCTCACCCATCCCGAAAAGGATGTCAAAACAACGGACGGCATCGTGGACTATCTGGGCGGAAGCGCGGTGGGAATTGTGACCGACCCGGAGGATAAAAATTACAACGCAGGCGACCGTGGCCAGAACTATGCATGGTCGGCCATCGGCTACGGCGACTGGCTGTATGTGGGCACCTGCTATGCGGCTATGGGCAATACCCTGTCGCTGATGAAGAGCAGTCTGGGCGACAAGTATGACGAGAAGGTGCTGAAGGCAACCTTCGATGCCATGTTCAACGGCAGCTTTTTCAATACCGAAGAGGACGGCGGCAGCGCCAAGGGCGTTCTGGTCAAGATCAACACCAAAACCGGCGAGACCAAGCTGCTGATGGCAAAGTCCCTCAACGGCTATTCGCCGCTGTTCCGCAATGCGGTGGAGTACCACGGCAAGCTGTATTTCTGCGGCAGTGTCGTGGGTGCAAATGGCGGCCTGCCCAGCGTGTGGCAGGTGGACCCCGTGACGGACGAGTGCAAAGCGGTGTACACCGGCCTGTCTAGCCTGCAGGACTACCTTGCAGCATACCGGCAGGGCATTTCGACGGGCATCCGCGGCATGTGCGTCTATCATGACCAGCTGGTCATCAGCAATGTGACCATGGACAGCACCACGGGCGAGAGCAGCGCCACCCTGCTGATTTCCGGCGACCCGGAACAGGGCTTTACCCAGATCGCGGATTCCAGTGCCCTGTTCAACTACCCGGCCTACCGCTACTCGGACAGCATCTACGGCGGCAGCATCTGGGATATGGCGGAGTACAACAACAGCCTGTATGTTTCCATCTGCACGGGCACAGAAGACAATATGCCGGACAGCAACACCATGCAGTCCTTTGCGCTGGTGCGCGGCGACCAGAATGCCGACGGCACCTTTACCTGGACCCCGGTGGCGGGCGATCAGGAAAAGGACGGTGCCCGCTACACCTTTGGCATCGACCCGGAGCGCACCCGCTCCGGCGCAGCGAACCTGACCGTGTTCAACGATTATCTCTACATCGGTGAGTATAACGACGAGGAGATCGCGCTGGAACGCATCCTCTTCTCCAAGACCGGTAAAAAGGCAGACGGCCAGTTCGGCGGCGGTCTGGACTGCAGCTTCATCAATGCAAATCTGGACCAGTCGGTCAGCCTGTACCGCATGGACAAAAACGAGAATATGGAGCTGGTGATGGGCAACGCCACCAGCATGTTCCCAAACGGAAGTCTTTCGGGCCTGAAGTCCGGCTTTGGCCGCAACGAGAACCAGTACATCTGGCGGATGCAGGTGTACGACGGCAAACTGTATGTCGGCACCTTCGATACCAGCAGTCTGCTGCAGGTCATGGGACAGTTCGTCAACGGCGACCTGCTGCGGCAGTCCCCGGAAGCGTGGAAGAGCCAGTGGGAGTACCTCAAAGCCCTGATGAAAGCCCTGCAGGAGGCTGATGCGGACGGCACCGGCAACCCCAGCACGTTGGCCAAAGCCATCAAACTCTCCAACAAGTTCGTGTTCCAGAACATCTCGGTGCGCAACATTGCCAGCGCAATCCGCCTGCTCAACTACTTGCGCAAGGCACAGCGCGGCTTCGACCTGTATGTGTCCGAGGACGGCGTAAATTTTGAAACCATCACCACCAACGGCTTCGGCGACCCGTACAACCACGGTCTGCGTGTATTTGCAGTGACCGATCAGGGCCTGTGCGTCGGCACGGCCAACCCCTTCTACGGCACACAGGTTTGGATCGAGCGGAAAAACTGATCCCGCCGGCCTGTAAACTTCAAAGATCCCCCGGTTCGTAATGAGCCGGGGGACCTTTTCGTCTGTGTAAAAACAGATCTCTCTGCACTCTGCACAAGAAATCCATCACTTTTTTGGTATTGATGCGACCGCTGGCGCACAAACTCCGTACTGTGCGGACAGTTATTGAATTAGGGTTAACAAACTGTGAAATTTTACTATAATTAAAATGAGAATTGATTGAAAAATCTGCCGGTTTGAAGTATACTGAGCCTATAAGAATTTTAGCTGCTGTGCATCCATGGAAATCGTGCCAATATCTGGCACACGGAATACAGCGCAGAGAAAGGGGGCGGCAGCTGCTTGAAGGGCTGGTACAAAGCGCTGGAAGATCTGGTCTGGCTGACCCAGCTTGGCCTGAATATGCTGCTGCCGCTGGTGCTGTGTCTGGGCGGATGCTGGTGGGCCGTGGAACACTGGAACTGGCCGGAATGGCTGTTTCTCCCGGCGGTGCTGCTGGGGCTGGCCGCCGGGGCACAGAATTTCTGGGTGTTCTGCAAAGAGCGCATGGACCGCGCTAAAACAGACAAAAATCACCGGGTGGGCTTCAACTCCCACCAGTAATGGAGGTTCGTTCCAATGAAACTGCAGCCGGAATCCAAAAAGGAACTCACCCGCATTGCCTGCGGTACGGCCATCTGCACCGCTGTTATGTGGGTGGTGTTTGCGGCGCTGCACGTGGTGGGCTGGGTGAAGTTTGACTACACGGTCATTCTTGGCAGCCTCATCGGCGGCGCCGTGGCCATCGGCAATTTCGCGGGCATCTGCCTTGTGGTGCAGAAGGTCATCGACGAGCAGGACGAAAAACGGCGCAAGGCCGCCCTGCAGACATCCTATAACATCCGGATGCTGCTGCAGGCGGTGTGGATCATCGTGGCCATCGCGGCCCCGGTATTCCAGCCGTTTGCCGGTGTCCTGCCTTTGCTTTTCCCAAGAGTCACGATTTACTATCTGCAAATAACCGGTAAGTACAAGCCCCTTGCCCCGGCCGGGCCGTCGGTGGACGTCTCCGTGGAGGACGCCCCCGCCCCCGCACCGCAGCAGGAAGCCGAACCCCGTGACGAAGGGGGTGAAACGTAACAAATGGAATTGAACGGCGCAAAGATCCTGTATACCATCCATACGGACATCCCCTTTCTGGGCGATTTCAAGATCACCCAGACCTTAGTCAGTACCTGGATCGTCATGGCGCTGCTTTCGGGTCTGGCCATCTGGCTGGGCAGCAACCTCAAGCTGGAAAACGTCTCCAAACGGCAGGCCGCCGCCGAGTTCATTGTGGAACGGCTCGACCAGTTCGTGCACGATAACATGGGTTATCACTTTGACAAGTATATCCCGCTCATCGGCGCGATCTTCGCGTTGAGCATCGGCTGCAACCTCATCAGTGTCGTCGGCCTGTGGAGCCCCACGGCTGACCTGAACACCGAAGCGGCCTGGGCCATCGTGGTGTTCGTTCTGATCATGTACTACAAGATCAAGACGAACGGCATCCTTTCTTACCTGAAAGGCCTGCTGGATCCCATCTTCATCATGGCGCCCATCAATGTGCTGTCGGAGGTTTCCACCCCCGTCAGCATGGCGTTCCGTCACTTCGGCAACATCCTGTCCGGCACAGTCATTTCCACGCTGCTGTACTGGGCGCTGGCAAGCCTGAGCCATGTCATCTTCGGCTGGCTGCCGGGTGCCCTGAGTCAGATCCAGCTGTTCCAGATCGGCATTCCGGCCTTTACCGGCCTGTATTTCGACTGGTTCGGCGGCTGCATCCAGGCATTCATCTTCTGTACCCTGACCGCAATTTTCATCAAACGTGCTGCCGGTGAGGACTAATGCTCCTGCACGGCATCTCCCAAAACAAACACATCTTTTAGGAGGACAAATCTTATGACTGATTTTCAGTATCTGGCTCGTGGTATCGCTCTGGCAGGCTGCGGCATCGGCGCTGGCTGCGCACTGATCGCAGGTATCGGCCCCGGTATCGGCGAAGGCAACGCAGCAGCTGCTGCCTGTGAGGCCGTCGGCCGTCAGCCCGAGTGCAAGAGCGATGTTACCAGCACCCTGATCCTGGGCGTTGCACTGTCTGAGACCACCGGTATTTACGGCTTCGTCACCGGCCTGCTGCTGATCTTCCTGGCACCGGGCATGTTCATGAAGTACCTGGCATAAGCGCAAGCCTTTGAAAAACTGAACGAAAGGAGACGCTTATGGAACTGTACCAGGCGTTGATCACGCTGGACGGCTGGACCTTTCTGGCTCAGATCTGCAACCTGATGATCCAGCTGCTGATCTTCAAAAAGTTCCTGCTGAATCCGGTCAAAAAGGTCATCGCGGAGCGCAAGGCAAAGGCGGACAGTCAGATCGCCGATGCCACCAAGCTGCGCGAGGAAGCCGAAGCCATGAAGGCGGAGTATGAGCAGAACCTGCAGAATGCCCGCACCGAGGCAAACGAGATCGTTGCCGCCGCCCAGAAAACGGCCACCGCCCGCAGCGAAGAGATCGTGGGCGAGGCCCGTGCGCAGGCCGCTGCTATGAAGCAGAAGGCCGAAGCCGACATTGCGCAGGAGCGCAAGAAGGCCGTGAACGAGGTCAAGGACGAGATCGGCGGCATCGCAATGGAGATCGCCTCCAAAGTGGTGGAGCGCGAGATCAGCGAAGCGGACCACAAGGATCTGATCGACGAATTTATCAAAAATGTGGGTGAAGCATCATGACCGAGATCGCAAAGATGTACGGCGGAAGCCTGTACGATCTGGCTGCGGAGGAAGGGCTGGAGACCCGCATTCTGGGCGAGCTGGACGAAGCGGCGAAGCTTCTGAAAGATAACCCGGACTACCTGCATCTGCTCAGCACCCCCAGCATCCCCAAAAAGGAGCGCTGCGGCCTGCTGGACGAAGCGCTGCGGGGTCAGGTCCACCTCTATGTGCTGAACTTCTTAAAGATCCTGTGCGAGAAGGGCACCCTGCGGGAGCTGCCCGGCTGCGCGCGGGCCTACCGTGTGCGTTACAATCAGGCACACGGCATTCTGGAAGCAACGGCCACCTCGGCGGTGGCCATGACGGAGCAGCAGGTGAAGAGCCTGCACGAAAAGCTGGAAACGCTCACCGGCAAGACCATCGACCTGAAAACAAAGGTCGATCCGGCAGTGCTGGGCGGCATCCGGCTGGACATCGAGGGCACCGAGCTGGACGGCACGGTGCACAGCCGTCTGTCTGCGCTGCGCGCAGACATTGCTTCCGTGACATTGTAACGAATTTCCACCCGAAATGATTTGAAGAATTGAGTGGTGAACAAACAAAGATGCAACTGAAACCTGAAGAGATCTCCAAGATCATCCGTGCGCAGATCAAGCATTACGAAAATGCCATCGAGCAGAGCGAGACCGGCACGGTCATTATGGTGGGCGACGGCATCGCCCGGGCCAGTGGTCTGGAAAAGTGCATGGCAGGTGAGCTGCTTCAGTTTGACAACGGCGAATACGGAATGGCACAGAATCTGGAGGAGAACACCGTCTCCATCGTTCTGCTGGGCTCCGACGTCGGCATCAAGGAAGGCAGCACTGTCAAGCGCACCGGCAAGGTGGTGTCCGTGCCGGTGGGCGATGCCCTGATCGGCCGCGTGGTCAACGCACTGGGCCAGCCCATCGACGGCGCAGGCCCCATCGAGACCACCGAGTACCGCGCCATTGAGAGCCGCGCTCCCGGCATCATCGACCGTCAGCCGGTCAAGGAGCCGCTGCAGACCGGCATCAAGGCCATCGACTCCATGATCCCCATTGGCCGCGGCCAGCGCGAGCTGATCATCGGCGACCGCCAGACCGGCAAGACCACCATCGCCTCCGATACCATCATCAACCAGAAGGGCAAGGACGTCATCTGCATTTACGTTGCCATCGGTCAGAAGCGCTCTACCGTGGCAAACCTTGTGCAGAACCTGACCGAAGCCGGTGCCATGAGCTACACCATCGTGGTGTCCGCAACGGCATCCGAGCTGTCGCCCCTGCAGTATATCGCCCCCTATTCCGGCTGTTCCATGGGCGAATACTTCATGCACAAGGGCAAACACGTCCTTATCATTTACGATGACCTGTCCAAGCACGCTGTGGCTTACCGTGCCCTGTCGCTGCTGATTCGCCGTCCCCCGGGACGCGAGGCTTACCCCGGTGACGTGTTCTATCTGCATTCCCGTCTGCTGGAACGTGCAGCCAAGCTCTCCAACGAGCTGGGCGGCGGCAGCCTGACGGCTCTGCCCATCATCGAGACGCAGGCGGGCGATGTGTCCGCCTACATTCCCACGAACGTCATTTCCATCACCGACGGCCAGATCTTCCTGGAGACCGAGCTGTTCCACTCCGGCGTCATGCCGGCAGTCAACCCCGGCATCTCGGTGTCCCGTGTCGGCGGCAACGCCCAGATCAAGGCCATGAAGAAGGTGGCCGGCACCCTGAAGCTGATTTACTCCCAGTACCGTGAGCTGCAGAGCTTTGCACAGTTCGGCTCCGATCTGGACGCCGACACCAAGGCGCGTCTGGCACAGGGCGAACGCATCGTGGAGGTGCTCAAGCAGAACCGCTCGGCACCCGTCCCGGTGGAGAAGCAGGTCGCCATTCTGTACGCCACCATCCACGACTACCTCATCAAGGTGAAGGTGCCGGATGTGGCCGAGTACGAGAAGGGCCTGTACGAGTATCTGGACAACGATGCCGCCGGTGCAAAGGTCATGGAGACCATCCGCACCACCGGCAATCTGGACAAGGACACCGAAGAGCAGCTCAAGAGCGTGCTCACGGCCTATACCGACAGTTTTGTCAAGGCGCACTGAAGGAAGGAGGCGTAACGCATGGCTGGTTCCATGAAGGACATCAAACTGCGCATCAAAAGCGTAGAGAGCACCATGCAGATCACCAAGGCAATGGAACTGGTGGCTTCCTCCAAAATGCGCCGTGCCAAGGAGCGGGTCGAGCACAGCCGGCCCTACTTTGAAACGCTGCACAACACCCTGACCGAGATCGCTGCGGCAGACTCCCGCGCCCGCAACCCGTACCTGCGCCGGGACGAGATCAGAAAGACCCTGCTCATCGTCATTGCGGGCGACCGCGGACTTGCCGGCGGATATAACTCCAACGTGCTCAAGCAGGCCGGGGCGGAGAGCGGCGAGGTCGTCGTTCTGCCCATCGGCAAGCGCTCGGCAGAGTATTTCGTCCACCACGAGGTGCCCTTGTTCACGCAGGAGGCGCTTCTGGCGGCGGAGATCTCGGTGGGTGAGTGTTTCCAGTTGTCCCGCCAGATCACCGAGGGCTATCTCAAGGGCGAGTATGACGCGGTGAAGATCTGCTACACCCGGTTCGACTCCATGATGACCCAGACGGCCACCACGATGGAGGTGCTGCCGCTGAGCATTGAGCCGACCGAGCAGCAGAAGGCGGAAGCCCGCCGCAGCCAGATTTTGTACAAGCCCAGCAGCGAGGAAGTATTCAGCGCGATCATCCCGGAGTATGTGGCCGGCATCGTCTACGGCGCCGTGTGCGAGAGCGTGGCAAGCGAGCTTGCCGCCCGCCGCACCGCCATGGACGCCGCTACCAAGAACGCCGGCGAGATGATCGACCATCTGAACCTGTATTATAACCGTGCCCGTCAGGCCGCCATCACCCAGGAGATCACCGAGATCGTGGCCGGCGCGGAGATTTAACAAGAGAAGGAGTTGTAGCCTATGTCCGAAAAACATATCGGCAAGGTGCTCCAGGTCATCGGCCCGGTGCTGGACATCCAGTTTGAGGATGGCCAGCTGCCGGATCTGCTCAACGCCATCGAGATCGACAACCACGGCGAAAAGCTGGTGGTCGAGGTCGCACAGCACACCGGCGACAACGTCGTGCGCTGCATCGCAATGAACAGCACCGATGGTCTGGTACGCGGCACCGAGGCCGTGGATACCGGCGAACCCATCAAGGTCCCTGTGGGCGACCAGTGTCTGGGCCGCGTGTTCAACCTGCTGGGCGAACCGGTGGACAACAAGCCCGCCCCCGAACCGGAGGCTTACTGGCCCATCCACCGTCCTGCCCCCAGCTACGAGGAGCAGCAGTCCACCACCGAGATCCTCGAGACCGGCATCAAGGTCGTTGACCTGATCTGCCCCTATGCAAAGGGCGGCAAAATCGGCCTGTTCGGCGGTGCCGGTGTCGGCAAGACCGTCCTGATCCAGGAGCTGATCTATAACATCGCCACCGAGCACAACGGTTACTCGGTGTTCACCGGCGTCGGCGAGCGCACCCGTGAGGGCAACGACCTGTACGGCGAAATGACCGAGAGCGGCGTTATCAACAAGACTGCGCTGGTCTACGGCCAGATGAACGAGCCCCCAGGAGCACGTATGCGCGTGGCCCTGTCCGGCCTGACCATGGCAGAGTATTTCCGCGACGTGAAGAACCAGGACGTGCTGCTGTTCATCGACAACATCTTCCGCTTCACCCAGGCTGGCTCTGAGGTTTCGGCTCTGCTGGGCCGTATGCCCTCTGCCGTCGGCTACCAGCCCACGCTGGCCACCGAGATGGGCGCTCTGCAGGAGCGCATCACCTCCACCCGCAAGGGTTCCATCACCTCGGTGCAGGCCGTCTACGTTCCCGCCGACGACCTGACCGACCCGGCCCCTGCCACCACCTTCACCCATCTGGATGCCACCACCGTTCTGAGCCGTGACATTGCATCCCAGGGTATCTACCCCGCTGTGGACCCGCTGGACTCCACCAGCCGTATCCTCAGCCCGGAAGTCGTGGGTCAGGAGCACTACGAGATCGCCCGCGCCGTCCAGAAGGTGCTGCAGCGCTACAAGGAGCTGCAGGACATCATTGCCATCATGGGCATGGACGAGCTGAGCGAAGAAGACAAGCGCACGGTCAGCCGCGCCCGCAAGGTGCAGCGTTTCCTGAGCCAGAGCTTCCACGTGGCAGAACAATTCACCGGTATGCCCGGCCAGTATGTGCCGCTGAAGGAGACCCTGCGAGGCTTCAAGATGATCCTGAACGGCGAGTGCGATGACCTGCCCGAGAGCGCCTTCCTGTTCGCGGGCACCATCGACGATGTGTTCGCAAAGGCGAAGAAAGGGTAAGCCATGACGACCTTTCATCTGACGGTGGTCACGCCGGACGGCTGCGCCTTTGACGGGCAGGCCGAGCGCATCGTCTGCCGCGCCATCGACGGCGACCTTGCTATCCTTGCCAAGCACGGCGACTACTGCACCGCGCTGGGCATGGGCGAGGCACACATCGTGGACGCCGACGGCCAGCGCCGCCGCGCCGCCTGCATGGGCGGCCTGCTGAGCGTGCTGGACGGGGATGTGCGTCTGGTGGCCACCACATGGGAGTGGGCCGAGGAGATCGATCAGGCCCGCGCCGAGGCTTCCAAGAAGCGTGCAGAGGAAATTCTGGCGCAGAAGAACCTCGACAAACGCGACTATGAGATGGCCCAGGCCCGCCTCAAGCGCGCACTGGTGCGCACCTCGATCCACTGAACAAACTGCAAAAAGCCCGGAGTCTTTATGGCTCCGGGCTTTTTTGCTGAAAAGTTACCGCATATTTGCCTTTTCGATCAGGCTGCGGATGTGGTGCGCCAGCATCTCGATGGCGGTGGTGTTCTCGCCGCCGTTGGGCACGATGATGTCGGCGTTGCGCTTGCTGGGTTCCACAAAGGCTTCATGCATGGGCTTGACGGTAGTCAGGTACTGCTCGATCACGCTGTCCAGACTGCGGCCCCGCTCCTTGACGTCCCGCACCAGACGGCGCAGGATGCGTTCGTCGGCGTCGGTGTCCACGAAAATCTTGTAGTCGAACATGGCGCAAAGCTCCGGCTCCACAAAGGGCAGGATGCCTTCCACGATGAGCACCGGGGCTGGCTCGATGTGCTGCACCTTGTCGCTGCGGTTGTGGTTGGCGTAGTCGTATACAGGGCAGTCGATGGCGCGGCCGGCCTTCAGTTCCTGCAGATGGTAGATCAGCAGGGCGTTGTCGAAGGCGTCCGGATGATCGTAGTTCAGCTTGCAGCGTTCCTCGAAAGGCAGGTCATCGTGGCGCTTGTAGTAGCTGTCGTGAGAGATCAGGCGTACTTCGTCCTCGCCGAACTGCTCTTTCAGCCGCAGGGCAAGGGTGGTCTTGCCGCTGCCGGAACCGCCTGCGATGCCGATGATCAGGTTGTTCATAGTTGCTATTCCTCCTGTGCAGAAATCTGTCGTTTTTGGTGGAAAAAACAGACAGAATGGTTTATAATAAAAATGATCGCTCCGCTGCTCTGGGCTGCAGGCAGCCCGGCGGGATCTCCTGCCTTTTATCATAGCACAAAAACGGCCGTTTGGACAGAGCCGGAATGCAGCGGCTTCGCTGCTGTCCGGTCAAATACTGCCCGAAAACGGAAAATGGCGATTTTTTCGTATCCTCTCAGGGAATGGTTCCTGTCGATCCCGGCGGGATTTCTGTTATACTGGAATTACAGAAATTTTTACAGGAGAAAACAACCCAATGAGCAAGATTTTACTGATCGACATCGACGGCACGCTGGTGGACTATGAGAACTGCCTGCCCGCTTCGGCCGTGGACGCCATCCGCAAGGCACGGGCCAACGGCCACAAGGTCTATCTGTGCAGCGGCCGCAGCAAGGCGGAAAACAAGCAGGAGATCTGGGACATCGGCATCGACGGCTACATCGGCGGCAACGGCAGCTATGTGGAGTCGGACGGTGAAGTGGTGATGCACCAGCTCATCACCGCCGACCAGTGCCGCCGCATCGTGGACTGGCTGGACGCCCGCGGGCTGGAATTTTATCTGGAAAGTAACAACGGCCTGTTTGCCAGCCGCACCTTCAAGGATGCGGTGGTGCCCGTCATGGCAGAGTACGCTCACCGCAAGGGCCGGGAGGCCCGCACCGACATCCCCTATGAGCAGGCATTCCCCGGCATGATCTGGGATGGCGAGCTGTACCGCGATGACCTGAACAAGATCAGCTATGTTCTGCACAGCTATCAGGACTTTCTGGACGCGCAGGCAGCCTTCCCCGAGATGCAGCACGGCACCTGGGGCGGGGCAGGGGAGACCGCCCTGTTCGGCGATATGGGCGTGAAGAACATCACCAAGGCTCACGCGGTGGAGACGCTGCTGGCTCATCTGGGAGCTGACCGGACTGACACCATCGCCTTTGGTGATGCCAAGGTGGACATTCCCATGTTTGAAGCCTGCGCCTATGGCGTGGCCATGGGCAGCGGCGGCGACGAGATCAAGGCGGCTGCCGACTATGTGACCACCGGTGTGGACGAGGACGGCCTGTACCATGCCTTTGCGCATCTGGGCCTGATTTAAAAGAGGAAGTAAAATGCAGAAAGAACAGCTCCAGCAGAACATGAAGAACAAGGTCAAAGTATTTGAGGACGGCGGCATCCGCCTGCTCAAAAAGGGGCAGAGCGGCCTTGTGCACGCCATTTTCAGCCGTTTCGGCCTGATCCTGATCCTGCTGCTTCTGCAGGCGCTGGCACTGTTCAGTCTGCTGCGGTGGTTCGGCGGGCTGCTGCCCCACTACTTGGGCGGCACGCTGCTGGTCACGGCGGCCATGATGGTCTATCTGCTCAATCTGGATATGGACAACAGCGTGCGCATCACCTGGCTGGTGGTCACGGCGCTGGCTCCGGTGCTGGGTGTGCCGCTGTTCTGGTACACCAAAGCCGATGTCGGCCACCGGGTACTCCGCAAGCGTCTGATGGAGCTGGAAGGCCAGACCCGGGCGCAGCTGCCGCAGGATGAGCAGGTGGTGCGCCGGTTGGAAGCGGCAGACCCCGGTGCGGCGTCGCTGGCGCGGTATCTGCGGGGGCGCGGCGGCGGATTTCCGGTGTATCAGAACACCGCTGTCACCTATTTTCCCGGCGGCGAAGCCAAATTTGAAGAGCTGCTGCGCCAGCTGGAGACCGCGCAGAAATACATCTTTCTGGAATACTTTATCATCGAAGAGGGCCTGATGTGGGGCCGTGTGCTGGAAGTGCTGGCACGCAAGGCAGCGCAGGGCGTGGATGTGCGGGTGATGTACGACGGCACCTGCGAGTTCTCCACCCTGCCGCGGGACTACCCGAAGCGTCTGGAAGCGCTGGGGATCAAGTGCAAGGTGTTTTCGCCCATCACGCCTTTTGTGTCCACCCATTACAACTACCGTGACCACCGCAAAATTCTGGTCATCGACGGGCGGGTGGGCTTTACCGGCGGGGTAAATCTGGCCGACGAGTACATCAATCATGTGGAAAAATACGGCCGCTGGAAGGATGCAGCCGTCATGCTGCAGGGCGAAGCGGTGCGCTCCATGACGGCGCTGTTTTTGCAGATGTGGGGCATCCTGCAGCAGCCGGAGTTTGAACAGTTCCTCACCGACCCTATCCCGGCGGAACGGGCAGAGGGCTTTGCGGTGCCCTACGGTGACTGCCCGCTGGACGGCGAACGGGTGGGCGAGATGGTCTATATCGATATGATCAACCGCGCCCGGAAGTACGTCCACATCATCACGCCGTATCTGATCCTGGACGGCGAGCTGGAAACGGCTCTGCGGTTCGCAGCAGAACGCGGTGTGGACGTGCATCTCATCCTGCCGGGCGTCCCGGACAAGCGGTTTGCCTATTCGCTGGCCAAGACCCATTACAAGGCGCTGCTTTCTTCGGGTGTGAAGATCAGCGAGTGGACCCCGGGCTTTACCCACGCAAAGGTCGTGGTGGCCGACGGCCGGGAGGCGGTGGTGGGAACCATCAATCTGGACTACCGCAGCCTGTACCATCACTTTGAGAATGCAGTATGGATGTATGGAACGGACTGCATCCGCAATGCGGAATCGGATTTTCAGGCTACGCTGGCCCAGTGCCGCACCGTGGAGCCGACACCCCGCAGCATCTGGCAGGGTAAAACGCTGCTGCACCTGACCGGCGTGCTGCTCAAATTCATTGCGCCGTTGATTTAAAAAAGAACTCCCTCAGTCATCGCTGCGCGATGCCAGCTCCCTCATGGAGGGAGCCTTTGGCAAGATTGGAAAGTTTTCTGTACTGCCAAAGGCCCCATCTCCGGGGGGGCTGTCTGCGAAGCAGACGGAGGGAGTTTTTTTGCATAAAGAAAGAGAGCTGCGGCAAAACCACAGCTCTCCGGAACAGAACCGATTTAAGTTAAAATCAGCGCTTAGTTCTGCTTCATGCGAGCGAAGCAGTCAGAGCAGTAGACCGGACGGTCCTCACGGGGCTGGAAGGGAACCTTGCAAGCCTTGCCGCAAGCTGCGCAGACAGCATCGAACATCTGACGCTCACCGCTGTTGCTGCGTGCGCCGCCGTTCTTGCGGGCGTCACGGCAGGGCTTGCAGCGCTGGGGCTGATTCTCGAAGCCGCGAGATGCGTAGAACTCCTGCTCACCAGCAGTCCAAACAAATTCCTTACCGCAGTCCTTGCAGACCAGAGTCTTGTCTTCAAACATAGTAGTATCTCCTCTTTAGTTAGTTCTTGCCCACGGAAGGATTGTAACCATACCTTTGGTTTTGGGACCATCGCGCTGATCAGTAAGCTTACCAGGGGCTTGAATAATACGTGTCCTCTAGCTGAGGACTCTACTATTGTACCGTTAATCTGGGGTTTTGTCAACCAAAAAACAAACCATCGCCTCTTTATTTGTGGATATGACACAATAAGACGGACTTTCTTTGGACAAAATCACCGGTGTGAACGCAAAAAGGAGCCGCGATCCCCGCAAAGGGAACGCGGCTCCTGCAAAGCCTTTCGGAAAAAGCTTATTTCTCAACAACTTCCTTGGTGTCGCGGGCGATCATCAGCTCTTCGTCGGTAGCGATGACCAGAGTGCGCACCTTGGCGCCCCAGGCAGTGATCTCGCACACATCGCCCACGGGGTGCTTGTTCTTCTCGGTGTCGATGCGGATGCCCAGCCAATCCATGTGATGGCAGATCTTTGCACGGGCAATGGCATCGTGCTCGCCGATGCCGCCGGTGAAGACGATGGCGTCCACGCCGCCCATGGCTGCAATGTAGCTGCCGATGGTCTTCTTGATCTGGTAGTTCAGCATATCGGAAGCCAGGATAGCACGCTTGTTGCCAGCCTCAGCAGCCTCCTCCACATCACGCTTGTCGCTGGAGACACCGGAGATGCCCAGCAGGCCGGACTTCTTGTTCAGGATCTCGTCCAGCTGATGTCCGGTGATGTTCAGGGTGTACTTCAGGTAGTTGACCACAGAGGGGTCCAGATCGCCGCAGCGGGTGCCCATCATCAGGCCGGCCAGCGGGGTCATGCCCATGGAGGTATCCACGACCTTGCCCTGATCGACAGCGGCGATGGAAGAGCCGTTGCCCAGATGGCAGGTGATCAGCTTCAGGCGCTCAATGGGCTCTTCCAGATACTCGGCAGCCTTGTGAGCAACATACTTGTGGCTGGTGCCGTGGAAGCCGTAGCGGCGCACGCCGTACTTCTCGTAGTACTCGTAGGGGATGGCGTACATGTAAGCCTTCGGCGGCATGGTGCTGTGGAAAGCGGTGTCGAACACAGCCACCATGGGGATGTTGCCGAACACCTTGCGTGCGGCCTCGATGCCCAGGATGCCGGCGGGGTTGTGCAGGGGAGCCAGCGGGCTCAGCTCGCGCAGGGTCTCGATGACCTCGTCAGTGATCAGGCAGCTGTTCTTGAACTTCTCGCCGCCGTGCACGACGCGGTGGCCGATGGCGTTGATCTCGCTCACATCGTTGATGCACTTGCCCTCGCCGGTGGTCATCTTCTTCACGACCTCAGCAAATGCCTCGGTGTGGGTGGGGAAGATCGCCGGGGTGGTGGCCTTGTGGCCGTTGGCCTCGTGAGTGATCATGCTGCTTTCCATGCCGATGCGCTCGCACAGGCCTTTGCACAGCACCTTCTCGCCGTCCATATCGATCAGCTGATACTTCAGGGAAGAAGAACCGCAGTTAATAACCAGAACTTTCATCTGTGTTGCCTCCTGTATGTTTTTGCTCCGTCCGTGTTTTTTAAAATCTGCGGACAGAATTTTACAGATTCCTGTGTTTATTATATAATAGGGCGGACGGCTTTTCAAGGCGCAACCCGGGCAAAGCGGTAAAACTTGTGTACAAGGTTTTTGTACATCCTGCCCACAAATGCGGGAAAGTACGCCGGATTTCTGTATATACGATATAAATTTAACAATCTTTCGGCCCAAAGGAGCACTTCATGAAGTTTGCAGGCATCATTGCAGAATACGACCCCTTCCACAACGGCCACGCATGGCAGCTGGCGCAGGCGCGTGCGATGGGCGCAGAGCATATTGCAGTGGCCATGAGCTGCGGGCTGACCCAGCGCGGGGCGCTGCCCCTTCTGCCGGAAACGGTGCGGGTGCAGGCGGCGCTGCAAAGCGGGGCAGATTTCGTATTTGCGCTGCCGGCGCCCTGCGCCTGCGCGGGGGCAGAAGCCTTTGCCCGGGCCGGGGTGCATATTCTGGCGGCTGCCGGATGTGATGCACTGGTGTTCGGCGCCGAAACGCCGGACGCTGCCATTCTGATGGATGCGGCCCGGGTGCTGAACAGCGAAGCCTACCGCACGGAGCTGAAACAACAGCTTGCCGCCGGGGCGCGCAGCTTTGCAGCGGCACGGCAGGCGGCGGTGGAAACGCTTTGCCCGGGCACAGGGCTGGCGGCTCTGCTGGACAAGCCCAATAATAACCTGGCGGTGGAATACTGCAAGGCCATTCTGGAGCAGAACGCCCCGCTCACCCCGGTGCCGCTGCCCCGGATGGGTGCCGGCCACGGGCAGACGCTGGCCGAAAGCGGCCACGCACAGTTCGCCAGCGCCAGCGCCCTGCGGGCGCTCTGGACAGAGCAGGGGGCGCAGGCTCTGGCGTCCTATGTGCCGGAAACTGCCCTGAAACTGTACCGGCAGGCCGAAGCAGACGGAACATATACGGATTTTGACGCAGCAGGCCGGTGCCAGCTGGCTCTGCTGCGGGCGGCCTGCGCACAGCCGGAGCCGTTTGCAGCCGTGCGGGGCGTTTCCGAAGGGCTGGAGCATCGCTTGGAGAATGCGGTGCGCAGCAGCACCGGCCTGCCCCAGCTGCTGGACGAGCTGACCACCGTGCGCTATCCCCGCGCCCGGATGCGCCGCCTTGCCATGGACGCGGTGCTGGGCTATACTGCGGACACGGTGCCTGCGCTTCCGCCGTATCTGCATCTTCTGGGAGCCAGGAAAGACGCCCTGCCGCTGTTGAAAAACACAACTCTGCCGCTGTCGCACTCGCTGGCAAGGCTCAGCCGGGAGAACGAACTCTGCGCCCGGATGGCGGCGGCGCAGGCAAAGGCGGCGGACTTCGGCGCCCTGTGCCGGAAAGTGCCGGCTCCTATGGGCGGCGCATATCGTCAAAAAATTATCTTTTTGACGAATTGACAAAAAATAATCGAAAAAATTTTATGCACAACCCCTTGTATCCGGCCCGGGCATGGTGTATCATTAAAGCAATGCAATGTTGGATACAACAAACAAAAAGAGAATGATCCGCACCCGCGGTCAGGAGGAATTTCATGGCACTTCATGTTCTGGACGAAGCCAACCGCTGCCTTGGTTGCAAAAAGCCCCTGTGCCAGCAGGGCTGCCCCATCCGCACCAACATCCCGGAGGTCATCCGTCTGCTGAAGGCGAACCGGATGGACGATGCCGGCCGGATGCTGTTTGAAAACAACCCGCTCACCACCGTCTGCGCGCTGGTGTGCAACCACGAGAATCAGTGCGAGGGTCACTGCGTGCGCAACCGGATGCCCAGCCACGACCCGGTGCATTTTTCCATCATCGAGGACTACATCTCCACCACCTATGCCAACAAGATGACTGCCGGCCCCGCCCCCAAAAACGGCATGAAGGCTGCGGTCGTGGGTTCCGGCCCGGCGGGCTTGACCATTGCGGTGCTGCTGGCGCGCTGGGGCTACGATGTGACCATCTTTGATGCCCGGGATAAGATCGGCGGCGTCATGCGCTACGGCATCCCCAACTACCGCCTGCCGGACAGCGTGCTGGACGATTTCCAGTACCGCCATCTCGAGCTGAAAGGCATCAAGGTGCGTCCCAACACCACCATCGGCAAGACCATCACCATCGACGACCTGTTCCGCGACGGCTACAAGAGCGTGTTCATCGGCGCCGGTCTGTGGAAGGCCAACGCCATGCACATCAAGGGCGAGACACTGGGCAATGTGGCCTTCGGCATCGACTATCTGGCCAATTCCAAGGCTTTCCGTCTGGGCGATGACATCGCCGTCATCGGCGTGGGCAATTCCGCCATGGACTGCGCCCGCACCGCCATCCGCAACGGCGCCCGCCATGTCACCTGCTATGCCCGCCGCGACGAGAGCTGTATCAGCGCTTCCGAGTACGAAGTGAGCTATGCAAAGCTGGAGGGTGTGGGCTTCCGCTTCTGCAAGGCTCCGGTGGAGATCCGGGAAAACGGTCTTATCTGCCGTGATACCGTCAAGGGAGAGGACGGCAAGTTCACCCAGGTGGAGGGCAGCGAGACCTTCTATCCCCACACCGGCGTCATCGTGTCGGTGAGTCAGGGTTCCGAGAGCAACCTCGTCAAGACCACCACCGGCATCGAGACCAACCAGAAGGGTCTGCTGACCGTCAGTGAGGACGGCAGCACCACCCGCGAGGGTGTGTTTGCCGGCGGCGACGCCGTCATGGGTGCCCGCACTGTGGTGGAAGCCGTGGCTGTGGCTAAGAAGGTGGCCGAGTCCATGGATGCTTACATGAAGAGCCTGCCGGCGGAAGAGACCGCCGACCCCTATGCCGACATCCCGGTGTTCCAGACCCCGACCTCGGATGTGCTGGCAAAGCAGGAACTGTAAACAAATCGTAAATTAGCCGTTTTTTAGCCGCTCTGCCGTTGACGGGGCGGCTTTTTCTTTGTATACTGTCAATATACTTTAAACAAAAATGTACAAAATGGACACAGAGAAAGGCGGTGGACACCATCCTGAAAGCATCTCTGCCCAAACTGTGGGAAAAACTGCTGGAAGCACTGCAGGCGGTGCTTCCCATCACGGCCATCGTGCTGGTGCTCTGCTTTACCATTGCGCCGGTGTCGCCCAGCATCCTGTTGTGCTTTCTGCTGGGTGCCGCCATGATCGCGGCGGGCATCATGTTTTTTACGCTGGGCGCGGAAATGAGCATGACCCCCATGGGCGAACGGGTGGGTGCCGTTCTGACCAGAAGCCGCAGGCTGCCGGTGATCCTCGGCGTCGGGTTTCTGCTGGGGTTCCTCATCACCATCTCAGAGCCGGATCTGCAGGTGCTGGCCAATCAGGTGCCCTCCATCCCCAATCGGGTGCTCATCCTCTCGGTGGCGGCGGGCGTGGGCCTGTTTCTCGTGTTCGCTTTTCTGCGAATGCTGCTGGGCATTCCGCTGCCGAAGCTGCTGGTGCTGTTCTACGGCATCCTCTTTGCGCTGGCGGCGGTGGTGCCGAAGGAGTTCCTCGCTGTGGCGTTCGATTCCGGCGGCGTGACCACCGGCCCCATGACGGTGCCCTTCATCATGGCGCTGGGCGTGGGCGTCTCGGCCATCCGCGGCGACCGCCACGCGGCGGATGACAGCTTTGGTCTGGTGGCCATGTGCTCCATTGGTCCCATTCTGGCGGTGCTGATCCTCGGCATCGCGTTCCGCGCGTCGGACAGCACCTACATCCCGCCGGTGATGCCGCAGGTGGAAGATTCGGTGGAGCTGTGGCGGCTGTTCTGCGAGGGTCTGCCTACTTATTTAAAGGAGATCGCACTCTCGCTGCTGCCCATCATGGTGCTGTTCGGGGTGTTTCAGCTCGTTGCCCTGCAGATGGACCGCCGTTCGCTTGGCCGCATCGGGGTGGGTCTTGGCTATACGTACATCGGGCTGGTGCTGTTCCTCACCGGAGCAAATGTAGGATTTATGCCGGCGGGTAATTATCTGGGACAGGTGCTGGCGGGGCAGAGCTACCGCTGGGTGATCATCCCCATTGGGATGATCATCGGCTACTTCATTGTAAAAGCTGAGCCGGCGGTCTATGTGCTGAACAAACAGGTGGAGGAAGTGACCGACGGCGCCGTCTCAGCGCAGGCCATGGGCATGGCGCTTTCGGCAGGCGTGTCCATTTCGGTGGGGCTGGCCATGGTGCGGGTGCTCACCGGGATCTCCATTCTGTGGTTTCTCGTGCCGGGCTATGCGGTTGCCATCGGCATCTCCTTTGTGGTGCCCAAATTGTACACTGCCATTGCCTTTGACGCGGGCGGCGTTGCCTCCGGCCCCATGACGGCGACATTTCTGCTGCCGCTGGCGCAGGGCACCTGTACGGCGGTGGGCGGCAATATTGTGACCGACGCATTCGGCGTGGTGGCCATGGTGGCCATGACGCCGCTCATCACGGTGCAGCTCATGGGGCTTGCGGCGCAGCTGCGCATCCGCCGGGCAGAACGCCCGCAGACGCAGACGGCTGCCGCGGTGTTTGCCGGCTGGCAGGATGACGAGATCATTGAGCTGTAAGGAGGAGACGGCATGAGCGCTTTATTCTGGATGCTTACCATCACGGACCGCCGTTCCGCCGACGGATTTGCACAGCTGTACGAGCGCCACGGCGTCACAGTCACGCTGCGCACGGTCGGCTCCGGCACCGCTGTGCAGGAGACACTCTCTACGCTGGGGCTGGAGCGGACCGAGAAAGCTGTGCTGATGGCTGCGGTCACGGCGCAGACCTGGCGGGATATCCGGCGGGACCTGCGCCGGGAGATGCGCATCGATGTGCCGGGCACCGGCATCGCGTTCACCGTGCCGCTGAGCAGCATCGGCGGCAAACAGGCTTTGATGTTCCTCACCGAGCACCAGCCCCTGACCTGGAAGGAGGAGAGCACCTTGAAGGATACCCGTTACGAACTGCTGCTGGCCATTGCCAATCAGGGCTATACCGGCTCCATCATGGACGCCGCCCGGGCGGCCGGGGCAGGCGGCGGCACGGTCATCCATGCAAAAGGCACCGGCATGGAAGGAGCTTCCCGCTTCCTTGGCATGGAGCTGGTCAACGAGAAGGAACTGGTGCTCATTGTGGTCCGTACACCGGAAAAGAACCGTATCATGAAGGCCATCATGGACGGGGCCGGGCCGAAGGCGGGAGCCATCGTCTTTTCGCTCCCGGTGACGGATACCGCCGGTCTGCGCCTGCTGGAAGAGGAAGAACCGGCAGCGGAAACTTCAGCTCAGTAAACAACTGAACGTAATTTTGGATAAAAATATTCCGCGTTTTGAGGGCAAAAGCCTTGATAAACGCGGAATTTTTCGTTATCATAGAAGAAAGAAATTCAAGAATGGGAGACAAAAGATGATAAAGCTTTCATATAAGCAGCAGATCGCGTTCAACTCGCTGTCCATCATCGCGGGCAACGCGCTGTATGCGCTGACGGTCGTGCTGTTCCTTGTGCCGTCCGGCCTCATCACCGGCGGCGCCACCGGCATTGCGCTGGGCGTCAACCGTGCGCTGGGGCTGCCGGTGTCCGGGGTACTGTTCGTCATCAACATCAGTATGCTGGTGCTGGGCTGGATCGTGTTGGGCCGCCGGTTTGCCCTCACCACCATTGCCAGCACCATCCTCAGCCCCATGTTTCTGGCGCTGTGGGAGCACGTGGTGGGCGATTTTGTCCTGACCGATGATCTAGTTCTGAACACCATCTTTGCGGGTCTGGGCGTGGGCATCTCGCTGGGCATCACCATCCGGGCGGGCGCTTCCACCGGCGGCATGGATATCCCTCCGCTGGTGCTCAACAAGTGGTTCCACCTGCCGGTGTCGGCGACCATGATGGTGTTCGACCTGATCATTCTGGCGGTGCAGGCGGCGTTCAGCCCGCTGCAGCAGTGCCTGTACGGCATCGTGCTGGTCATCGTGTACACCACTGTGCTGGACAAGGTACTCATCTTCGGCACCACCCGCACCGAGGTGAAGATCATCAGCGAGTATGCCGACGAGATCCGGCAGACCATCTTCTCGGAGCTGGACCGCGGTGTGACCATTCTGCACGGCGAGGGCGGCTACAGCCGGGACAGCGAACAGGTGCTGCTGAGCATCATTTCCAACCGACAGCTGCCCAAGCTGGAAAAGCTGGCCCATGCCATCGACCCGGCCTGTTTTATGATCGTGAGCCATGTCACCGAGGTGAGTGGCCGCGGTTTCTCGCTGGAAAAGGATTACAAGGCAGAACATTGATTTTGCCCGCAGATACTTGCAAAACAGGCATGGTTTGGGGTATAGTATAGAAAGACGGTAGGTTTTACCGCAAAAGACCCCCATACAGAAAGGAAAAACATCATGTTTGATATTTTCAATATGCTCAAGAAGAACGAAGACAAGGCTCCCAAGCAGGTGACCCGTGAGACCATCATTGGCGACATCCTGGACATGGACCAGACCACCGCTCCCTACTTCATGGAGATCGGCATGCACTGCCTGGGCTGCCCCGCTTCCCGCGGCGAGAGCATCGAAGAGGCATGCGAAGTTCATGGTGTGGACTGCGACGAGCTGATCGAAAAGCTGAACGAGCATCTGGCAGCAAAGAAGGCATAAGTGCTGCCCGTACTGGATGCGCGTCTCGCTGCAGCGGCCGAGCTGGTGCGCCCCGGGCAGCCGGTGGCGGACATCGGCTGCGATCATGGCAAGCTGACGGTCGTGCTGGCCGCTTCGGGGAAATACCCGAAGGTTATCGGGGCCGATCTGCGCCCCGGCCCGCTGGCCAAGGCAAAGCAGACGCTGGAACATGCAGATTGTCAGGACCGCGCTGAGCTTCGGCTCGGCGACGGTCTTTCTGTGTTGTCCGAAAACGAAGTGGGCAGCATCGTGCTGGCGGGGGTCTCGGCGCAGACGACGTGGGAGATCTTAGAGAAAGCCCCATGGGTATTCTGCAAGGGCGGGCCGCGCATCATCATGATCCCGACCACCCGCCACGATGCACTGCGCCGCTGGCTGTGGGAGCACGGTTTTTCGTTCGTTGCCGACCGGCCGGTGCAGGCGGCTGGCCGCTGGTATGCCGTAATGGCGGCAGAATATACTGGCGAGACCCGGGAACCGGCCTTTGCGGAATGCCTGTTCGGCGGCACCGGAAAGTGGCTCGAGGGCGCAGGCTATGCCGCATGGCAGAAAGCAAAACTGCCCCGGATGCGTCTCGGTGTGCCGGACGGCACCCCGCTGGCAGAAGAGATCGATGCGATTTTGAAGGAAAATACGCCCTCTCAGACTGCTCCGCAGTCAGCTCTCCCAAAGGGAGGGCCTCTGGCGAAACCGAGAACTTTGCATGGACTGCCAAGGTCTCTCCCCTTGGGAGAGGTGGATTTGCAAAGCAAAGACGGAGAGGGCGAGGACGTTAAAAAATGATAACAATCAATCAGCTTTATAATGCAATGAAACAGATCGCTCCGCTGGAGCTGGCCGAACACTGGGATAACCCCGGCCTTCTGGTGGATTGCGGCGGCGAAGTGCGCCGGGTGCTGGTGGCGCTGGACATCACCCCGGAAGTGGTGGCAGAGGCTGCAGAAAAGCACTGCGAAGCCATCGTCTCTCATCACCCGGTGATCTTTTCACCCTTGAAGAAACTCAGTCCGCAGGATGTGCCGTTCCAGCTGGTGCAGGCAGGCATTTCAGCAGTCTGCATGCACACCAATCTGGATGCCGCCGAGGGCGGCGTCAATGAAGTGCTGGCACACATCTTCCATATGCGGAAGATGGAGACATTTGCGAACGGCTGCGGCCGCGTGGGCGAGATCGATTGGAACTCGGTAAAGGGCCTTGCCTACCAGGTGCAAAAAGAGCTTTCTGCCCGGTGCAATCCGCCGGAAGAAGGCCCGGCAGTACAGATCAAACTGGTGGATAACGGCGGCTATGTGAGGCGGCTGGCGGTCATCAGCGGTGCCGGCGGCAGCCTGTTTGAGGAAGCCATTGCCATGGGCGCTGATTGCCTGCTGACCGGTGAAGCCAACCACCATCACGCCATCGATGCAAGGCGGCTGGGCCTTTCGCTCATTGTGGCGGGGCACTACGCAACGGAGTTCCCGGTGACGGCCGCTGTAGCCGATAAACTGCGCGCCGCTCTGCCGGAGCTGGAAGTGCTGGTGAGCACAGCCAATAAAGATTCCTATACTTATTTATAATAGAACGAGGTAACACACATGGCATTGGATGCCGCGACACTGGAACTGACGGCCCGGGAACTGAAAAGCACCCTGACCGATGCCAAGATCGCAAAACTGTTTGAACCGACCCGCGATGAGCTGGTCATCACCCTGCGTACCCGCACGGATACCTACGCGCTGCTGCTGTCGGCCCGCAGCGGTTCGGCCCGGGTCTGCCTGACCGAAGAAAGCTTCGAAAACCCGGAGACACCGCCCTCTTTCTGTATGCTGATGCGCAAGCATCTGACCGGCGGAAAACTGCTGGATGTACACATGGAGCCGGGCGACCGCATTGTCTATTTCGACTTCCAGTGCACCAACGAGATGGGCGACCTTGTGCGCAATACGCTGTGCGCCGAGCTGATGGGCCGTTACTCCAATCTGGTGCTGGTACAGAACGGCAAGATCATCGATGCGCTCAAGCGGGTGGATTTTGAGGACAGCGATGTCCGGCAGCTGCTGCCGGGCCTGCCCTATACTACCCCGCCCAAACCTGCCCGGCCGGATTTTCTGCAGGTGAGTTCTGCATCCATCGTGGCGGCGGCCTGCCAGCGGGATCTGCCCGTGGCGGATGCCCTGAACAAGACCGTGGCCGGTGTCGGCCCGGTGGTCTGCCGGGAAGCTGCATGGCGCGCCTTTGACGGCGAGCACCTGCCCGCAAACGAACTGACCGAGGAGCAGAAGCGCCGCCTGATGGCTTCCATCGACGAGCTGAAGGAAGAGCACGACAAGGGCGGCTGCCCCTGCAGCGTCACCGACCCGGACGGCAAGCCCATCGAGTACACCTTCTTCCGCCCGCAGCAGTACGGCGAACAATATATTATTAAGGAATGGCCGTCCTTCAACGCGATGCTGGAAGGCTACTACGCCGAGAAGGACCGCGCCGAACGCCTGCGCACCAAGAGCAAGGAACTGCACAAGGCCGTGCACAACATGTACGAGCGCGCCGTCCGCAAGCAGGCGGCCCGGCAGGAAGAGCTTGCCGCCAGCGGCAAGAGCGAAAAGTTGCGTCTGTACGGCGAGCTGCTCTCGGCAAACCTCTATCTGGCCGAAAAGGGCATGAAGAGCATCACGGTACCCAACTGGTACGATGAAGGCAAAGAGGTGACCATCCCGCTGGACCTGCGGTTCAGCCCCAGCCAGAACGCGCAGAACTTCTTCAAGAACTACAAGAAGAAGCAGACCGCTGCCCGGATGCTGGTAGATCTGCTGGCAGAGGGTGAAAAGGAGATCGCCTATCTGGAAACGGTTCTTTACGAGGTGGAAAGCGCCTCCGGCGAAGCCGCGCTCAACGAGATCCGAGCCGAACTGAAGAGTCAGGGCTATCTGAAATACTACAAGCAGCGCGACAAACGCCAGAAGCCCGCCGACTTCCTCCGCTTCACGTCCAGCGACGGCTTCGAGATCCTGATAGGCCGCAACAACGCCCAGAACGACAAGCTCACCCTCCACACCGCCCGGGGCAAGGACCTGTGGTTCCATGTTCAGAAGGCCCCCGGCAGCCACGTCGTGGTCATGAGCCGGGGCGAGGATATCCCGGACAGCACGAAGCAGGAAGCCGCCGAGCTGGCGGTCATCTATTCCAGCACCTACAAGGCGGGTACCGGCGCAAAAGTGGCTGTGGACACCACCGAGGTGAAGAACATCTGGAAAGCCAACGGCGCAAAGCCAGGCATGGTGCTGTATGAGGTATACACCACCGTCTACGTCACCCCGCGTGACGGTCTGGCCGAACAGCTGAAGAAAAAGTAAAAACGATGCAAAGCCCCGGAAAGCGTGATGCCCTCCGGGGCTTTGCCCTATATAATACAGGTATAAACCGGCGCTGCCCGGCCCATACTACCTCTGCCAGAGCAGGGCGGGGGGAGTTTTCCACCCGCAAAATGGAAACGGATTGTGCATTCTGCACAGAAAAAGTGACTTTTGACAAAACAGAGAAAATAA
>CAKSZM010000017.1 GCA_934525735.1 uncultured Faecalibacterium sp. | reverse complement strand
ATCTCAAACTCCTTGTTGCCCACAAAGATGCTGGAATTGCCGGGAGCGACCTTCATGTTCAGCAGGCTGCCGATGAGATTTGCCATCTTCATGGCCTCTTCCTCGTTGGCAGTGTTGATGCCAACGTGCATCAGCTTCAGACCCAGCATGGTGTCAACGGCTTCCTTGCTCTGAGCGGTGATCTTTGCCCAGTCGTGAGCCTTGATCACGTCGCTCTTGCACATCCAGGTGCCGCCGACAGCAAAGATCTGGTCATAGCCCAGATAATCGTTGACGTTCTTGGCGTTGACACCGCCGGTGCACATCCAGCGGGCGCTCTTCAGAGCAGCGCCGATGTTCTTCAGCATGCCGACACCGCCGTTTGCTTCAGCGGGGAAGAACTTCAGAGCCTCGCAGCCCATGTTCATGGCCTGCTGCATCTCGCCTGCAGAGCAGGTGCCGGGCATCATGATGCCGCCCTTGTCGATGACGTGCTTGCAGACTTCGGGGTCGAAGCCGGGAGCAACGATAAAGGAAGCACCGGCTGCCATAGCACGGTCAGCCTGCTCGGTGGTCAGGACAGTGCCTGCGCCCAGCAGCATCTCGGGCATCTCCTCGTGGATCTTGCGGATGCACTCCTCAGCACATGCGGTGCGGAAGGTGACCTCGGCTGCGGGCAGACCGCCCTCGGCCAGAGCCTTGCACAGGGGCAGGGCCTCATCCACGCTGTTGAAGGCGATAACAGGGATAATGCCGATCTGATAGACCTTTTCTACGATGGGATTCATAACGCATTTCTCCTTTTAAAATTGAACTCTCTCGGTGCGCGTGGGCTGCCGGATGGGCATGGTGCACCCACTGTGCGCTTGTAATATTAGTATAAACGACGGAAACGAGTTTGGTAATGCTCAACAAGCACAATGTTTTGCATAAGAGCTTGTATACATTGCACAAAAATGACGAATGGCCTGAAAATCGACCGTTTTTTCCTTAAATTCCGGCCTTTCGGAACAGCTCGGCTACGCCGTCGTGGTCGCAGTCAGCCTCGCTGACAAGGCGGCCAATGGCCCTGATCTCAGGCATTCCGTTGGCCATGACGGCGGCGATGCCGGCCTTTTCCAGCATGGCGCGGTCGTTGCCGCTGTCGCCCACGGCCATGGTCTGTTCGTGCGGGATGCCCAGCCGGTCGGCCAGCGCCAGCAGGGCTTCGCCTTTGTCCACGCCGGCGGCGGTCACTTCGATGTTGTCCGGGGAACCCTGAACAACCTCGACCCCCGGCATGGCAAGGAACAGCGGCATCACATCCTGCGCCTTTTCTTTGCTGTCGAAGAACATGCAGAGTTTTTCGATCTCACCGGCGTGGCGCGCCATCCAGCTTTCGATGCCTTGCACGACCGTGAACCGGCCGTCGGTGGTGCTCTGTTTTGCCTCGGTGGAAAGGAACTGCGCGCGGCGGGCTTCCAGTTTTGCAATGCCCTCCGGAGTCTTGATGCACAGCCCGTCGCTGAATACGCTCAACTCTCCGTCGTACTGCTGGAAAAGCGCAAAAGCTTCCCGGGCAGTCTCCGCCGGCATCAGGCGGCGCAGCAGGCAGGCGGGTTCGCTGGTCCGGCGCTCAGCAGCATTGGCGTAGCGGCTGTAGACAGCGCCCAGCGGGTCGCTGCCGAGATCCCAGACGGCGGCGCCGTTGGAAGTGATGGCGTACCGGATGCCGGGCAGCTGCGCCACAACCGGCGGCAGGCTGGCCAGCGGACGGCCGGTGGCAGGCACGACCACGACACCGTTTGCCGCCGCGCGGGCAATGGCTTCGCGGGTGAGTGGGCTGACATCGCCGCTGCGGTTCAGCAGGGTGCCGTCCAGATCCAGCGCGACAAGGCGGACAGAGGGGAGATTCTGTGACATAAAGGCTCCTTTTAAATAGGTATGCTCTCCGCATGGAAGAGAAAAAAATTCACAAACACTTTCATTCTATCGCAGCCGCAGCGATTGCGCAAGTGGACGAAATGTGCTATAATAACACGTCATTTCATTCGAAATATAGGAGAAATACCATGAATCTCAAGCAACTGTGGGCGCAGCGCCGCCCGCACCTGTGGTTCCAGCTGTACTGGGCGGTGTATCTGGTCTGGTTTTTCTGGCTGGATCTGACGGTCAAGGAGCCGAAGTATATCATCCATGCCCCGCTCGATGATCGGATCCCCTTCAACGAATGG
The DNA here is from genome assembly GCA_934525735.1 of uncultured Faecalibacterium sp. GTDB lineage: Bacteria > Bacillota > Clostridia > Oscillospirales > Ruminococcaceae > Faecalibacterium. Next base: position 25,410 of record CAKSZM010000017.1, on the reverse strand, counting down.
TTCGTGTTCCCGTACTGCAGCTGGTTTTTGCTGCTGGCGGGGGTCACGGCGGTGCTGTGGTGGTGCGACACCAAAAGCTACGATAAGCTCTGCCTGATGATGTTTTCGGGCATGACCTTCTGCCTGATCATCTATATGATCCTGCCCAACGGGCTGGACATCCGGCCGGCAGCCGGGGCAGTGGGCCGCAGCAACATCGCCATGAGCATCATGAAGCTGCTGTGGAGCGCGGATGCTTCGGTCAACGTCTGCCCCTCCATCCACTGCCAGAGCTCGGCCTGCATGGCGCTGGCGTTCAGCAAAAGCACGCTGGCCAAAGACCGCCCGGCACTGAAAGCTGTTGCATGGGTCTGGGCAGCGCTGATCTGTGTTTCCACCGTGTTCACCAAGCAGCACTCTGTGATCGACGTGGTGTGCGGCCTTGCGGTGGCGTTTGTCTGGGTGCCGGTGCTGTACCGTCCGCGCAAGGCGCACAGCTGAACAAAACAGAGAAAAATTATGGCAATTTTCGGTTGGCATTCCACTTGACAGCCGCCCCGGTGCTGGGTAATATGATGGTATACATTGATATATTACTTTGGCGGCCCGAAGGGAGAGAAAAGCATGTCATCACGAAGTGCGCGCGAAACGGCCTATCAGACCATCCGGAACCGGATCATTACCATGGAGCTGAAGCCGGGTGACCCGCTGAACGACCGGGAACTGGCGGAAGAACTGGGCATCAGCCGGACGCCCATGCGGGAAGCACTGCTGATGCTGAGTCTGGCCCGCATGGTGGATATCAAACCCCAGAGCGGCACCCATGTGGCGCCCATCAACCTGAAGCTGATGGAAATGGAGCAGTTTTCCCGCTATACACTGGAAAAAGAGATCCTGAACCGTCTGCGCGGCGGCCTGACCGAAACGCAGATCGCAGACTACCGGGAAAATATCGAGGACTACCGGCAGCTGGAAGCAGATCTCAGCCAGCCCGAGCGCCCCACGCGGCTGCTGGAGCTGGACAATGCATTCCACCGCAAAGCCTTTGAACTCTGCGGCATGGAAATGCACTACGACTACATGCTCTCAAAGCTGCAGCATGTGGAGCGCATCCGCAAATTCAGCCTGCAGACCGAGGAAAACAAATCGGTGTGCGGAGCACATACCCGCATTCTGGAGGCACTGGTCAGCGGCAGCCCGGAAGATGTGGGCGAAGCACTGCACAGCCACCTGACCCGCTACAAGCTCTCGGTGGAGCAGGCGCGGGCGGTTCATCCGGAATATTTTATTGATGAATAAACAGTGGGGATGCCCTGTTTTGGGGATCCCCTTTGTGTATAAAATGTAAAAAAATTGAACTACTTGAATCCCGTTATTGACCCAAAGAATGTTTTGCGGTAAAATCAGGCTAGAATCAGGGGATAAGGAGGTTTTGCATCCATGAAGGGCAAACGACTGATCGCGTTTACACTGGCAGCCGCGGTCACACTGAGTGTGGCGGCAATGCCGGTTCTGGCAGCATCGGCTCCCTCTGCACGGCAGAGCATTGCGGCCGAAGATGAAAACGGGGCTGTGACCATCCGGCTCAAGGCAACGGGCAATCTGGTTTATGGTTCCGACTGCAAGCTGGAGATCGAGACGAACCCGCAGGATACGCAGTATCTTGGTATAGTGCTGGGCACCGGCGGCGAGGCCAACGGCTATGTGACGCTGGTGATGTCGGATAAGATCCGGACCCTGCTGAAGATGATCCCCCTGCCCAAGAAGATGTCCAAAACACCGGATCAGGCAGAGGAGTTCAATGTTTACAATTATCTCAAGCAGCTCATCGACGGCAACGATGTCAGCGTGCTGCTGCGTGTGGCCGATGAGGCTGTGTCGGTGATGGACGTGCTGCACTTCTATGTGCCGCAGATCGATCAGGTGGCCAACGGCTTGCGCCTGTCGCTGAACCTGATTCGCAAATACCTGCCGGAGGGGGCGTTCAGCCGCATCTATCTGGACGAACAGCCCACGGACTCCGGCAACTATGTGGCGGGTGCAGTCGCACTGGAAAACGGCGATGTGAACACAGCGGGCTTTGCCATGTTCAAGATCAAGCCCAAGACCGACGGCGTGCGCATGTACTGGGCACAGCAGGCCGGAAACAGCATGTCCCGGGATGCAGCCAGAAGCTTTAACGCAGCGGCTGTGCTGGAAGTGGACGGCCAGGTGGTGCCCACCGACAAGATCCGTTATACCTATAAGAAAAACGGCTCTGTCTGCAGCACCGGTGCGCTGCCCACGGAACCGGGCACCTACGAGCAGACGGCGGAGATCAGCGGCAACTACTCCTGCAGCAAGATCAGCCGCAACATCGTGATACAGTAACCGATAAAAAGCAAAAAATATCCCGCGCTGATGCCAGCGCGGGATATTTTTTATGCTGCAGTTTACATGCGGAAGCGGAAGCCCCAGCCGCCGCAGCAGCAGTTGCACAGCAGATTCAGCAGGATCATGCTCCAGCACCACTGCATCAGCCCACCGGGGCGGGTGTAGGTGGTCTGGGCGGTGCGGTAGGTCTGGCCGGGGTTCTGCATCCGGCGCAGGTGCATCTGGTACTCGGTGTTGTTGGGATCCAGCTGCACGGCGCGGCGGGCGTCCTGCAGCGCATCGATGCTGTTGCCCAGCCCCTGATTGGCAAGGGAGGAAAGATAATACCACCGGGCGTTGCGGCCGGTCATGCTGTCCAGCACGCGGCGGGCCTCCGCATAGCGGCCGTTGGCAACAAAGTTGCGGGCAGCCTGCATCTCCGGGCTGTCCGAGCCGGAGTAGCTGGCGCCGCCCTGCGGACCGTAGCCCTGCTGGTAGCCGCCGAAACCGAATCCGAACCCAAAGGGGTCGAAACCGTCAAATCCGTCAAAGCCGCCGTATCCGTTCTGATATCCCTGCTGCCGGTAGTTCTGCTGGCCGTAGCCGCCCTGCTGATATCCGCCGTAGGGACTGCCGCCCTGCGGGCCATTGGCCTCGCCCTTGGTGATGGCGTCATAGGCAGCCTGCACTTCCTTGAAATGCTCCTCGGCGGTGGGGTCGTTGGGGTTCAGGTCCGGGTGCCAGCGCTTGCACTTGGCGCGGTATGCTTTTTTGATCTCGTCATCGCTTGCGCTGCGCGAAATGCCCAGCACCTCATAGGGATCTCTCATGGATATACTTCCTCACGTCTCATTTCATGCGGCCGCAGCGCCGCATAATGTTATCAGTCTACCGTATTTCCGTATAAAAATCAAGCAGGACTGTCGGAGCGGCCGTTTTTCCGGGCGTCCTTCTCTGTCTTGCAGTTGTATTTCAGCCATACGCCGGAATACAGGATGTTGCGCAAAAGGTCGGCGTCCTCCACGCAGGGCAGGCGCTCAAAGCTCTGTGCGCACCGGGCCAGCAGCAGCTCAAAGATCTCCTTCATCTCTTCTTCGTAGCCGGGCTGGGTGCTCAGGGTTTTGAGCGGATTGTAAGCGCCTTTGCACTTGTCCCGCTCAAGGTCATCGTAGGCGTCCAGCAGATAGATGAACTTGCCCAGATGGAACCCGATGCTGCGCAGCTCCGGCGACCAGTGATCCTGCTTATAGTCGAACAGCTCCGCCATCAGCTCGCCGAAGCAGCCGGAGACGGCGTCCAGATCCTCGCTCCCGGCGGCTTCGTACTCCGCCAGCCGGTCAAGGCAGGCGCGGATGGCACCGCACTGCCGGGGCCAGCGGGCTTCGGCGTCCGCGCGGCATCCGGTGAGCAGCTTTTCGTAACCAAGACCCAGAAGATTATGGTCGTCCTTCCACTTGTCCTCGGCATTGTAGTAGTGCAGCGCCACGCTCAGGTCGGCGCAGTAGTCGGTGGGGCCGTCGGCCCGCCAGTCCACGCCGCGAATGGGGTGCACCGGGCAGCGGCCGCGGCCGGCGGAGGCTTCGGTCTCGCCCTCATACAGGCTGCACAGCAGCAGATTCAGAAAGGTCAGGTCGTAGCTCAGTGTGAACCGCCCCCGCAGTCCGTGCAGCGCGTCGATGCGGCGGCACAGCCCGCAGTAGGCGGTCCGGTAGCGTTTCTGCGCTTCGTCGGAAAGCGCGGCCTGATTCGGAACTACATAACCAAACATGGCTCAGCTCTTCTTGATAAACTGGGTGCCGCAGCGGGGGCAGGAGATCTGGATGCGGCCCCGGCCCCGGGGCACGCGCAGTTTCTGGCGGCACTTGGGGCAGCGGTAGTAGTGGTAGACCTTGCGGTTTGCCCACTGATCCTTCAGATCCTGAAATTTGCGGTCCACACGGTCCTTAATGGTGTAGTATTTATAATTCTCTTCGGTGCGCTTGGAGATGTTGCGGCTCAGCGAGCGGTAATAGCACAGCACCAGCAGCACCACGCCCGCCCATGTGAACAGGCTGATGCGGGTGAGCAGGGAGATGAGCAGCATCACGATGGAAGCAATGCTCAGAGCCTGATTCAGACCATCGGTGCCGTAGCGGCCGATCATGAACTGACGGAATTTTTCTTTCATAGATCCTGCATCCTTTTTGTCTCAGATTGAAAACGGGCGCAGCGGCCCGCGCTTTTTCATGCTTTCAGCATACCAGCCAACCATGATGAAATTTTGAACAGAGTGCAAATCTATCATGAAGGGACGGCATTTAATCTTTCCGGCAGCGCACGGTCAGGGCAGCCTCGGTGTCCAGCGCGCCTTCCATGCGGCAGTGCAGCACCGCCCGGCCTGCTTCGCCGGTGGTGGCAAGGTAGGTGCCCGCCATGCCGCCCCGCAGGGGCACGACGTCCGGGCCGAGGATCTGCACCGGGCCCTCCACGCTGAGGCGGACGGCTTCGCCGCAGTAGGGCAGCAGATTGCCGTTCTGGTCGATGGCGCGCAGGCTGACGGCGGCGCAGTCCCATGTGGGGCCGTCGGTGAGGATGGGGTTGTGCACGGTGCATTCCAGCCGGACGCTCTGCACCGGCTCCCGCACTACAGTGCAGACGGCGCGCCCGTGCCAGACGGCTTCGAACCGGTAGACCGATGCAGGCCCGCCCAGCACGCCGACGTATTTATAGTACATACTTACCACGTCGTTCCAGCTCAGCCGCAGCGAAAGCATCCGCGCCTTGGACAGGGGCGAAAGCTCCATGGAGTCCCGCCGCATCTCATTGAGGATGGCGGCGGCAAGCTGGGAGGACGCGGGGTCCATGCCTTCGTATTTTTCCAGCAGGGAACCGACGAAATCATTGACTTCGATGGGCGGGTGCGGCAGCGCTGCGAACCGTCCCCGGCGGTCCGGCGAAAACTCAGCGATGAAGTCATTGCCGCGGTACAGGCGCACGCTCTCGGCGTTGGTGAACACCCAGCAGGCTGTGGGGGCACCGCCGGGCAGGTCGCCCAGCGTCATGGAGGAAGAAACCTCCATCACGATGTCCGAAGGTGCGCGGGCCGTTTTCTGGCTGGCGTAGACGGCGGCGGAAAGCTTCGGGTTGCGGAACATGTCCAGCACGCCGTGGTAGCAGATGCGGTCGCCGCTGCCGAATTCCCGGTGGGTGTTGTAGTCGGCCATGCACCAGCCGAAGCTGCCGGCCACGCCCTGCTGGGCAATGGAATCGTTGAGCACGGCAGCCAGCCGCAGAGCCTGCACCAGACGGTGCGGCTCGTCGTCGAAGGGTTTGGCCGGGAACTGCTGCCCGCCGTACTCACTGATGAGGTAGCCCTTGCGGGTGTCCGGCGTGACGGCCGAGCGGGCCTCGCAGCCGGGGCCGCGGCCCCGGTAGGAGTAATCGTTGTAAGCGTACACATCCTCTAAAAGCTGGCTCTTGCGGAAGTTCCGCGCGCCCGCTGTGGGACGGGTGGGATCCAGCCGTCGGATGGCTTCATTGGTGCGCTTGTAGAAGGCTTCGTCATCCGCGCTGCCGTTGATGCGGGCACCCCACAGGAACACACTGGGATGGTTGCGGCACTGGCATACCATCTCGCGGCAGTTCTGCAGGGCCTGCGCCTTCCAGCTCTCATCGCCGATGTACTGCCAGCCCGGCATCTCGGTGAACACCAGCAGACCCAGCTCGTCGCAGGCGTCCAGAAAGGCGGGGCTCTGGGGGTAATGACTGGTGCGCACCGCGTTGCAGCCCAGCTCTTTTTTCAGGATCTGGGCGTCCAGCCGCTGGATGCTGTCCGGCATGGCGTAGCCCTGATAGACATAGCTCTGATGCCGGTTCAGGCCCCGCAGCTCCACACGCTGACCGTTCAGATACAGCCCTCCGGCCACGAACTGCACGGTGCGGAAGCCGAACCGCACCGTCTTTTCGTCCAGAACCCGGTCGGGCAGGCCGCCCGTGCCGGGGCGGATGAGCCGCACGGTCAGGCTGTACAGGGTGGGGTGGTCGATGCTCCATGGATGCACGCCGTTCAGGATGCCGGTAATGGGCAGCGAAAGCACGCCGCTGTACACGGCCCGGCTCCCGGCGGGGCTGCGGATCTCAGCCTGCAGGGTGCAGCCGACGGTCTCGCCCACCGTGGAGGTGTAGATGCGGAAGTCGCCCTCGGCCTTTGCCTCAATAAAGACGTCCCGCAGATAGGCAGGCTCCTTGATGTCCAGACTGACGCCGCGGTAGATGCCGCCGTAGGTCAGGTAATCGATCTGCCCGCCGAAGGGCGGGATGTTCAGGTCTTCGCGGCTGTCGCAGCGCACGGCCACCACGTTTTTCTGACCCAGATGCAGCGCACAGGTCAGGTCTACCGTAAAGGCGGTGTAGCCGCAGGCATGGTGGAACAACCGCCGCCCATTGCAGAAAACGGTGGCGTCGTGGGCGACTGCGCCGAAGGTGAGCAGGACGGTGCGGCCCTCCCATTCCTTCGGGGCAAAAAACTCCCGCCGGTAGCCGCACAGGCGCTGGTATTCGTTTTCGTTGCAGTAGTTGTAGGGCAGCACCCGGACGGTGTGGGGGATGCGCACCGGCTCCAGCGGCAGTTCGCACTCCGGGCGCACGAGCGCCGGGTCGAACGCGGGGCTGAACAGCCAGCCTTCGTTCCAATCGTAGTGTTCCATGGGCAGGATCTCCGTCTTTCAAATCACTTTACATCTTATAGTAACACAAAGATATGAACGAAAAAAGACGGCAAAGACGGTTTTGCTGCCCTTTTTGCGGATTTTCCGGCACAAAACGGGGGAGAGCGCAAAAAAACGGAGCTTCCCACTACGGGAAGCTCCGGAAGATTCAGCGGATGAAGCTGGTCATGGGGCGGGGCGGGTTCTGCGGGTGGTCAAACCCGGCGGCCTTGCCGACCTCGATGCAGTGCAGCAGCCATGCCATGTTGCGGCCCAGCTCCTGCATTACAGCGCAGCCCTCGGCGTCCTGCAGCACCTGCTCGGCGTTGGAGCCGTGCACCATGGCCCAGTAGGAGCCGTTGACCAGCGGCATGTGGAAGAACTGCGGGTACTTGACCAGCTGGTCCAGCGTGGTGGTGGTGCCGGCGCGGCGGGCCGAACAGCAGATGGCAGCGGGCTTGTAGGCCAGATATTTGCCGCCGGCATAGGCCAGACGATCCATGAAGCTGGTCATGTTGCCGGCGGCCGAAGCGTAGTGCACCGGGCTGCCGAAGACGAAACCGTCGGCGGTCTTTGCCTTTTCAATGGCCTCGTTGACCACGCCGCCGAACACGCAGCCCTCGCCTTTGCGGCAGCCGCCGCAGCCGATGCAGCCGCCCACGGGCTTGCCGCCGACATGCAGGATCTCGGTGTCGATGCCGCCGGCATTCAGCTCCTTGGCGATGAGGGACAGAGCAGTATAGGTGCAGCCCTTTTCGTGGGGGCTGCCGTTGATGAGCAGGACTTTCATGAAAAATACTCTCCTTTGCAAAGTGAAATGCGCCGCAAATGCCCGGCGCTGCTGCAGATATTGTAGCACAAAGCGGCATCCGGCGCAACGCGGAAGAGCACAGCGGCTCTTGACAAAAATATGCTGCCGGGCGATAATAAAGGATACAGAAAAACAGAAACGGCCGGGCACCCGGCCGGCAGAGGAGGAACTACTATGCGCGTGATCGCAGGAGATGCCCGGGGCAGGCGGCTGGAAGCCTTGCCCGGTACGGATGTGACCCGGCCCACCCTTTCGCAGGTGAAGGAGGCCATGTTCAGCATCGTGCAGTTCGATCTGCCCGGTGCGCGGGTGCTGGACCTGTATGCAGGCAGCGGCCAGCTGGGCATCGAAGCGCTGAGCCGCGGCGCTGCGCGCTGCGTGTTCCTGGATGAGAACCGCGAGGCAGTGAACATCGTCATGCGCAACTGCAAGGCCTGCGGCGTATTCGACCGCAGCCGGGTGAACATCGGCGAGGCGGCGCGGTATCTTTCGGCCTGCCGCGAACAGTTCGACATCGTACTGCTGGACCCGCCCTTCCGCGGTGGTACGCTGGAAAAGATCCTCCCGGCGGTGGACAAATGCACCGCGCCGGGCGGCATCGTACTGTGCGAGAGCGAGACGGGCATCGTGCTGCCGGCGCAGGCCGGAGAGCTGACCCTGCAAAAACAGTACAAGTACGGCAAGGTGCTGCTGTGGAAGTACACCAAATCCATGCAGCCCGCACAGCCCGCACAGCCCGCGGAGGAATGAGCAGGAGGAACCGCTATGAACGTGAAGGAACTTTTGGATACCATTGAAGATGCTGTGGAGGAAGGCACCAACGTGCCTCTTTCCGGCGGCAAGAAGATCGTGGATGCGGAGCAGATCCGCAATCTGCTGGACGAAGTGCGCGAGAACCTGCCCGGTGAGCTGCGGCAGGCCCAGCAGATCGTGAACGACCGCGCACAGATCGTGGATTCGGCCAATGCGCAGGCACAGGCCATCGTGAAAAAGGCGGAGGAGCGCGCCCGCATCCTTGTGAGCGAGGCCGAGATCGTCAAGGCAGCGCAGCAGCGCGCCGGCGAGATCACCGGTGCGGCGCAGGCCGAGGCCCGCACCCTGCGCCAGACCGTGACCGATTACTGCGACAATATGCTCAAGACCACCGAGGAAACCATGGTGGAAAATGCGGCTCAGGTCAAGAAGGTGCGTGCAAACCTGCGCCAGAACGCCAAGAAAAACGGCTGAGGCGCGCGCTTTTCACACACAAATTACACATCCCGGGAAAACGAAAGTCCCTGCAGGTAAAAACGACGGCCTGCAGGGACTTTTTTTGTTGATTTTTGCCACAAGAACAGGCAGAGAAACACTTGAAATCGGGAGATTGATTTGCTACAATAAAAGCGTATCAGTGGGTCAAAGTGGGTAAAAGTAGGCCTGCAGCCCTGAAAACCCTTCGGAAAGGGGGCGCACAGATGTTTTTTGGCAGATATGACTACACCATTGATGCCAAGGGGCGTCTGAACTTCCCCGCAAAATTCCGCGACGCCATGGGCGAGAGCTTTGTGGTGCTGGAATGGGTGGACAGCTGCCTGTTTGCGCTGCCGATGAGCGAAGTGGAAAAGCTGGCGGATAAGCTGGAAAATGACGAGCTGATGGACAGCTGGGCTGTGACCGGCGATCTGTTCAGCACCGCGTGCGAGGTGACGCCGGACAAGCAGGGACGCATCCTGCTGCCCGCAGAGCTGCGGGAATACGCAGGGCTGGCCAAAGATGTGACCATCATCGGCAACCGCAACCACGCCGAGATCTGGGCGACGGACGTCTGGAACGCCCGCCGTGCGGCCATTACCAACGAGCAGCGCGCCGAACGGCTGCGCGGGCTGCACCTGTGATACAAACGACATGAGAAATTCAGGAAAGGAGGCCGCGCCAATGGACCTTGAACAGCAGGAAGCCTTTGACCCGGCTTTGTTTGAGCATATCCCCGTTCTGCTGAACGAATGTCTGGAGGGGCTTGCCATCGACCCGGCAGGCACCTATCTGGACGGCACCGCAGGCGGTGCGGGGCATTCCCGCCAGATCGCACTGCGGCTGGATGCAGAAAAAGGCGGCCGGCTGATCTCGCTGGATCAGGACCCGGACGCCGTACAGACAGCCCGTGCCCGTCTGGCCGGTCTGCCCGCTACCGTGGTGCAGATCAACTTCCGCTACGCCGGGCAGGCGCTGGAGCAGCTGGGCATTGAAAAGATCAACGGTGCGCTGCTGGATCTGGGCGTTTCCAGCCATCAGCTGGACGATGCAGCCCGGGGCTTTTCCTACCGTGCGGATGCACCGCTGGACATGCGGATGAGCCAGCAGGGGGAGACGGCGGCAGACCTTGTGAACACCGAAAGCCGGGAGGAGCTGGCACGCATCCTGCGGGATTACGGCGAAGAACCCTTTGCATGGCAGATCGCGGGTAAAATCGTGGAGGCCCGGGAGACCGCCCCCATCGAGACGACCCTGCAGCTGGCAGACATCGTAGCCAGTGCCATGCCCCCGGCAGAACGCCGGAAAAATAAAAACCCGTCCCGCCGGACGTTTCAGGCGCTGCGCATTGCGGTCAACCATGAGCTGGACGCGCTGGAAGAAGGGCTGGACACGATCTTCGATCACCTTGCGCCGGGCGGCCGCCTGTGCGTGATCACCTTCCATTCGCTGGAAGACCGGCTGGTCAAGAACAAATTCCGTCGCTGGGCCACGGCCTGCACCTGTCCGCCGGAGTTTCCGGTGTGTGTGTGCGGCGGCAAGGCAAAGGCGAAGCTGATCACCCGCAAACCGATCGAAGCAAATCATCAGGAGCTGGAAGAAAACCGGCGCAGCCGGTCGGCGCACCTGAGAGTTCTGGAAAAAATCTGAAACGCTGACCGTCAGGCCGGCATTGTGTGAGGAGGAGAGCAACCATGGGTCAGGCAGCATACGATTATAATACGGCAGTACGCCGCAGAAAAGCACCGCAGCCGCAGCGCAAGGCAAATCTGCGGGTCGAAAAGGGCGGCAAAAATCGTCTTTCGCCGCGTCAGGCGGCGGCCCGCCATGCGATGCATCTGGTGGCGGTGGCGCTGCTGGTGGGGTTTGCCATCAGTCTGCTGTGGAGCGAGTCCAGACTGGTGGAGCTGAACGATCAGATCCAGGATGCAAAGGCACAGCTCGTCAGCGAGCAGAGCCAGTATACATACTATAACAGCACCCTCAACAGTAAGACCAACATCACCAGCGTGGAAGAAGCGGCCGGGCGTCTGGGCCTGATGAAGATCGACCAGAGCCAGATCACCTATATCCGGCTGGGCGAGAGCGACTCGCTGGAGCGTACCCAGTCTGCTGTGCGGCAGTGGACCGATTTCATCTATAATGGCGCTGTGAACATCCTCGGCACCATCAAATAAACCATCAAAACGGGAAAGCGTGCGGCAGCGCACGCTTTTTCGGTTTTTAGCCTTCGGGCAGCAAATCTGATCAGGACAAGAAGCGGCGGGCCGCTGTACGCGCTTTGCTCTGCCGCAGGAGAACAACATGCAAGAATCTTCCCCCAAGAAACCGAACGGCCGCGGCTACCGTGTGCGGCCGGCATCTTCAAAAGACCGGCTGAACCCCAGAACGCGCGGCATCTGCAGCCTGATGGCTGTGGCGGCGGTGCTGTTTGCCGCTGCTGTCGTGATCCACAGCCTGTACCGCATCCAGATCGTGGGCGGCGAGACTTACCGGCAGGAGGCCGCCGAGCAGCAGCTGAAGGATATCACCATCAAGGCCGTCCGCGGCGAGATCTATGATACCTCCGGCATTACGCTGGCTTCCACCAACCGGGTATGGGATATCTGGGCCGACCCCAAGTACAGCACGGCTCTGTATACGCAGACCGGAACGGAAAAAGAAAAAAATATCGTCCGCACGCCGGACCCGGCCATCTGCGCCGAGGTGAGCCGGGAGCTGACGCTGCGTCTGCTTTCCGGCGACGGTGAAAATCTGGATGCCGTGGATACCTCGTCGGAACAGTATCAGGAGCAGTATCAGAAGGTATATGATGCGCTTATCGATGTGAACTCTTCCTATGCAGTGCTGGCGTCCAAAGTGAACAATGCCGTGAAGCTGTCGGTGGAAAAATACGTTTCGGAGTTCAACAAGGCGCACAAAAACCCGGATGACGGCTCCCGCAAGGGCCGCATCTCGGTGTCGGCAAGCACAAACTTTGACCGGAGCTACCCCTACGGCGCCTTTGCTGCGGCGGTGCTGGGCTTTACGGACGGCGAGGGCGTTGGCACCTACGGACTGGAAAAATCCTATCAGTCCACCCTTGCCGGTGTGGACGGCCGCACCATCACCCTGAAAAATGCAGTGGGCAATGCCATTGCAGACCAGAACGCCACCACCTTTGCCGCAAAGGACGGCTCCAATCTGGTGCTCTCGCTGGACGTGAATGTGCAGGAGATCGTGGAGCGGTACCTGAACGAGGCCATCGCGGCCAACACGGTGGAAAACCGCGGCTGCGCCATCGTGATGAATGTCAAGACCGGCGCGATCCTGGCCATGGCGTCCAAGCCGGACTTCGACCCCAATAACCCGCTGGATTACAGTGCGAACCTGACCTATCTCAGCGAACAGGTACAGGCCGAGCCGGAGCTGTACACCATCTATCAGAAGGATGAAAACGGCAAGGAGATCAAGGACGAGCACGGCAACAAGATCCCGGAGGAGGATCCGGATTACTCCGGCACCTACCGCGATATCCAGTGGAAAAACAAGGCCATCACCGAGCTGTACTACCCCGGCAGTGTGTTCAAGGTCATCACCTCGGCCATGGGTCTGGACTCCGGTCTGGCCACCATCAACACCACCTTTACCTGCAGCGGTGCTTACGGCGTGGCGAAGGAGACCTACCACTGTGCAGGCCACAAGGCTCACGGAACCTTGAATCTGGCAGACGCTCTGCGCCAGAGCTGCAATATCTATTATATCCAGCTGGGCCAGCGCATCGGTTCGCAGAAATTCTACGACTACTTTGGTGCATTCGGCTTTACTTCCCGCACGGGTGTGGATCTGCCCAGCGAGACCAACTTCATGCAGTACTACAAGGCCGATCAGCTGGGCGAAGTCCAGCTGGCGTCCTCGGCATTCGGCCAGGCAATGGCCATCACCCCGCTGCAGATGTGCACGGCAGTGGCCGCAGCCGTCAACGGCGGCTATCTGGTCACGCCCCATGTGGTGGATAAGATCACCGATTCCAACGGAAACGTTGTGCAGGAGATCGGCACCAACGTCCGCCGCCAGGTCATCAGCGAGAGCGCCAGCGATGTGATCCGCCAGATCATGGAGTACGAGGTGGGCAACGGCACCGGCGGCGGCAAGTATGCCTATGTGTCCGGCTACCGCATCGGCGGCAAGTCCGGTACGTCGGAACAGCTGAACATGCACCGCCGCGCCGACGGCGACTACAAGAAGGTGGCGTCCTTTGCGGCAGTTCTGCCGGCAGATGACCCGGAGATCATCGTTTACGTCATGCTGGATGACCCCAACAATGCCCGCACCGACTACTCGTCCCTGCTGGCAGCGCCCGTTGTGGGCAACATCATCAGCGAGGTGGCGCCGTATCTGGGCATCGCTACTGACGGCGAGGACCGCAGCCAGACCACGGTCACCGTGCCGAACCTTGTGGGTACCGAGTGGAGCAGCGCACAGGTGCAGCTGAACATCAAGGGCCTGAAGCACCAGCTGGCGGCCAGCGAGACCGACCAGACTGCAGCGGCGGTGACCTACCAGTACCCCCGCGCGGGTGCAAAGGTGGCTTACGGCACCACCGTCTATCTCTACACGGACACCTACGAAGGCAGCCAGACCGAAGTGCCGGATGTGGCCGGCAAGAGCGCGGATTTTGCCCGCCAGATGCTGTCGGCAGCCGGGCTGAACTGCGTGGTGGAGGGCAGCGCCGGAGGTACGGTGCAGGCCCAGAGCGAGGCTGCCGGTTCCAGCGTACAGCGCGGAACCATCGTGACCATTACCTGCGGGTAAACAAGACACCGGCACGGCGCAAGCCGTGACGGAGAGAGTTATTCAATCAAAAGAGAGGGGAAACGACCAATGGAAAAGATCTCTGCAAGCAAGCTTCTGGCCGGGCTGGTGCCCGAAGGCTTTCTGACCAGTGACCCGGAGGTGGAACTGGTCACCACCGACAGCCGCGAAGTGCGGCCCGGCTGCATCTTTGTGGCATTCCCGGGCGAAAAGTTCGACGGACATGATTTTGCGGCAAAAGCACTGGAAGAGGGCGCGGCCTTTGTGGTGGTCAACCACACGGTGGAGGGCGTCCCGGCGGAAAAAGCCATTCTCTGCCCGGACAGCTACCATGCCATGATGGTGATGGGCGCCAACTACCGCAGCCAGTACCACCCGAAGATGGTGGGCGTCACCGGCAGCGTGGGCAAGACGACCACCAAGCAGATGACCTACGCCGCGCTGGCAGGCTTCGGCGAGACCATCAAGACCGAGGGCAATCAGAACAATGAGCTGGGCATGCCCCGCACCCTGATGCGCATCGGCAGCACCACGGAATATGCTGTCATTGAGATGGGCATGAGCCATGCCGGTGAGATCGACCGTCTGGCCCGTGCGGCCCGCCCGGATGTGGGTATCATCACCTGCATTGGCGTGTCCCATATCGGCAATCTGGGCAGCCAGGAGAATATCTGCAAAGCAAAGCTGGAGATCTGCGCCGGCCTGCCCGAGGGCGCACCGCTGGTGCTGAACTACGACGATCCCTTCCTGCGCAAGGCGGCCCTGCCGGCGCATGTGCGCCCGGTGTGGTTCAGTCTTGCGGACGAGAACGCAGACGTCTGCGCACTGTCCATCCGTCAGGAGGACGACGGCATGAGCTTTGTGCTGGAAGATCAGGAAGAGGGTACCTTCGTGGTCAAGATCCCTGCCATGGGCAAGCATAATGTGGCCAACGCACTGGCTGCCTATTGCGCAGCCACCCGTCTGGGCTGCGATGCCCGGGGCGTCATCAAGGGTCTGTCGGAGTTCGAACAGACCGGCCGCCGCCAGAAAGTGGTGCACAGCAAGGGCGTCACGGTGATCGAGGACTGCTACAACGCCAACCCCGACAGCATGAAGGCTGCCCTGGCCATGTTCAAGGAGTTCCCCTGCAAGCGCCGGTTCGCGCTGCTGGGCGATATGCTGGAGCTGGGCGATCTGAGCCGCTCCGCCCACGAGGAACTGGGGCGTCTGGCGGCCGAGAGCAACCTGTACGCACTGGTGACCTACGGCGAAAACGCAAAGCGCACCGCTGTTGTGGCGGCGGCAAAGGGCGTCAAGACCATGCATGCAGACAACTACCGCGAAGCGGCCGATGCCTTGCTGAATCGCATGGAGCCGGGCGATGCCCTGCTGGTGAAGGCCAGCCGCGGCATGGCGTTGGAAAAAGTACTGGAAATTTTCTACAAAGAGCAGAAGGATGCCGAAGAATAACATTCCGGCAAAATTGGAGACTGAAAAATGATTCGTTTCGCCTTGATCGCTGCGTCGGTGCTGGGTTTTGCGCTGACGGCGGCGCTCGGCAACCTGATGGTCCCGATGCTGCGGGAGCTGGAGCGCGGCCCGGCAGACCCGGACGGGCCGCAGCATGTTCCCACCATGGGCGGGCTATGTCTGATGGTCGGCACGCTGGCAGCCGTGGGCGTGGGCTGGGTCGCGGCCTGCATCGCACAGCCGCAGCTGCTGGGCGGGCAGGACCGGATGATGTCCCGGCTGCTCATCGGGCTGTTCGGCCCGTTGGCGTTCGGCGGCATCGGTCTGGCCGATGACCTTGCCCGGATGCGCAGCCGCTCGCCGCTGGGGCTGCGGTGCGCTGCGCGCCTTGCGCTGGAAGCTGCTGCCGCCGCGGCAGTGCTGGGGCTGCTGGCCCTGAACGGCTGCCTGCCAACGGGCTTTTTGCTGCCGGGCGGCAGCTATGTGCAGTGCCCGGCGGCGCCGGTTTTGTCCGGACTGCTGCTGGTGGCGCTGGCAGAGTGCGGGCGCGTTGCGGACGGAGCGGACGGTACGGTCTGCGGGGCGGCATTTGTCACCATGCTGGGTCTGATGCTGCTGGAAACGCAGCTGAGCTGGTTCCCGCTGGCAGTGCTTCCGGCTGCACTGGCCGGAGCACTGACGGCATTTCTGCTGTGGAACTTCCCGCCTGCAAAGCTGCGCCCGGGCAAATGCGGATGTCTGTTTCTGGCCGGGGCGGTGGGCTGCATCCCGCTGAGCATCGGCTACGGTGAGCTGAGTGTGCCGCTGGCGCTGCCCTTCTGGGCGGAGGGCGGCATGGTGCTGCTGCAGATCCTGTTTTACCGGGCGACCGGCAGAGCGCTGTTCTGCACGGCGCCGCTGCACCGCTGGCTGGAACAGCGCGGCGCAGGCGCTGTGAATCTATTTTACAGTATGTGCATCCTGAGCGCATGCGGGCTGCTGCTGGCCATGCGCTTTGTGCGCTGAAACGGATGCACGAAAGAGAGGGATTGAAGGCAGATGGCCACCAGACATAAAAAAAGAAGAAGCATCCCCCCGGTGTTCCAGCGGAACCCCGGCCCGTGGTCGCAGCTGATGATCGAATGGCTGGCAACGCTGGGCATTATCATTGTTTTCGGCCTTGTGATGCTGTACAGCGCCAGCTACACCACCGGCTATCTGCGCATGGGCAGCAGCCTGCACTACATCGGAGTGCAGCTGTTCTATGCGGGAGCGGGCCTCGCCGTCATGTACGTCATGAGCTTTGTGGACCACCGCTTTCTGCGCTGGGCGGCAAAGCCTGCCTACTGGATCGTGCTGGGACTGCTGGCGGTTACCCTGACTTTTGCACCGCTGAACGGCTGCCGGCGCTGGATCCGGATGTTCGGCGTCACACTGCAGACCTCCGAGCTGGCAAAATTTGAGCTGATCCTGCTGTGCTCCGGTATTGCGGCAAGGGCAGAACGCCCGGAGCTGAAAAAGGGCCAGCACCTGACCACGAAGGACTGGTTCCGCATCCGGTTCCGTCAGCAGCTTCTGTACCCGGTGCTGCCGTTCATTCCGGTGGCGCTGCTGCTGATCGCTGAGCCGCATATGTCGGCCACGATCCTGACCGCAGCGATCATCGGCAGCATTCTGCTGCTCACCGGCTGCGGCGGCATTTTTCCATGGATCTGCATCGTCGCAGGTGCGGCGGCACTGGAACCGCTGCTGTATCTGGCGCAGATCATTGCAAAAGTGTTCAACATCGAATACCTGCAGGGCCGTCTGGACAGCTGGCTGGGCCACGCGGAAATGAAGGATCAGACCCTGCAGAGCCTGTACGCCATCGGCTCCGGCGGGCTGACCGGCCGAGGCCTTGGCAACAGCGTGGAAAAACAGCTCTGGCTGCCTGAAAGCAACAACGACTTTATCTTCAGTGTGGTATGCGAGGAGCTGGGCTTCATCGGCGCGGTGATCATCATCGTTCTGTTCGTGGTATTCATCGTGCAGGGCCTGATCATTGCATACCGCGCGGAAAATCTGTACTGCACGATGGTGGGCATCGGCATCATGTCGCAGATCGCGTGGCAGGTGTTCTGCAACATTGCGGTCGTCACCAACACCATCCCCAATACCGGTATCAGTCTGCCGTTCTTCTCGTCCGGCGGCACCAGCCTGGTGCTGCTGCTGGCAGAAATGGGCGTCATGGTCAACATCGGGCGCAACGGAGAACGCGCCGCACAGCAGAGGGAACAGGCCCGCGCTGAGCGGGAAGCCGCCCGGGCTGCCCATGAGGCAGAACTGCGGGAGCGCACCATTGATCTGGAAGCCGCCCGCCGTGCCCGCACGGAAGCGGAACAACCAAACTGACAGGAGGAAGCATCATGAGGCGAGTTCTGATCGCTGCCGGCGGCACTGCCGGCCATATCAACCCGGCGCTTGCCATTGCAAGAGCCATCAAAAAGGCAGACCCTACTGCCGAGATCCATTTTGCCGGCCGTAAGGAAGGCATGGAATACCGTCTGGTCACACAGGCTGGTTACCCCTTCCATCACATCGAGATCACCGGTTTCCAGCGTAAGCTGTCGCCGCATAACATCAAGCGCAACATCGTGACGGTGTGGAATCTGATTCTTTCCGGCCCCAAGGCCAAAGCTATCATGAAGGAAGTCCAGCCGGACCTCGTCATCGGCTGCGGCGGCTATGTGTCCGGCCCGGTGGTGCGCTGCGCTGCAAAGATGGGCATCCGCACCGCGATCCATGAGCAGAACGCCTTCCCCGGCGTGACCAATAAGCTGCTGGCTCCGGATGTGGATATCGTGTTTGCCGCAGTGCCTGCTGCCGTGGAAAAGCTGGGTGCCCCCGGCAAGACCATCGTAGTGGGTAACCCGGTGCGTCCGGAAGTGTTCACGCAGGTAAAAAACCGCGATGCCATCCGTGCCCAGCTGGGTGCAGGCGACCGCACGGTGATCCTTTCCTTCGGCGGCAGTCTGGGCGCCCGCCGTGTCAACGAAGTGGTGTCCGACCTGTGCGCATGGGAACAGCACGAGCACAAACCGGTGCTGCATCTCCATGCCACCGGCCAGTACGGCGTGCAGCTGTTCAAGGATCTGGAACAGCAGAAGAACTTTGCCGAGGGTGAGGACCTTGTGGTGAAGGAATACATCAACAACATGCCGGAGCTGCTGGCAGCTGCGGATCTCGTCATCAGCCGCGCCGGTGCGCTGACGCTGGCCGAGCTGGAAGCTGCGGGCCGCGCCGCTGTGCTGATCCCCAGCCCAAATGTGGCCGAGAACCACCAGTATTTCAACGCCATGGAACTGCAGAAGGCCGGCGCTGCTGTGGTCATTGAGGAAAAAGACCTGACCGGTGAAAAACTGATCTCCACCGTTTCGGAGATGCTGTCCGAGCCGGGCAAGCTGGCGCAGATGGGGCAGAATGCCCGCAGCCTGTCGGTGGACGACAGCCTGGACCGCATTGCCGATGCATTGATGAAGCTGGTGTAAAAAACATAGGACTGAAAAATTTTTGGAAAGGAGGTGTGCGCTATGCCGCAGAACAATGGAAACGACCGCTACGGCTTCAACGGAGAACCGCTGAGTTTTACGCCGGACCGCACGGCCAACGGCACCGTGCGCCGCACCCGCACTGACAACAGCATTGAATTCCCCTCTCAGCAGCGCATGACCCGACAGGAAAATGAAACGACGCGCGGCAGCCGGAACCCGGGCACAGCGCAGCGCCCACGCACGGCAGGCACTGCAGCCCGGCGCTCCGGCACGGCTCCGAAGCGGAAAAACGGGACCGGAGGCAAGCGCAGGGCTGCTGCCCTCAAGCGGCCGCAGAACGCACAGGCGCAGCGGATGCGCCCGGTGCAGACAGACCGGAACCGCGACCCTGTCCGCCGGGAAAAACGCAAGCAGCGCAAGATGACCCGCGCCGCCATCAAGCGCCGCCGGACGATCCAGCGGCTGGTGGCGCTGGGCACGCTGCTGGCGGTGATCGCGGCAGGCGTGTACCTGACCATGACCATGCTGTTCCGCATCGGCACCATTCAGGTGCAGACCGCGGACGGCACCGCCGTGCAGGAAGCCGCCGGTTATACCAGCGATCAGATCCTGCAGGCGCTGGGGGTACAGTTGGAAGAGAACATCTTCGGCTTCGACCCTGCCGCAAAGCAGGCGGCGCTGGAAAAACAGTTCCCGCTGCTGGAATCCATTCAGGTGGTGCGGGAGTACCCCAACACCGTGGTGGTAAAAGTGACGGAGGCGGTGCCTGCCTACGCCATGCAGACCAAGAGCGGCTGGCTGACCCTCTCGGACAAATTCAAGATCCTTGCCTGCGATGCAGACCAGCCCGCCGGCCTGAAGACCCTGTACGGCGGCGAGCCGGTGTCGGTGCAGCCCGGCGACCAGCTGGCCTTTGAGCTGCCGCAGCCTGCGGCGGATCCTGCTGCATCGGACTCTTCCGGGGCATCCTCGGAAGCACAGGAGCCGCAGGAAGACGGCCGCCTGGCCGCCCTCGCCGAGCTGCAGACCAAGCTGGAAGAGTACGGGATGCTGGACGATGTGACCCGCATCGAGTTTGCAGACACCGACCAGATGGCATTTTTGTATCAGGACCGCATCAGCGTGCTGCTGGGTACGCTGAATGATCTGGATTATAAGCTGGACCGCGCCCGCTATGTGCTGACCAATGCCGACGGCAAGGGCGTCAGCGCTACGGATACCGGCGGGCTGGATTTCAGCCACGTCAGTGCGTCCAGCACCACCCGCAAGTTCTATCTGGCACAGGGTCAGCCGACCCTGCCCTCCGGCTATGTGGTGCCGGAGCCGGCAGAACCGGAACAGCCGGACACTGCGGACGAAGCAGACGGCACCGGTGAGGATGCCGCAGCTCAGCCTGCACCGGATGCAGCGGACACCACAGAGGAAACGCCGCTGACCGACCCGGCCCGCATGACCGCCAATGAAGACGAGAACCCCATGTGATAACAACCATCTGAGGAGTGAGCAGCTATGAAACTGGAACAGTTACTGGAAGGTGTGCCTTTTACTCTGGTACAGGGCAGCACGGATACGGAAATTTCGGATATCATCTACGACAGCCGCAAGGCGGCCCCTGGCCTTGCTTTTGTGTGCATCGTGGGCACCCAGCGCGACAGCCACGAGTTTGCCGCCGACTGCGCCGCCAAGGGCGTCAGCGCGCTGGTCATCCAGCACGATATCGACCTTGCAGCGGTTCCTGGCGTGACCGTGGTCAAGGTGGAGAACAGCCGCTACGCCATGGCTCTGATGAGCGGCAACCTCTTCGGCAACCCCTCCCGCAAGATGACCATGATCGGCGTCACCGGCACCAAGGGCAAGACCACCACCACCCATATGATCAAGAGCGTGCTGGAAGCCGCAGGCCGCAAGGTGGGCATGATCGGCACCAACGGCATCTACTACATGGGCAAGCACAAGGACACCGCCAACACCACCCCCGAGAGCTACGAGCTGCAGAAGACTTTCCGCGAATTTCTGGATGCAGGCTGCGACACCGCTCTGATGGAAGTGTCCAGCCAGGGCCTGATGATGGACCGTGTGGCGGGCATCCATTACAATGTGGGCGTGTTCACCAACCTTTCGCCGGACCACATCGGCCCCGGCGAACACAAGACCTTTGAAGAGTACCGCAGCTGGAAGGGCCAGCTGTTCAAGCGCTGCGATGTGGGCGTGGTGAACATCGACGACGAGAACACCGAAGCCCTGCTGGAAGGCCACACCTGCAGCCTTGTGACCTATGGCCGCGATGCAAAGGCCGACTACCGCGCCAGCGGCTACGAGCTGCTGCGCACCCACGATTTTCTGGGCGTGAAGTTCCATGTCACCGGCAAGGACGAGATGGACGTGAAGGTGAATATGCCCGGCGAGTTCAGCGTGTACAACGCGCTGGCCGCGCTGGCCGTTGGCAAAGTGCTGGGTCTGCCGGATCAGGCCATTCACGACGGTCTGGGCAAGTGTGTGGTCAAGGGCCGTGTGGAGCTGGTGCCCATCAGCAAAAAGTTCACCATCCTGCTGGACTACGCCCACAACGAGGTGTCCACCGAAAGCCTGCTCACCACTCTGCGGGCCTACAAGCCCCACCGTCTGGTGGTGGTGTTCGGCTGCGGCGGCAACCGCTCCAAGCTGCGCCGCTACGGCATGGGCGAGATCTGCGCAAAGATGGCCGATTTCTCCATCCTGACCGAGGACAACAACCGCTTTGAAAAGGTGGAGGATATCATCGCCGACATCCGCGTGGGCATGAACAAGGGCAACCCGGACGCAAAGTTTGTGGAGATCCCCGACCGCCTGGATGCACTGCACTACGCCGTGGATCATGCCCAGGAGGGCGACCTGATCGCCGTCATCGGCAAGGGACATGAGACCTACCGCGACCGCGAGGGCGTCAAGACGCCGTTCCTGGAGCGGGAACTGCTGGAAGAGTACGCACAGCAGATCGGATTGGAATAAGGCTTAAAACGAAAAAGGACGCTGTGCCGCGCGGCACAGCGTCCTTTTTGTTGGTGAAGTTTATGCGTTCAGCTGCGGAGCTTTATTCTCCGGCAGGAGGTTGGTCATGCTCTTGAGGCTGATGCCGATGGTGGAGAGGTTGTGCAGCATGGCGGAAGATGCCGGCTGCAGGATGCCCAGTGCACCCAGAACGATCAGCGCAGAGTTGAAGCTGAGCACGAACCGGTAGTTGGCATGCACGCGCTTCTGCATGGCGTTGGCAATGGCCTTGAGCGCCACCAGCTCTTCCAGACTGTCCGCCTTGATGGTCACGTCCGCGATCTCGCGGGCAATGGCGGCGCCGGAGTTGATGGCAATGCCGATGTCGGCGGCAGACAGGGCGGGGGAGTCGTTGATGCCGTCGCCGATCATCACCACAGTGTGCCCCTCGGCCTTGGCCTGCTGGACAAAGTTTGCTTTGTCCTCGGGCAGCACCTCGGCGAAGAAGTGGTCCACGCCCACCTGCTTTGCAATGGCGGCGGCGGTGCGCTCGCTGTCGCCGGTCATCATGACGGTATTTTGGATGCCCAGCGCGCGCAGGCTGTTCAGCACCTGTGCGGCTTCCGGGCGCAGCGGGTCGGAGATGCAGATGACGCCTACCAGCTGGCCGCTGGCTGCCATGTACAGGTGAGAATACTCGGGCTTCAGACTGTCGAACTTTTCCTGCTCGGCGGCGGGCACGGTGCACTTTTCGTCCTCGAACACGAAGTGATAGCTGCCGATGACCACACGCTCATTACCAACCCGGCTGGCGATGCCGTGCGCCACGATGTACTCCACCTCGGAGTGCATCTCCTCGTGGGAGATGCCGCGTTCCCGTGCGGCGCGCACCACAGCGTTTGCCATGGAGTGGGGGAAGTGCTCTTCCAGACAGGCGGCCAGTTGCAGCACTTCGCGCTCCTCGCAGCCGGAGAAGGGGACGACCTCCACCACCTGCGGGGTGGCGCGGGTCAGGGTGCCGGTCTTGTCAAACACGATGGTGTCGGCCTTGGACAAAGCTTCCAGATACTTGCCGCCCTTGACCGTGATGTGGTAGCTGCCGCACTCCCGCATGGCGGAAAGCACCGCCAGCGGCATGGAAAGTTTCAGTGCGCAGGAGAAGTCCACCATCAGGCAGGAGATGGCGCGGGTGACATTGCGGGTGAGCAGATACGTCACGCCGGTGGCACCCAGACACCACGGCACCAGCCTGTCGGCCAGCGCCAGCGCACGGTTCTCGGTGCTGGACTTGAGCTTTTCGGATTCTTCAATCATGGCAACGATCTTGTCGTAGCGGTTGGAACCGCCCTCGGCCTTTGCCACAAAGACGCATTCGCCCTCTTCCACGACGGTGCCGGCGTAGATGGTGGAGCCTTCCACCTTGCGCACCGGCATGGACTCGCCGGTCAGGGCAGCCTGATTGACCATGGCTTCGCCTTCCAGAACAGTGCCGTCCAGCGGGATCATATTGCCGCTGCGCACCACCACTTCGTCGCCGGAGCGCACTTTGGTCAGCGGCACCAGAACCTCGGTGCCCTGGCTGCGCACCCAGACCTTATCCACATTCAGCGCCATGCTGCGGGCCAGATCGTCCAGACTCTTCTTGCGGGTCCACTCTTCCAGCAGAGAGCCAAGGTTCAGCAGGAACATCACCGACCCTGCGGTGCCGTAGTCGCCCCGCAGGATGGATACGCCGATGGAAAGAGCGTCCAGCACTTCCACTTCCAGCTTGCGGCTCAGCGCGCAGCGCACGCCCTTCCAGATGAAACCGATGGAGCGGAACACCGTGTAAGCGGCAGCAATGGGTGCAGGCAGGAACAGCTTGCGCAGGGCGCGGCCTGCCACAAGGTTGAACATCTTGTCCTGATATTCCCGGTTCAGCTTGCGGCTGTCGGCCGAGGTGACCAGCGCGTCATTCTCCGGTACATCGAATTTGTAACCGGCCAGAATGGCCACAGCGGCCGAACGTCTGCCGGTGTAGGTGATGACCACATCGCCGGTGCGCTCGTAGACGGCGGCATGGACGATGGCGTCATTGCGGTTCAGATAAGCTTCCAGCACATCGGCGCGGTGCAGGGTCATGCGGACTTTTTCCACATGCACCCGCATCCGGCCCTTGCCTTCATGCAGAATAGTACATTTCATAATAGCTCTCCCTCTGTATCATGCAAAAGAGCCGCCCGAAGGCGGCTCGCAGGCACAAACAGAGATTATTCCTCGGTCTCGGCAGCCGGCTCTGCAGTCTCCTCAGCAGCGTCCTCGATCACAGCAGCCTCGGCTTCAACAGCACGAGCCTCGTTGATGGCCTTTGCATCGGCCAGAATATCACCGGCCTGCTCCTGCACCTTGTTGACGGTCTCCATGGTGCAGTCCTTCATGCGCAGCACGGCAGCGGTGGTCTGGGTGTAGACCTTCTTTGCGTCCTTGCTGGACAGGATCTTGAAGCCGGCAGAACCGAACAGAGTGCCAGCGGCGAACAGTGCGATCTTTTTGATATCCATCGTGATTTCCCTACCTTTTTCTATTTCATGTTGGAGGGCTTTGCAGCCCGTAAGATGAATGGACCGGGTAAAACCGGAGTAAAAAACAGACGGTGAATGCCTGCTTTCGAGCCTATTTTAGCACAGAATTTTCCATTTTCAAGAGGATTTGACAATGTTAATATATGTTAACTTTTAACGGTGAGTAGTCAGAAAAAACAAACTACAGCGCAGTTTTTTAGAACAAACTACAGCTTGTAAAACGAAACTAACCGGCTGCGGAACGCAATGCGGTTTCGGTTTTTTTCGGCAGCAAAAAGATCCCCGTCAGGCTGAGAACTGACGGGGACCGGCGGATATGTAATGATTTCTTACAGGATACGCACCCGGATCACGGCGGGGATAGCGCTGAGCTTTTCGGCCAGCTTCTTGTCCAGAGCGCCGGTGGCGTCCAGCATGGTGTAGGCCATGTTCTTTTTGCTCTTGTTCACCATGTTCTCGATGTTCAGGCCGGCTTCGGTGGTCAGGGCGGTGATCTGGCTGATCATGCCCGGCTCATTCTTGTGAATGATGCAGATGCGCTTGCCGCCTGCACGGGGCTGGTTGACCTCCGGCATGTTCACCGAATGGGTGATGTTGCCGTTCTTCAGGTAATCGCTCAGTTCCTTGGCAGCCATGACGGCGCAGTTGTCCTCGGCTTCCGGGGTGGAAGCGCCCAGATGCGGGGTGCACACGATGCCGGGTTTGCCGAGAATGGCGTCGGACGGGAAGTCAGTCATGTAGCCGGAGACCTTGCCGCTCTCCATGGCGTCCAAAAGGGCCTCAGTGTTCACCAGCTCGCCGCGGGCGTAGTTCAGGATCTTCACGCCGTCCTTGCACAGAGCCAGCGTCTGGGCGTTGATGGTGTCCTTGGTTGTGGGCAGGTAGGGCACATGGATGGTGATGTAGTCGCACAGGGGCAGCATGTCATTCAGATTAACACAGTGGTGCACCTGGCTGCTCAGGTTCCAGGCAGCTTCAATGGAAATGTAGGGATCGTAGCCGTAGACCTCCATGCCCAGCTCGATGGCGCAGTTGGCCACCCGGGAGCCGATGGCACCCAGACCGATGAC
>CAKSZM010000016.1 GCA_934525735.1 uncultured Faecalibacterium sp. | reverse complement strand
TCGTACACCTGCTGTACGATCTCATGGATCTCATAGTCCTTTTTGTCGTGGATCGAAAAAATAGCAGTCTCGCCACTCACGGAATACACCCCCTCAGGAAGAACTAAGCCCATTGTACACGAATTGCGCGGAAACTTCAAGATAAAGTGCCTCAATTTGCACAATCTGCCTAAAATTTCCGGTTTTGTTTTTGCAGGCTGACAGCCTGCGCCGGCCGCTTTTGCGGAGAAAGGAGCTTTGCCATGCTCTACGGCATCGGCTGCGACCTGTGCGACATCGCACATCTGGAAAAAAGCCTCACCAGCGCCCACGCTTCCGCCTTTGTCCGGCGGGTCTACGGCGCCGCCGAACGCGCCGCGCTGGGGCTGGACGAACCGTTTGCCGCCGGGCGGGGCAGCGCCCATCGCCTTGCCAGCGCAGCGGCCAACTTTGCTGCTAAGGAAGCCTTTCTCAAGGCGGCGGGCACCGGCCTGCGGGAGCCGTTCTCCCTGTGCGAGATCGAAGCCGTCCGGCTGGAAAGCGGTGCGCCTGCCTATCGGTTCAGCGGCCGGACTGCCAGCTGGGTGCAGGAGCACGGCCTGACCGCCCGGCTCTCGCTGAGCCACGAGGGCGGCATGGCGCTGGCCTTCTGCGTACTGGAAACCTGAGCGTACTCTGTGCATACAATGGAATATCGCCCCGCACTGCATAACCGGCCCCTGCCCCGCTCATACTGAAAGCAGGCAGGATGCGCCGGACGCATCACATAGCGGGGCACATCCTCCAGAACGCAGGGAGGGAGATTCCATGGAGGTACACAGAGGAGAAGTTTTCTACGCCGACCTTTCGCCGGTGGTGGGGTCGGAGCAGGGCGGCGTGCGCCCGGTGCTGATCGTGCAGAACGAGATCGGCAACCGTCACAGCCCCACCGTGATCGCAGCGGCCATTACATCCCGGCTGGACAAAGCCCGTCTGCCCACCCACATCAACATCCGGGCGGCGGACACCGGCCTTGCCAAGGACAGCATCGTGCTGCTGGAGCAGATCCGCACGCTGGATAAGCACCGCCTGCGGGAGCGGGCGGGCCAGATCACCCCGGAGGACCAGAAGCGGGTGGATCAGGCGCTGGATGTGAGCCTGGGGCTGAGTTCGTATTGAACAAAGGGGCCGATGCACGAGGAAGTGTGCACCGGCCCCTTTCATGTTACAGTAAAACCCATCCAAGGCTTTCCCCGAGGGGGAAGGCATATTTCTATTCATTTCAGACACTTGCGCATCATGGCGTAGAGCTTATCCGCATCCAGCGGCTTGGAGAGATAGCCGTTCATTCCGGACTTCATAGCCGAGTGCATATCCTCGTCAAAGGCGTTGGCTGTCATGGCAATGATCGGCACATTGGCAATGGCCGGGTCGTTCAGCGCGCGGATGGCCCGGGTGGCCGCATAGCCGTCCATCATCGGCATCATGATATCCATGAGCACCAGATCGATGAAACCCGGCTTGCACTGCGCCATATAGTCCACAGCCAGCTTGCCGTTTTCTTGCCCAGAATTTTCAAAAACATTGCCAAACGTCTGGTCAATCCGCACAAAAAATGGTATACTTTTTCTGTGAGCAGATTTCTGCCTGCAGGATTTATTTTGTCGCTCTCCTCGCGGAGGGCATGGACAGAAATATGATGAAGGTTTTACGGGAGGGCATTTTCCATGATCATCCAAAGCCAGAAAGTCTGGATCGCCGACCAGTTCGTGCCGGCGGCACTCGAAGTTGAAGACGGAAAGATCACCGGCATCTTCCCCTACGGCGAAAAGACCGCCGACGCGGACTACGGCGCAAAGCGCATCGTCCCCGGCTTTATGGACATCCACTGCCACGGTGCCTATGAGTTCGACACCAACGACGCAAAGCCCGAGGGCCTGCGCTACTGGGCAAAGCACATCGTCTCCGAAGGTGTGACCAGCTTTCTGGCCACGACCGTCACCCAGAGCGAGGAGGTGCTGACCCATGCCGTGGCCAACGTGGCCGACGTGATGGAGGGCGGCTACGAAGGCGCCGAGATCCTCGGCATCCACTTCGAAGGCCCCTTCCTCGACATGAAGTACAAGGGTGCCCAGCCGCCCGAGTACATTGCAAAGCCCACGGTGGAGCAGTTCCAGAAATACCAGCAGGCAGCCCGGGGCCATATCCGCTACATCACCCTTGCCCCCGAGCACGACGAGAACTTTGCCCTGACCCGCTACCTCACTGCCCACGGCGTGGTGGTCAGCCTGGGCCACAGCGCTGCCACCTACGAGCAGGCCGTGATGGCATGGGCCAACGGCGCACGCTCCATGACCCACGTGTACAACGGCATGTCCCCCTTTGCCCACCGCGCCAACGGTCTGGTGGGTGCCGCCTACCGCATCCGCACCATGTACGGCGAGATCATCTGCGACGGCTGCCACTCCACCCCGGCTGCCCTGAACAACTACTTCATGAGCAAAGGCCCGGACCACGCCATCATGATCTCGGATGCCCTGATGGCCAAGGGCACCCCCGTCGGCAGCGAGTACATCTTCGGCGGCAACCGCATCACCGTCTACCCGGACGGCAGCGCCCATCTGGACGACGGCACGCTGGCCGGCTCCACCCTGAACATCAACAAAGGCCTGCGCATTCTGGTGGAAGAGGCCATGGTGCCTTTCAACTACGCCCTGAACGCCTGCACCATCAACCCGGCCGCCTGCCTGCACCTGGACGACCGCAAGGGTTCACTGCAGGTGGGCAAGGATGCCGATATCGTGGTGCTGGACGATAACTACGATGTCCTGCAGACCTACTGCATGGGCAAGGCGCAGCTGTAACAGCAGTTTTTCCGGCGGCTTCCGTTTTAAGCGGCAGCCGCCTTTTTCTTTGTGCAGCGGCTTTTTTATGGCGGGAAAGTATGCTATAATGGTTCAAGTCAGAAATCGAAGTGAGGACAGCATGGAAGGATTCAAGTACAACGTTCAGCCCGGCCGCTACCGGCATTTCAAGGGCAATGAATATCAGGTGCTCGGCATGGCGCACCACAGCGAAACAGAGGAAGAGCTGGTGGTCTACCGCGCTCTGTACGGCGAACGGGGGCTTTGGGTGCGCCCGGCCGCCATGTGGTGCGAGACCGTGGAGCGGGACGGCAAAGTGCAGCCCCGGTTCGTCCGCATCGGAGATTAAGGGAGGGATTTCTTTTGTACAGTGAACAGAAACAGGCGCTTGCCGCCGAACTGAATTTCAAACATCCGGCCGTGCTGGCCGTCAGTGGTGCCAAGGGCTGCGGCAAAACTACGCTGCTGGCCGCGCTGCTCCCGGTGCTCAAGGCCCGCGGGCTGAAAGTGGGCGTCATCCGGCAGGCAGAGCTGGACGCCGCCGACCCCGACACCGCCCGGCTCCACAATGCCGGCGCTGCCGGTGTGGCCGTGTTCAGCGCAGGGCGCTATCTGCTGACCGAGGAATTCCGCCTGAACGAGCAGGACCTGCTTGCCCTGTTTGAGCGCCACAGCTACGATCTGGTGCTGCTGGAAGGCTTCAACGACAGCGGCTGGCCCAAGATCGAGGTCATCCGCAAGGCGGCGGGCACCGGGAGCGTGGCCTTCCAGCCGATGGCCGTGGCGGGCGATGTGCCCGGGGCAGACTTTCCGCTGGACGACCTTGCCCCGCTGGCCGACTGGATCGAGAACCAGATGCCTGCACTGTAACATATAAAACAAGAAGGAGAACTTCCCGCGGGAAGTTCTCCTTCTTGTTTTATGACACAGATGCCATTACTTTTTGTAGACACACTCGCCGCCCACATAGGTAGCCAGAACCGGCACATCCTTGATGGCGTCGTGGGGGATGGTGAAGAGGTTCTCGCCCAGCACCACGAAATCTGCCAGATAGCCCGGCGCGATGCGGCCCTTGACATTCTCTTCAAAGCTGCCCTTTGCGCTCTCGATGGTGTAGCTGTCCAGTGCTTCCTTCACGCTGAACGCCTGCTCCGGCAGGTAGGGACCAACATGGTCATGCAGGGAGGTGCGGGTGACCGCACACTGCATTCCGGCCAACGCGTCCGGCAGCTCCACCGGGCAGTCGGTGCCGTTGGAAACGGACACGCCGTGGTCCTTCAGGGTCTTCCAGTTGTAACTGGTGGAAGCCAGTTCCTTGCCCAGACGCTGCTCCACGATGTGGTTGTCGTAGTCGAGGAAGATGCTCTGCGCGTAGACGTGCAGGTTCATCTTCTCGATGCGTTCCAGCTGGTCGGCGCGGCTGGCCTGACAGTGGACGATGCCGTGGCGGTGGTCGGTGCGGGGGTGCTCTTTCAGGGCGTTCTCGTAGCAGTCCAGCACCATGTCAAGGCAGGCATCGCCGATGGCGTGGGTCGCGATCTGCATCCCGGCAGCGTTGGCGCAGGACACCAGCGCCTGCATCGTCTCTTTGGAGAACAGCGGGAAGCCGTGGTTGCCCGGGTCGTCGGCATAGCCTTTGCTCAGGTAAGCGGTGCGGCCGCCCAGAGCACCGTCGCCCAGCAGCTTCAGCGGTCCGATCTTGAAGCGGTCGGTGCCCTTGCCGGTCATGTTGCCGTCGGCAAGGAACTGCTGCAGCTGTTCCGGTTCGGTAAAGTTGCACTGCTCGTACACGCGCACGGTCAGCTTGCCTTCGGCTTCCAGCTCCTTGTACGCCTCGTTTACCTCGGAGTACGGGATGCTGCGGTAGACACAGTAGTCATCGGTCTGGCTGCTGGTGACACCGTAGCGGTTCAGCTCCTTGCAGGCTTCCAGCATCATTTCCTTCAGCTCTTCGCGGTCCGGAGCCTTGATGGACTCATACAGCGGATCCATGGCGTTATCATAGAACCGGCCGTCCAGCTCACCGTTCTCGTCCAGACCGATGCGGCCGCCCTCGGGCTGCGGAGTGTCCTTGGACACCGGCAGCAGCTCCAGCGCCTTGGAGTTGACCACAAGGCAGTGGCCGCAGGCGCGGGTGATGAGGATGGGCACCTCAGTGGACACCTTGTCCAGATCGTAGCGGTCGGGCATCCGGTGCACATCGGTGAAGTAATCCTGATTCCAGCCGCGGCCCCGCAGCCATGCCCCGTTCTTGCGGGGATGCGCCGCAAGGAAGTCCCGCAGGGCGTCCTGCAGATCAGCCAGACTGCCGGTGTGCTCGGCCAGCTTGGCAGCGCCCAGCGAAGCGCCGTAGTTGAGCAGATGCATGTGGCTGTCGTTGAAACCAGCGCAGACGAATTTTCCGTCCAGATCGGTCAGGGTGTCGCCCTCCGCTGCCAGCGCCTTTGCTTCGGCATCGGAGCCGGCAAAGACGAACTTTCCGTTTTCCACCGCAAAGGCGGAGACGAGCGCCTCGCCGCCGGTGTAGACATTGCCGTTGAAATAGATGATTTTCATGGTTTACGCTTCCTTTTTTCGATCAGTCGTCGGCCTTGACCGCAGCGTCCTCTTCATAGAAGAGCTTGGTCTTGGGGTTCACCTTGCCGATGCCCAGATAGCGTGCCTTATAGTCCTTGAGCAGCTTGAGGTAATCGCCGGACAGCAGCAGGATGACCGCCACGTTGACAAAGGTGGGGATGGCCGAGGTGATATCCACGACCGTCCACACAAAGCCCTGGTTGTTGGTCTTGACCAGATAGATGGTCCACAGCAGGCCGGGCAGTGCGCGGGTGAGATAGAACAGCTTCATGATCACCTTGCCGAAGATGCCCTCGCGGTTCTTGTACAGGTGGTTCAGGATGGCGATGTAGTAGGTGAACCAGCCGCCGGAGGTGGTGGCGGTGAACACGATCATGATGATGGCCAGCAGCCATGCGCCCACCTGGCCGAAGCCCTGCTGGAAGGCTTCCAGAGCCAGCGTGCCGCCGTTGGTGCCGTCGGTCCACATGCCGCTCAGGATGACGGACAGAGCCGTGATGGTGCAGATGATGAAGGTGTCGAAGAACACCTCAAAGGAGCCCCACAGACCCTGGCTGACCGGGTGATTGGTGCGCGCGGAGGAGTGGATCATGGGCGAAGTACCCCAGCCGGCCTCGTTGGAGTAGACGGCGCGGGCCATGCCCACGCGGACGATCTCGGAAACGGCCACGCCTGCAAAGCCGCCCATGGCAGCCGTGCCGGTGAAGGCATCGTGGAAGATGGAGACGAAGGCAGTGGGCACGCGGTTGATGTTGACCACGATCATGACGATGCCCATGAGGATGTAGATGATGCTCATGACGGGCACCAGCTTGGAGAAGATCTGGGCCACGCCCTTGACGCCGCCGCTGGTGATGATGTAGTCGATAACGGTCAGGCCGATGCCCACCAGAATGATGCCCTCCACCTCAAGGGAGCCGATGTGGATGCTGCCCAGATGGAACGCACCCGCCACGACCTGAGAAGCCGTCAGGGTGGAAGAAGTGACAAAGAAGGTGCTGAAGATGCCGATGCCGAAGATGATGGCCGGGATCAGCCACAGCTTGCCCCAATGGCGCTCCTTGCCAAGGCCGTACTCCATGTAATAGGTGGGGCCGCCGAAGGTGGTGGAGCCGTCCTCCTTGGTGTGGCGGTAGTAGCAGCCCAGCGTGACTTCCACCTGCTTCAGGATCATGCCCAGAGCAGCGGTGAGCCACATCCAGAACACAGCGCCCGGGCCGCCGGCAGCCACAGCGGTGGCCACGCCGGCAATGTTGCCGAAGCCAACCGTGCCGCCGATGGCGGTGGCAATGGTCTCGAACGGATGCAGCATACCCTTGCCGGACTCATTTTTATCCGCCGTGCCGTGGAAGATCTGGCCCACGGTGTTTTTCATGATCCAGCCAAAGTGGGTGAACTGGAAAAATCCGGACCGCACGGTAAAGTAGATGCCGGTGGCCAGCATCAGGACGATGAGCGGGATGCCCCAGAGGACGCCATCCAGCCAGTTCAGGAAGTTGATCATTGTTTTTTGTTTCCCCTTTCTTTTTGTGCGGAATAGCCCTCAAACTCAAACACGCAGCCGTACCGGCAGCCCTTTTTTCGCAAAATAAAAAGGGCACCTGAACAGCAGCGCTGTCTCACCCCGCTTCCTTGCGGAGTGCTGCACTGCTGAGCAGATACCCAGAATTGCAATAGCGCCACTTCATGTTCAATGAAGGAGTGGTACGGATCTTTTCCGCACCCCCACGCAGACCTGCCGCCGCAAGGTCCCGTTCGGCGATGATTGCCTTTCGCTCACTTCAAAGCCCGCCGGCTCCGTGAGGTACTCTTCTGCATCGCATCCTCTATATTCGATTTCTATTCAGCTCAGTGTGTTGTAACACGTCATTTAGTATGCCCCACACGGACAGTTTTGTCAAGCCATCATGAAGGAACGTCACTCAATACCAGCAAAATGTGAATTTCTTTCACATTTCCGTCTCAGTGGAAATCGTTGTTCAGCGCGCGTTTCAGCTCTTCGGCGGTGTCGGTCAGGCAGCGGACGAGCAGCGGGTTGAACGCGCCGCACTCACCGTTCAGGATCATCTGCACGGCCTTTTCGTGGCTGAATGCCTTTTTGTAGCACCGCTTGCTGGTCAGCGCGTCGTAGGCATCGGCCATCGAGACCAGCTGCGCGCTGATGGGGATCTCATCGCCCTCCAGCCCGTCCGGATAGCCGTGCCCGTCCCAGCGCTCTGGTGCCAGCGGGCGATCTCGCAGGCCGTCTGCAGCCGTTTCCAGCGCCATGTCGCCGGCATGGTGGCCGTAGGTATCGTTGCAGGCCTTGAAGTCATCCACATCCATGATAGCCACGCCCAGCCCGACGGACATGAGCGGCTCTTCCAGAATGCGGTACCGCAGCCCGGTCTCTTTGGAGAACTCGTTGATGGAGGTGTCGTGGGCCGCCAGCGCATCCACATAGCCCTTGCTCAGCAGGATAAAGATCAGGTCGCGCTTCTGCACCGAGATCACCTTGCGCAGCTCCGGGATGCGGCTGTCGCGGCTGCGGAGGATATCTTCGGGTTTGGTGGTGGACCGCACCGCAATGGTCTTGCCCGCAAGGTCGCTGAGGGTGTAGATGTCGCTGTCCGCATTGACAGCCACCACCTGGCTGCTCTTCATGTAGAGGCCTGCCCACTGTATTCGTCCTCGCGGCCGTCCATCGTGTAGCTGCTCCAGATGCAGTCGATCTCGCCGCTCTCCAGCGGATCTTTCTTTTCCTCCCAGTTGATGAACCGGAACTCCGACTCATAACCCATGCGGCGGAACGCTTCCGTCGCCAGCTCCATGTCGACGCCGGTGGGTTTGCCGTCGGCGTCCAGATAACTGAACGGTGCGTAGGTGTCACAGCCGACGGTGAGCACCTTCGGCTCATCCCTGCTGCTGGACGCCGTGCCCGGAAGCGTGCTGCATCCGCACAGCAGCATAGCCGCAAGCAAAAGGCCGGCGATCCGTCTCAACCTTTTTTCTTCATTTTGATTCCTTTTGTCTCACGCTTTTCATTTCTTCAGGATACTGAAGATTGAAGGCCAGCACCGTGTTGGACAGCACAAAGCCGCTCTCCTCGGCAATGTAGGGGTTCTGGGTAAAGTGGAAAATGAAGTCGATGTCTTCGTTTTTCAGCGCATCGATCTCCTCTTCCAGCGTGTCGAAACCATGCAGCTCAAATTCCAGCGTCTGGTCGCCCAGACTGTCCTTGGCAAGTGAGCTGTAGTCCGTGAGCACGCCGGTCAGCTTTCCGCTGCCTTCTTCCAGCATACTGATGCCGGGATCCTGCTTCAGAAAGCCGATCTTCAGCGCACCGTGCTGCTCAAGCCATGCCTTTTCTTCGCTGGACGGCACCGGCACAGACACCGCCGACAGATACCGCTGATACAGCGTATCGGAGTAAAACGGCTTGTCCTGCTCCATTTTGCGCATAGCGCTGTCGAGTTCTTCTTTCAGGTCCGGGCGGTCTTTGTTGATGGCAAAGTAGATATCCGTGCCGCCGGTAACGGCGATGGCCGACATGCCGAACTCCACCCACGCCGGGGTCTCGGTGGAGACCACACAGTCGATCTCGCCGTTTCCCATCATTTCCAGCAGGTTGGCCCAACCGTTGCGCACATACTCGTAAGACCAGCCGGTATAAGCCGCCACCGCCTGTTCATACTCGTAGCCGTAGCCGCTGCGCTCGCCGTGTTCGCCGGTGAGGTTGTAGGCATCCTCATACCATCCGGCCCGGACGGTTTTGGTTTCCGCACATTCCGCAAAGGCAGAAACCGGCAGCGCCGCCGCAAAAAGTAAAAGACATAATACAATGCAGCCGCATCTTCGCAGACTTGTTCGAACCTTCTCCATAGATTCCACCCCAAAACAACTTTTTAACAAATCCAGTTGCTATTCGGTTTCAGTATATCACGCCCCCCGAATGACAATGCAAATTGCGAAAATTGCCGGGCCGTGTATCTTTTTGCAGAAAAAATGCCGCAGGAGCTTCCGGCTCCGCGGCATCGGGGTAAGCTGGCGGCATTCAGCGCGTTTCTTTGGGATCCAGCTGCCGGATCAGCTCTTTCAACCTCTTCATCTGCCTTATCAGTTTTTCCTCTTCTTCGTCATCGTCGGTCCGTTCGAGTTGTGTACAAACCGCTTTCCGCTCTTCCTTCAGGCAGGCCTTCATCGCTTCCATCAGGCTTTCCATCAGCGAGATCGTCTGCTGGGTCTCGTGCATCATGCTGCGGAAGTCCGGATCCCCCAACAGTTCCACAAACTTATTGACCGCGCCCGGAGAAGCTGTTTCCTGCGTTTCCGCTTCCTCGTTCGGGAAGCCGAGAAAATCCTCCAGCAGCCGGCGGGCACCGGCTTTGTTTTTGCTTGCGCCGCAGGCCGCGCAGAGCAGCGCCCGGAACAGAACGCCGCCGCTGCTCGTCCCTTTCGGCAGAAAGCCGCCGCTCTGTGGCAGGCAGTTTTCGCGTATGGCGCGGATCTTGGCTTGCAGCGTCCCGTCCGCGCCGAAAAAGATCCAGTCCAGCTCCTTTGTATACAGCTCTTCCACGCTTTGCAGGGCGCGTTTCAACGCTTCTTCGTTCTGTGTGCTCTGCCACGCATCATAATAACGGGAGGCCGTCTGGTAGTTGTTCGCCTTGGCCGCATAGGGCGGGCCGCTGGATTCCGGCGATCTCATTTCCTCATAAAACAGCCCTGTGCTGCCGCTTCCCGGTTTTGTGTTCAGGGTGTCGATCAGCCGCTGTGCACGGTCGCGGAAAACCGCACAGTCTGCGGTGCCGGAACCGCCGCTCCCGTTTTCTTTGCCAAGTTCTGTAAGCGCAGCGAAGTATTCCTGCATCAATGCATTCTGCCGTTCCCAGATTTTCTCGGGGGCTTTGGAGCCATGATGCGCCAGCACCATCGGGCCGAGAAACAGCTGTGCAAACAGCGTTCTGCAGGGGAATTTGCCGCTGTTTGCCTTGACCTGTGTGGCCACAGCGTTCGCCGGCACCATGATGTCCGCATGGACATCGTCCTCTTTCGGATCCATGAACCCATTGAACAGAATGCTTCCGATCTCGCCGAAATAATAAACGGGATTTTTCATCTTATTTTCCTCCGTCTGCTACGACAGAGAACAGATTGACGATTTCTTCCGTATCGGCGCTGATGCCGAAATCGCCGACCCGCAGCGTCAGGATGCCGTTTTCGTCCAGTGTAACGGTCAGCTCCACCTGTGTGTCGGCAGGCACCGAGCGGTCAAAGCCGTGGTAGATCGTAAACGCTCTCTGGCCGCTCTTCAGCTGGGAGCCGTCGGCAAGCTCCAGGAATTGGCCCAGTGCGCCGTGATCGACCTCATAGACCATGAACTGCACTCCGGTCTGGCCGTTGAAGCGGGTGGCATAGGTAAATTTCTGCGTCATGGGCACATCCGCATGGGAAGGGATGCAGACATGGATCATTTCCCGGTCTTCCTTGACATTGTAGGTGGAAACACCGTATCCATGCGCAAATTTGGGCCGGACCACCGACGGAAGCGCCGTGTACACCGCCGCGCCCAGCGCCACCGCCTTTTCCGGCAGGCGCTGCTGGATGTGGCTGCCATCCAGCCAGCTGAATTTTTCCAGCAGAAGCTTGCGCACCAGCGGCAGATAGGTGGAGCCGCCCACAAGGACGATATCCAGCGCAGCATTGTTCCAGAATCCTTTTTCCTCTACGATCTTCGCCGAAAGTTCCACATTCTTCCGGATATCATCGCAGATGCACTGCTCATACTCGGCGCGGGTGATATGCAGGGTGCAGCGTCCCCCGGCGGAAGTCGTGATCAGCTCGTCGATCTCGGTGCAGCCTTCCATGGACAGGCGCTCCTTGACCTTGCGGGCGGAAAAGTGCAGGGCGATCCGGTCCTGATGGCGGGTGTTCTTCAGTGTATCCCACTCTTTGCCGGCGGGCAGCTTGCTGAGCATCAGCTGCTCCATGTGCGTATCCATTGCATCGCCGGCGATCTCGGAGCCGTCCGAGGTAAGCACGATATAGGGATACTCATTTCTCGCAGTCGGCTTTGGGTTCGGCTGGAGCAGCGCCGTGTCGAACGTACCGGCGCCCATATCGAACACCAGAACCGGGCGGTTGGTGGATTTGCCGGATTTTTCCAGATAGAAGTCCGTTGACAGCGCCGCAAGGATCGGCTCCGGCACGATCGAGACCGTTTTGCCTGGGCCAAGGGCCTTGCTGACGATGCGCTTGATCTCATCGTGCTCCGGGGCACCGAACCGCACGGGGATGCCGCAGGTAATGGCATCGAACTCGGTATCGATATACTCCTGCTCCAGCAGAGGATTCGTCACCGCCACAACGCGCTGTACGATGCGCGCGGCGATCTCCTGCGGCGTATAGCTGTGCCCGTGCAGAACGATCTCTTTTTCATGCAGATGGGTTTTGACGCTGGAGCAAACGCCGTCGGGGTCGTTCGAAAGGCAGTCGCGGGCATAGGCTTCGTCGCCCACCCACTCCTTGCCGTCCGCCGTGCACCAGAACAGCGAAGGGATGCCGCCAAGGCAGGCATCCGAGTAGTTCGGCACGGCAAGGCTGCCGCTGTCGCGGTCGTAGGTGGCGATCATGGAGCGGTAGGTGCCAAAGTCCAGGCCGAACGCGACCGAGACCCCTTTTTCATCCAGAGCCGCACGCATTGCGTTGCGCAGCGATGCAGTATTATTTACAGGCATGGATCAGACCTCCTTTTGAGGGATGACAATTGCTTTTTCAAGAATCGATTCGTTCAGCATCCAGCCGCAGGCAACCACTTTGCCGACCGGTCCGTCCGGCATGTTGAAGTCGTTTTTGGCCATGGTCAGCGGGTCAAACGGTTCTCCCTGCTCCGGCACGATGCAGCTGCAGCCGAAGTCCTGCCGCAGGATCAGTTCCAGTTCCTTGGCCAGCGCAGCGGACTCGCCGGTATTTGCGCGGTACAGCGTGCGGATCTGGTGGATGATGCTCTTCAGCCCGCCCTTTGCAAAGCCGCCTTCCACTGTGTTCTGGTCATCGTTGAGCTTCCGCGCGATGCTCTTGGCCGCGGCCAGGATCTCACCGATGCTGTCGTGGGTGCTCTTCAGGCTGTTCAGCGCAGCCGTGCGGCTTGCGGCCCATTCATTTCTTTGTTCCAGGGCCTCTTCGCGGCCGGTCAGCCGCAGCTCCCATGCATCAAGCTGGGTAGTGCGCGCATCAAGCGCTTCTTTTCTCGCATTCTGCGCTGCCTCTCTGACCTCAACCTCTGCCGCGCGTGCAGCCGCTTCGTCGCGGCGCTTTTCTGCTGCATCGGCCTCAGCCTTCAGGCGTTCGCAGGTGCTGCGCCGCTCTGTCAACTCCGTGTTCCATTTGTTTCTCTCGTCGGCGAAAGCCTGCTGATCTTTAGCCAGAGCCTTCTGCTCTTCATGGAGCTTCTTTTCGTCCTGCTCCAGAGTCTGACGCCGGATCTCCTGTTCCTCTTTGCTGGTTTTCAGCCGGTTTTCCCTGAACGCAAGGTTCTTCTCCCACTGTTCAAGCTTATCCTCTTTCTGAGCCACGGTCTGAATGTACTGGTTCAGCTCGTTCAGCTTTTCCCAGCTCACCATCACGGCATCCTCGGGGAGCGCAGGGTTTGCAGGTTGCCCGTACAGGCCCATCATTTTTTCCCACATTCCAAACATTCCCTTAAAAGCTTCTGCCAGAGTTTCCTCTCCGCCGCCATAATACAAGCCCATTTTTTAGTCCTCCTTCTTTATAAAAGCAGTGTCCGCAGTGTTCTGGCTCTACTATAACAAATTCCGAATCAGAAAACAACCGGAATCAATTCCGAGAAAAGACTCGGAATCGCAGCCGATTTTCGGGTCAAAAACCGTTATTCCGAAAAAAGCGGTCTCAAAACCCGGAATCCTGCCGGTTCGCCCGAAAATTCTCATTTTCCGGTCAGAAAAAAATCTTTTTCCAAGCGCAGCGCACCGAACGGCCCGGAACAGCCCTGCCGGCACCCGAAAATCCCAAAAAAAGCGGCGGAAAAAGCCGGAATGCGGGCCGGTTCCGAGTGAAAACTCGGAAAATATTTATCGTAGTAACGCTTGATTTTATGTCGAAACATGGTATACTGATGTCACAGCAAGCGAGACGCAAACCGCTGGACCGCAACGCTGAAAGAACAGGAGAGGAGAGAGGCCGATTGCTTGACGAAAACCGCGAAGCTCTGCAGGGTGATGGCTCGTACGGAGGCGTCAACCGAATCGTCTACTACAGACAAAAGCTGGTGCAGGCAAACCCGCAGGCCAGCGAACGGGCCGAGGCGATCCTCCGGCGCTTTGCACAGAGCCTTCCGGACGCAGAGCCGTACAAGCTGGTGCAGCTGCTCTACGACATGATCGCACAAAATGTGACCTACGACCATGCAGCGCTGGAGCAGGACCCTCCGGAGGAAACCACCTTCCTGTGGTACAAGCCCCTTCTGATCCAGACTGGTGTGTGTGAAGGGATCGCGCAGCTTTTCCTTCGTCTGTGCCTTGCCAAACGAATCCCCTGCCAGATCATCCACGGCGAAGGGGACGGCGGCGGAGAGAAGCCCGGCCTCCACGCCTGGAACATCGTGTTCCTGCAGCTGCCAGGGTGCAGCAGCCCCCAGTGGTACCACCTCGATGTCACCTGGGATCTGCAGACGAAGCCGCCCGACTATGAGTTTTTCCTCAAGTCTGACGTCTACATGGAAAGCCACCGGCACCAGTGGCTCCGCCAAAATTTCCCCTCCGCACCCGGCAACGCGCCGGCTCTTGCTCCGCTGCCCCGGAAGGCAGCGGATGCCGCCGGCAAGCTCCTGCAAATAATTGTGAAAGAAGGATAGTATATGGCAAATCAGGGCAATTTTGCTCCCGGCACCAAGCTCGCCTTCAGCGAGTTCAAAAACGGCCGTCCCGTGAAAACCGAATATAAGGTGGTGCGTTTTCTGGCCGGCGGCGGCCAGGCAGATACTTATATCGTCCAGAAGGCAAGCTTTCTTGGCAGCAGCCAGAAATACTGTATGAAGCATGTCTATGGAAACTTCGCAAACGACAAAAGCAAGTACTACCGCAAGCTGGCTGCAATGGCCAAATTTGAGCCTCCCGCTCCGAACATGACCTGGCCGCTGGCCATCAGTTCGCAGACCGAGAGCGGCTCGTTCTGCTTCATCATGCCGTTCCTGGAGGGCTATTCCGAAAGCTCCCGTCTGATCAGCTATGTCAAACGCTGGAACAGCAAAGCCACCCACGATGAGGCCCAGCTGAACGATCCGTACTACCTGCCGAAGCTGAATGAAAAAGACCCGAACGACCCCGCCGGCATGACCGTCAAGCAGCGTGCCGAGGTGATCGTACAGGCCGCAACCATCATCGATGCCATCCACAAGGCAGGCTATGTGTTCAGTGACGTCTCTGGTAAAAATTTCCTTTACAAGACCAATCGCGACGGTCACGTTGAGGTTGCCCTCATCGATACCGACGGCCTGCTCCCCTCGGCTTCTGCCAGCGGCCACACCTACACGCTGGGCATGAGCGGCACAGCGCAGTACCGCGCACCGGAGATCCTGCTCGGCAAATCGCCCTCGGTAGAAAGCGACCGCCACAGTCTTGCTGTTTGGGCCTTCCGCATCATGTGCGGATCCAACCCCCTCGACGGCAAGTATACCCACAGTGTCGAGTGGTCCGAAGACAACGTCAAGCAGAATTTCGGCGTAAATCCGCAGTTTATCATCACAAGCCGCGTCAATTGCGCCAGCCCGGCAGTTATCACCCATTGGCAGCTCCTGCCGGATATCGTAAAGAAGTATTTCCTGCTTTCGTTCTCCTCTGACGCTCTCCATCATCCCGCCCAGCGCCCAACCGCTGAGCTGCTCGCAAAGTGCATTTCCGCCGGTTACAAACTCAACTGATTGATAAAAGAGGGGGAACGTTACTATGTCTACTTTTGAAAACACCCGCTTTTTCGAGGACGAACCCGAACCCGAAACCGTCTTCAACGACGGTTTCCGCACCTGCCGCTTCACCATGTGGGTCGATACGAGCGGCTCTATGGCGGGTCACTCCTCTGATATGGCTATGGCAGAGGGCGTGAAGAACCTCCTCCAGGAACTTGCTGACAAAAACAAGAACGCCGAAGACTAACAAAAAGAGAAAGGAACGTTACCATGTCTACTTATGCAAACTGCAAGCCCAATTTCAACGACCGCATCCGCATTTTCGAGGAAGCTGTCGATACCGTCTTCAACGACGACGGCCTCCGGGTCTGCCGCATCACCATGTGGGTCGATACGAGCGGCAGCATGTCTGGCCACGCAGCTGACATGACGAAAGGCACCAAGAACCTGCTGACCGAGCTTGCCGAAAAGAACAAGAATGCTGAAGACTGCCAGTTCCTTGTGAAGATCATCACCTTCAACAATGATGTTCATGTCCTCAACAACGAATTCCTCGACCCTGCCCAGCTGCTCGAGGTTGTGGATGACAGCACTTTTTACTGCGACGGCGGCACAAATTTGACCGCTCTGCTGCGCGAAATGGACTCCGCCTGCAGCCGTCAGGCCGAGGGCTTCAAGGGTGCGCATCGCTCCGATTATAAGCCCGTTAACGTGTTGATCACCGACATGCATGGCACGGATATCCAGTCTGCACGTGATGCCGCGCTCAACCGCCTGATGGACAACCAGCTCTTTACCAAGAAAAGCGAGGTGCTCTGCGTCTACGTCGGCAGCGAAAGCGACTTCCACTACGTGGAGAAGATTGCCGGCGGCAAGCAAAATATCGTGAGTATCCGTGAAAATTTTTCTGACTATATCAGCCCGGTCGTTATGGGTTCTTCGGTGCTCAGTTCGATCGAGACGCACGTTAACGGTCAGAAGAGCAATGGTTCTCTGGCAGAAGAAGCCAAAAATCGCGTCGAGGACCGCGACAAGAGCGCAAAGCAGCTCATGGATGAGATCATGAACACCCTGAACTAAGCCAAGCGGAGAGAGGTATCACCATGCATCAAGTCATTGCCCGCTGCCGCACCGGCAGCAGCCATATCATGCGCCATAAGCCCTGCCAGGACCGCCTCTGCCGCGTTCAGACCCCCGATTTCACACTGGTACTGGCCGTTGCCGACGGCCATGGCAGCCCTGAATACAGCCGCAGCGGCATCGGCGCCCGCTTCGCGGTATACGCAGCCCAAAAGGTCCTGCCTTCGGACGCGCCCGACGAGGAGGTGGTTGCGGACATCAAATGGCTGTACGATCACATGGTGGCCCGGCACATGGCCCGCCACCCTCTGAGCGAGCGCGAGATGGGTCTGCTCAGCGCAGCGCGGCTCCACCCCGTGGCAGCCTATGGCTGCACGCTGGCAGTTGCCGTCATCGATTACGCTCATAACAGCACCACGCGTTATTGCCTGGGAGACAGCGGTGTCTTCTGTATCGATACGAGCGGCCATTTTCCGCCTCCCCTGCCGGAAGACCCTGCCTGTGTGGGCAGCGCTACCAGTTCGATGTGCCAGAGTCCGGAGACGGTCAAGCAGCATTTCCGCATCCAGCACCTCGATGGCATCGTGGCAGCGGCAGGCGTATATAGTGACGGCGCCGAAGCCGAGGGCTGGCGGGCAGCTGAGGCACTTTTTTCCAAGGGGGATGATGAAGCATCCGAAGAGTCCATGGAAAACCGCGTTGAAAAGCTGCTGAAGCTGACCGACCACGGGGATGACCAGACCTATGTTCTGGCGGTTGATCCTGAGGCTGTCACTACGGATGCTTTCCAGGCCGGCGTTGCCGAAGAGGTTCACCGTGGACATCAGGTAATGGCGCTCAACCGCTTGGTTGAAAAACGCAAACAGGCTGAGGTATATCTCCGGTTGCTGCTTGATAAGGCCAAACGCCTCTCCGGAAGCGAAGCCGTCAAATTCAAGGATGAGGTCCTCCGACCCGCTGCGGAGGAGTTCACCGCCCTGAACAACACGATCGAAGTTCTCCGCAAGGAGCTGAAGGAGCTGGAGGAGGTGCCGTAATGGCTACCAAAATTTCCCATCTTGCTTTCGATGAGGTGAATGTCCGGGTCAGTAACCGGATGCTCTCGGAAGACACGCTGCCCTATCTGAGCAATGGCCGGCGTGTGCTGTTCACACTCAGCGACGGCGTCTCTGCCGGCCGCGAGATCTACGTGGTGATTGACGACCAGCTGCAGGGCCCGATCCGAAATGGCCAGGCTTTGGAAACGGGCGTTGAGTTCTGGGAGAAGTTCCTCCCCATGCCCCACACCGGCGGCATCTATGTGGTGGATACCAAGCCTTATCCGGTGGATTTCAATAGCAGCTTTGATGTTCCCGTGTGCCAAAGCAACGGTCAGGTGCTGAACGTCAAGACGAATGTTGTCTTCTCCGCCCAGACGCGCTGCCGCGACGGCCGCAGTATGGTAGAGGAGCATCTTGCAGGAGTCTTTCGAGACCCGGAAGAAGAAGGCCGCTATACCATTCAGCAGGCCGTACAGCAGACGGTTCGGTCCCGCATTGCAGCCCTTGATGGCGATGCGCTGAAGATCAATCAGGACCTCAAGCAGATGGAGCTGACCATGGGCGATCAGGTCTGTAAGGCTGCAAATAATAAGGTAAGCTGGCTCCGTTTTCAGAACGCCTCCCTGCAGATTTCCATCAGCAATCTGGATGAACTGCTTACCCAGCTCAACCGGGGCTACGAGATGCGCATGAGCGCGCAGCAGCTTTTAATCGAAGCGGCCATCAAGTGCTTTGACCGCGACTCGGTCAGCGAACCGGCCATGGCGATTCTGACGCGGTTTGTTGAGACAAACCCCGGCGCAAGCGAGGAACAAATCGAAAAGATGACAAATCTCGTCGCCCAGCTTGGCAAGCGCATCACGCCTGCGGAAATGCTCGCCTTCGGCGTCAAGGCCGGCCTGCTGGATGCAGCATCCGCGCTGAAGCTGAAGCCGTAAAAAGGAGGGTTCGCTCATGAAAGAGTACAAGGTCACCCACGTTCCGCTTCTGCGTGAGGGCAGCCGCCCCCCGGCCTCGCTGTGTGAGGTGCTGCCGGCGGGCGGCATCCTTCACATCCGCTGGGCCGCAGAGGGCAGCAGCGTTTCGTGTGCGGTGGGTCTGTCGGACGCCGTCACCCTTGACCAGGCAAAGCTGCGGCTGCAGCTGGATGGCTTTTTGACATCACCCGCCGGTGATGCGCCGGCCAAGGAAACGGCGTGCCAGATCCTTCACCGCAGCGTGCAGCAGCGATATATTTCCGGCGGCGCCGGCCCCGCACAGCGCATGGCTCTGC
Organism: uncultured Faecalibacterium sp.; assembly: GCA_934525735.1. GTDB lineage: Bacteria > Bacillota > Clostridia > Oscillospirales > Ruminococcaceae > Faecalibacterium. The sequence goes on along the minus strand of CAKSZM010000016.1, from coordinate 8,924 downwards.
CGGAGCGTATGCTCACCACCGCCGGTATATTTGACGCAGCCTTTGCCCGGCTGCGCAGGATCAAGGGCTGCGCGGTTCATCTGCTTGTCCGGCGCTGCAGCGGACTGAACGACACAGTCCAGCGCCAGCTGCAAACCCGGACATGGCCGGCTGAAAGCCTGCCCGGCCAGTTTCTGACCGAGGGTGCTTTGTTCGAGGCCGTTGTCTGCATCAGCGGCGACCCCTCCGGCCTGCTTGCAGCGGAAGTCTGCACCGCATTCGGCGGCGCGCTGACCACCGAAAACGCAAAAGCCCCGATCGACGGCAGGATCTTCGAAACGGCCCCCTGCCCCAGCGGCGTCGTGCCGCTCTACAAGCCGCTGTGCTATGCCTACCTTCCGTATGAAGCAGCGGCCCTCACCAGCCTGACGGCTTCAGCCGGGCAGTACGGCCTGCCCGTTAACAATGACACCCTGCCCGGCCTTTTGCCTGTCACAACGAAAACGAAAGGTGAGCTGCTTTTGGGGCAAGACTGTAAGGGAAACCCTGTCTGGATGCCGCTCAGAAACCTGCCCCTTGGCACCGCCATTCTCGGCACACCCGGTTCCGGCAAGGGAAACTTGCTGGTCACACTGGCCATGCAGCTCGCAAAGAAGAAGATTCCTACTTTAATCATCGAAAGTGCAAAAGAAGAGCTGCACCACCTGCGAAAAGTAGGCGTTGACGTCAATACCTATCGTCCGGTTGAGGGCGAGTTCCTTCTCGACCCGTTCTCTCTCCCTCCGAATGTAACTCTCGGCCAGTACCGCGATGCCTTGCTTCAGACCCTTCGGGCTGCCTTTCGTCTCGACGGACCCCTCGAGGAACTTTTCAGCGCTGCGTTGGACAGAACTTTTGCAACGTATGGCTTTTGCGAAAGTTCGAAAGCGGGCGACCTCGGCACAACGCCTTTCGGTTTGAACGAACTGATGCAGGCTTTCAACACCGAACTGCGGGAACGCGGGTACTCGCCGAAAACCGAAAGCGATATGCGCACTGCCGGTCTTGTGCGCCTGAACGCGCTTTTTAATCAAAACCGTCCCATTTATGACACTGTAAAAAGCATTCCAGTCAGTGAATTTGCAAAAGGTTTCAACCTCTTCCAGCTCGCTTTCCTGACAAGCGTCGCGGGCAAGCAGGCCTTCGCATCCATGCTACTCATCAGCCTATCCTGCTGGCTGCGGCTGAACCTCACCCACACCGCAGGCAAGCGCGTAAACCTTGTAATTATCCTCGATGAAGCGCACAATTTGCTCACCGGCTGCCGGCGTACAACCGGCGATGAGTATTCGTTTGCGGCGGACTTCACCAACCTCCTCTTGGAGCTGCGAAGTGTGGGTGTCGCCATCGTGATCGCCGACCAGAGTGCCAAGAACATTCCGGACGTTCTCTATGACATATGCGCCCAGAAATTCTTTCTAGGGGCGAATCCCGGCTCCGGCATTACCGATCATGCCGGCGAAATGAAGCTGGACGAGGCAGCCCTCAGCCATCAGTATCTGCTCGGCCCCGGCGAAGGCTTCTACAAGGCCCCTGAGATGCCACAGAGCGTGTTTTTCAGCAGCCTCAACCTGATTGATACCCTCAAGATCGAAGAGCCCTGTGAGCGCCGCAACGCCTTTCTGGAACAGCACCCGCGTTTTTGTATCGAGAGCTATGCCGAGTGCGAGGTTTGCCCCGCCCGCGGAAAGTGCACTCTTGCCGGCAAAGCTGCGGCGCGCGCCATTGCAGTGCGACTGAGTGCATCGTGGAAGGGCCGTTTTATCTGGGCGCTGAACCTGCCCGGCCATACCCCTGAGGAAGCGGCAGCGCGCAGCAAAGCCCTCTCCGACAGCCTGCGGCGGCTGCTCCTGGACGCCAGAGAACAGAGCCATGGCGATCGAGCCATCTATTTTTGCGCCGTCATCTGTTTTTTCCGGAGCCTTAACCGGGAGGCCGCGACCCCGGTCTCGATTCCCAAAACGATCGGCGCCGCAAAGACCCTGATGCCTGAATGAAAGGAGGTTTTTCCATGAACGACGATGATGATTTTGATCTGGGCGAAGATCTGGGCGAAGAAGACGGTTTCGACATGACCGACAGCGACCTCAGCGGCTTCTCCGACACAGCCCCGCCTGATGACGCGGCATCCGACATCGAGGAGGCGGAAAGCATCGATTTTTCCGATGTCTTTGAACCCGAAACAGGCAGCGTCTCCGCCGATGTTGAAGAGGCCGAGGAGCTGGAAGAAGAAACGTCAGAGGCGCAGGAGGGATCCGATGCTGCGGATGCTGCGGACACCTCCGCCCTTACGGAGGCGGAAGATGTCCGTGACAGCGGCCCGGCTGCCCCTGTAGATGATATCACCCAGACACCGGAGTTTCAGGAGTGGTCGGCCCAGATGGACTTTCTCGACCCGGCTACCCAGCTTGCCGTCTACAAAGATGCGGCTGACCGGAGTCCTCTGGAGACCGAACTCGCCGATGCGGCTCTCCACGCCGCCGACTATATGCCGCAGCTTATTTTCCAAACTGACGAGACCGGCGCCGCCCTCCGCGACAGTGAGGGCAATTTCATCATGGATAATTGGCGCTCTGCTGGTTCGCAGGCCCCGGATCTGACCAGAATGGATGAAAACGGGGATATCTCACTGATCGAAGACAAAACGTACACAAACGTGAACAACCTGATGCATAATATCAAAGAGCAGACGGAAGCCCGCCGTGCCTGCTTCGGCGACGATGTGGATATCACATATAACATCGCGCCGAAATTCGACGTAGGTGAGGCAGAAAAGCTGCAAAAATACTGTGAAGACAAACTTCACGTCAACATAAACTGGGCCGACTGACAAAAAAGGGGCTGTTGCACATGCGACAGCCTCTATTTTTGTACGAATAGGCGTAAGAATCAAACAGTGTCAATGTCCAAAACAAAAGCATGTGCAACAAATTTTCTCGAAAATCAGAAATTTTCGATGGATTTGTGATGCACATGCTTTTTGAATTGTTTGATTATACGTTTGATTTTGAAAAAGACTGCTGCACTTTCGGCTAAAACGATGTGCAACAGCCTCTTTTCAATCATATTGGTGTTTGGATGGTTTTCCGTATACTTTACGGAGGGATTTTTTCAGGTTGACGACGGTTTCCTTGATGATCTTTGCCTCATCAGCGGAACAGTCTGCAAGCTGTTCGGTCATCCAGCTGTCGAACACCGGCTTTGCCTTTTTGATCTCGATGCATAGCAGCTCGTCCGCCGAGCAGTCCAACGCATTGATGATGTCGATCAATGTTTTCAGGCTTGGCACGGAGTTACCGGTCTCGATATGGCTGATATGTGTGACCACCACGCCGACCTCGTTGGCCAGCTGCTCCTGCGTCATGCCCTTTGCAAGGCGGCAGGCACGGATGCGTTTTCCAATGTCGGCATAGTCCACCATAGTACAAGTACCCTCCATGTTTTGAAGTGATACTTGTATTGTATGTGCAATCGACCGGGATTGTAATAACCTGAAAGTGCAGTGGACTCGTCAGAGCATTTTTAGGATTTATTCCGCGCAATGCACACTTCCAGATATTCTGTCATCGAATTGCACAGCAGCTTTTTCTGCTCATAATGCACTGCATACACTTTCCCTTTTTGATCTACCGCGGCAATAATGCCGTCAATCCCCAGATTTTCCAGCACGAAACAATCCGCGGGGAAATCCGGATTCTGAGTACGCTCTGCCTTTGTTGCACGCACGACATCCAGTGCTTCCGGCACATTCAGGCCCATCCACTCGGTTGCATAGAAGCTGACTGCACCGTATTTTTTTGCGTAATCAACAAATTCTTCCGGAAAAATGATTTGCAACGCCTCCTGCGCCTGTGCGATCTGCTCCGCACTGCATCCCTGCAGATGATACAGACGGTTTTCTTGTCCCAACTGTTCCAGCTTTTCCACAATGCTGTTCATTATAAATTGCCTCCTTCTTCTGCGCGGGATTTCCAATGTTCTCTGCGCTCTCCATCAAAAACGGCGCGGTCGATCTCGCTCTCTCCGCCCTTATAGTGCAGAACCGAATAATTTTCCTTTCCGCGGTGCTCTTTCATCGTGAGCTCCGCCAGTGGGCTGTCCGGATGCTGCCCGATGTGATGGAGTTCGATGGTCGTAATCCCGCTCCTGTCATAAGGAGCAAGCCCCTGTTCGATACGCTCGCTGTTTGTGCGCCCCATGGCATCCTTCTGATCCCAGTCAATATCACTGCGGATCAAGCAACTGCGCTCATTGATTTTTGCCTCATGAAGGCCAGCTTGTTTGTATACTTCGTATTCCTGTACAGAGCCAATTCTGTCCACCGTTTCTATGGACCAGCCGCTGTCTTTCTCGATGTATTTCCGTTCTGCATCTGTTAAAGCCATTAGATCGACCCGTTCAAACGATGCTCTGGTTTCCGGCGCAAGTTTAGTCTGCGCCGCTCCGTTTTCCCGCAGTCGTTCAAACGAACTTCTGGTGGAATTTTCCAGTCCCATCGTGCGTCTTACTTCTGGTAGCTTCGCTTGTGCAATTTCATGTTTCACAAGATCCTGCCTCCCTGCTGTTCAAAGTTCGTTCTCAGATCCTCCACAGCTCTGCGGTCCGGGTTTCTGTGTAGCCCCTCCGTCATTAAGTTGTTCAGCACCCATTCCGCTGTTGCAGCGCTCAGTTCATACCGGCCCTGTAGTTCGTTCAGGATCTCCTTGCGCGGGGTATAGGATCTTTCGTCTGCATCAATGTAACGCAGCACGGTTTCCATGCCGCCAAAGAAGTTAAACACGATCTTCCTGGTCTTTTCCACATCCTTTGTGCCGCCCTGGAGCAATCGTTCCAGATAGCTTCCATCTTCCGGTCTCAGGTTTGCCCTGTGCAGCCGGAACCACTGTTTCAGCTGTTCCAGTTCCACTGCATCCAGCCTTCTGCCCAGTTCCGCTTGTGCCAGACGGCTGAACACAAATTCTGTATCCACCGTCTTTGCAGTGATTTTCGGCTTCTGATACCGTGTCTGCGGAATCGGGTATGCGTCCATCTCGCACAGCACTGCCTCTTGCCAGTTGTTCTGGTAGACGACCGCCACGCCAAGCGGGAGTCTGGCAAGCTCGTTGACCTGCTCTTCTTTCAGCGCTGCCGATTTGCCCACCAGTCTGCGGTCCTCTTCGTCGGGCAGGCGCAGAACGATCTTGGTGTTCGTGTTTCGGATGACCGATGGATCCAGCAGCCCCGGTGCTTGATCGGCAATGATGAAGCCCTCGCCATAGGTACGCATCTCCGCAATGGCATTAGCCAGCATCTCCACAGACTTGCCCTGTAAGTTTGCTCCCTCCTGCGCTTGTTCCTCCGAGGTTCTGCGCAGCAAATTGTGTGCTTCTTCCAGCACGGTGACGTGACGGAGTGCTCCGTTGATGACATCGCTGCACATCCGGTGCTCCTCTAGCTTCATGACCAGAATGCCCATCAACAGCGATTTCGTTTCCATCGAGCCGACCCTGCTCAAGTCCACGATCACATTGCGTTCAAACAGTTCTTCGTCCGTAAGGGTCTCTTCCGCACAGAACACACTGCCGTAAATGCCATTTGTCAGCGATTTCACGCGGGTATACAAAGCACCGACATAATCGCTTTGGGTATCGTTGGAATAACCGGATTCCTGCACAACGCCCGGCAGCACATCCAGCAGATCAAAGAACGTCGGGAAATTTTCGTTCGGGTTTTCCGATCTTCTCAGATCCCAGCCGACTTTCTGGTAGCTTCGCTCGATTGCATCCTTGAGGACAGCAGGCATTGCCGCATACATCGGCCAACAGGCGTTGAAGATCTCCACCATGCGGTCGATGTGCTCCAGCACATGAATCCCTGCCGGGAATGCAAAGGGGTTGATGCGCAGCAGCGGTGTCAATGCCGGATTGGTGCCATACACCGCCGCTTTTTCCTGCCCGAAAATATGTTTATACTCGCCCTTGGCCGGTTCCACCACTAGGAAGGTCGTTTTACCATCCTTTGTGATCTCATCCAGCAGCCGGCACACCGCATTGGATTTTCCGGTGCCGGTGGAACCAGTCACAAAGGTGTGGGAGGTCATTGCCTGACGGTCGAGAAATAGCTTTGTGGCTTCTGCCTGCCCCATGTGATAGATCCTGCCCAGTTCCATCCGATCCTGCTCGTTTATCGTTTCCACCGGTGCATTCCGCCCGAACTCTGCGTGCTCGATGACTGGCAGGCCGTGGACGGAGCGGGTCGGCAGACCCAGATGCATGGGCAGCTCCCGCCCGCTGACCATAGTTGCAGGTGTGTGGAGCATGAACTCCGGCGCATCGGCATATAGCTGACGTGCAAACACCGGGTGCATAAACCGCTTGAGATACTCCCGCAGTTGCTTTGTCTGATCGCGCTTTTGCCAGAGATTCACCGCACCACTTTCCACTGCGGAGCCATCACCCACCATGAGCGCGCGGTAGGTGTTTGCCGCAAGGATTGCATCCGAAGCATAGCCCGAGAGAAAATATGCCGCGCAGTAATAGCTACCGTAATCCTCGCTTTCCTTGGCGCGCTTGAGTTGCTCCTCGATGCGGCCCAGCAGTTCCTCTACCGATTTATTGCACAGCTCGATCTGCTGGGTGCGGCCGGTGCCCATGGTATCGGTCGTCCCATGGGATTCCTGCTGGCTGGTGCCCTCCGATACGCCGTGCGAACTGCCGCTGGAAACCCCGTGCGAACTTCCGTTCTGCTCCGTGGTGGAATGGCTGGTACCCCTTGTAGCATTCAGCCCCAATGTACCGCCGATGGAATTTGCCACACTGCTGAAATTGGTCATCACCGGAGCCATGCTGCCTGCTGCCATGCCGACTGCACCCAGAAGCGGCCCGACCATCGGCCCCACACCCGGGATCAGCGTTGCCACCTTGCCGCCCACTTGCAGGATGCCCGCTGCGGCACCCATTACAGCCGATGGACGGGAGATCGAGGTGCCTGTGGTGTTTGTCACGCCGCCGTTGATGCCACCATTGATGCCATAGCTTTTCTGGGTGCCATCCGATACCGAGGACAACTTGCTGGTGGTGTCGGTAGTGGTAGTGCTGTCGGTATCGCTGACGGTGTGGGTGGTACCGGTGCACAGGTTTTCCATCACCGCCGTACTCTGATTTTCCGAGTAGGACCATGTACTCTTGCGGAACGGCGAAAGCGAGCTGTACAGGCTCTCGTACCCGTTGCGCAGCTCTGCCTGCTGCTGGGCAGAAACCGGCTCGGCAAGGAACAGTGCGGTGTATGCATTGCCTTCCATGGCGTCCATAAAGCGCTCGATGCCCTGTACAAATGCCTTATCCTCGGTTTTGGATTTATCCCTCGGTGCTGCTACACAGGACACGGAGGCGATTGCCCCCTGATACACGCCGAACGCATCATCCAGCAGCTGTTCCTGCGCGCTCGGCATCCCCGGTTCACTCTTGCGGGAAACTTCCTCGATCTGTGAGCCTGGGAAGTTAGAGCGCAGCACACTCCGGAGCGTTTCGCTGGAGGTATCCAGGTTCTGGTTGCGCGTATCCTTTTTGGCGCTGTCCTCCCGCACGCCGATATAGATATCGGCACCACGGTTTTTATCCTGCACATTGACCATCACCGCAAGGCTGCACCCCAGCGCCATGCTGGAATAGTACACCGTGGAGAGCTTTTGGAACATATCCTCGCCTTTTTTCACGGTCAGCTCCTTGAGCTGATACATCCGGATGCACTCCATCGGGTCCTGCGCGACCAGTTTTTCCTGCGAGAGCGGCATCAGCCCATAGCTGCGCAGCTCGGTCAGATACTTTTTATACACCAGATGATCCGCCAGTGTCAGCCGGTCTGCCAATGTCTGCAAGGGCTGCTGCCCGGAAATCTCCTGCTTTCTGCGCAGGTCCAGTTCATTTGCCATGTTCATTTTCCTCTCCGCTGTCAGCTGTTGAGAATCTTCCAGAGCAGCCCTACACCGGCAAGTGCAGCACCGGCTGCAACTGCACTGCCCAGGCCGCCGCCCTGCATCCGGTCGATTGCCTTTTTAGCCTCCTCATAGCCCTGGTCCGCTGCTTTTTTGTACCACTTCAGGGCTTCATCATTGTTCTGCGTCAGCCCGCCGATGCCGTTTTCATAGCACCCGCCCAGGTTATACTGTGCATGCACTTCTCCCTGTTCTGCCGCTTTCCGATACCACTCCACCGCTTTTGCAGCATTTTTTTCCACACCGTAGCCATTTTTATAACAGCTGCCGAGGGCGTTCTGGGCATCTGCATAGCCTTGCTCTGCGGCTTTCTGGTACCATTTTACCGCCTGTGCATAGTCTTGCTCTACGCCTTAGCCATTACGGTAGCTCCCATCCGAGTTTATACTGTGCTCTTGCAAAGCCCTGCTCCGCAGACTTGCGATACCACCCTGCCGCCTGTGCAAGACTCTTTGCCACACCGCAGCCAAACTGATAGCACACGCCCAGATTATACTGCGCCACTGCATCGCCCTGGTCTGCTGCTTTCCGATACCACTCCACCGCTTTTGCAGCATTTTTTTCCACACCGTAGCCATTTTTATAACAGATGCCGAGGTTGTTCTGGGCATCTGCATAGCCCTGCTCCGCAGACTTGCGATACCATTCTACCGCTTTTGCAAGATTTTTCTCTACACCATTCCCCATTTCGTAGCAATAGCCCAGATTGCACTGTGCCCTTGCATTGTCCCGCTCTGCGGCTTCTTGATACCATTTTACCGCCTGCGCCAGGTCCTTTGTCACACCATTGCCAAACTCATAGCATACACCCAGATTGCACTGCGCTCTTGCAAAGCCCTGCTCCGCAGACTTGCGATACCACCCTGCCGCCTGTGCAAGACTCTTTGCCACACCGTAGCCAAACTCATAGCACACGCCCAGTTGGCATTGTGCC
>CAKSZM010000015.1 GCA_934525735.1 uncultured Faecalibacterium sp. | reverse complement strand
TCAGAACTGAATAATCCAACATACGAAAGAGGTACGGAGATAAAAATCCGCACCTCTTTTCTGTTGATTTCTACATTTTAAGGTCATTTTCCAGTTATCCTATTTCTTGACATTTATCGCCGGGTAGTTGCATACACTTTATTCAGAAAGGTCGTATCAAACGACTAAAAGAAAGACAATGACGGAGGGAAAATGATTATGGCAAAGAAAAAATCTACAGAAACATCGGAAAATGCAGTGGTCAATCAGGAGAACAAGGAACCGAAGAAAAAACAGGAAGACATCCTTTTGGAAATGATTCAGCGGTATCGAATTTCCCATACGAAAAACGGAATCTTTATCCATATCCCCAAAACGAATGGAAAACTGGAAGCCTACAATTTGAACGACAGTCGGCTGAAAATCAAGCTCAAAAGTATGTTCAAGGATGAAGTTGGAGAGTTTCCGCCAGACGCAGTTATCCAGAATTGCTTACAGTACACGGAAAGTCATGCGATGGAACTTCCGTTGGAAGAGGTAAAGTACCGAATTGCCTCACGCGATAAATCGGTGATTTTCTCTGCGCGGCGATTACAGGTGTAACAAGTTCCAACCGTATGAAGTATACGGATAACACCATGTTCAACTACTTTCCAGCCATTTTTATCCAGCGCATCCTCGACCCCGGTGCAGTCAATGGAGATCATTCTCCCATCTCGGAGCAGCAGCTCCACGCAGCCGGTGTCCATGTTGAATTTGCAAATGCTTTCATCATACTTCATGTTTGTGTCCTTTCTACCTTACGGCACCTTTACAGTTGTGACCTTTGTGATACGGTCTTTCTTCTGATAAGGTTTTGGACACACAGCCGTCAGGGAAGAGCCGTTGCTCTCGTTCCCGAAGAAAACAAAAAATCCGAACCCTTCTCCTATCGAGAAAAAGTTCGGATTATCTATTTCAGCGGTAGTCCTCCCGGTAGACATTCCTACAGGTTGGGAACCGCGGGCTAAGCAACAGCCCACTGGGCTGATTGCTTGCGGCGCTGTGCGCCGCCGCCCTGTTCAAGTCCTCTTTCGCACCGAAAAAGAAAAACCAGAACACATTTGTGTTCTGGTTTTTCTTGGTGCGGATAAGAGGACTTGAACCTCCACCGAGTTGCCCCGATTAGAACCTGAATCTAACGCGTCTGCCAATTCCGCCATATCCGCATATTCTGTTTTGTTCGTAAGCCGTGTCGCTCGGAACGATAGTTATTATACCAGATATCCGGGGAATGTCAAGCGTTTTTTCAAAAAACTTTTCTTCTTTTTGCAAAACATCATACTTTCGCAAAAAAGCCCGCCGCAGGCCGGTTTTCCGGCAATGCAGCGGGCTGCCATTTTTCCTTGTTTTCCGGTCTGCTTTCCGGTCAGCGCCAGTTTCTTTCTCCGGGTGCCAGTACATACCGCACCTATGCCCGGCCCCACACGAGCCACAGGTAAATATACCCCGCTGCAACAGCGGCCAGCGTGAACGGCACGCCGACGCGCAGGAAATCCCGGGCGGAAACGGCTTCGCCGTTTTTGCGCAGGATGCCGATGGCGGCAATATTAGCCGATGCACCGATCGGGGTCAGATTGCCGCCCAGTGTGGCCCCGGTGAGCAGCCCGAAGTAGAATACATACGGCTCCATCCCTGCGCCGTTGTTCATGAGGGCGGCGATGCCCTGCACCACCGGCAGCATGGCAGCCACATAGGGGATGTTATCGATAAATGCCGACAGCACCACCGAGACCACTACCAGCAGCGTAAACAGCCGGAACGGGTCCTCCCCCGCTGCCAGATGGAACAGCTGCGCCGCCGCATCGATGACTCCCGCCGCGCGGATGCCGTCGATGACAATGAACAGCCCGAAAAGCAGCAGCAGGGTGTCCCGGTCCAGCTCCTTCACTATGCGGCCAAAAGGCCGGACACTGCCTGCCCGCAGGCAGGCGCGGACCGTGCCAAACAGGCACAGACCCATGCATACAAGCCCGCTGCGCAGCTCATACAGCGTGTGCAGCCAGCCTGTTTTCGGCTCCGGCAAAAAGGACGCCGCGATCAGCAGCCCAACCGTCAGCACCATCAGGGCCGCAGGCACATCGTCGTCTACTTCGGTCTCCACCTTTGCATCCACCGGCTGCGTTTCGTGCCGGAACAGCCACAGCAGCACCAACAGCGCTGCCAGCGCCCCCAGCTCCACTCCCCAGAAAATGCCCGGGCGGCCCTGCATCCAGAAAAAGTCGAAGAAGTTCATCTCTGCAAAGCTGCCAAGCAGGATGCTCGTTGTGTCGCCCACCAGCGTGGCCGCACCCTGCAGATTGGAGGACACCGCAATGGCGATGAGCACCGGCACCGGCGAGATCTTCAGCTTACGGGCTATGGCAAGGCCCACAGGCGCCACCATCAAAACGGTGGCCACATTGTCCACAAAGGCGCTGATGACCCCCGCAAACAATGCCAGCATGCACACCGCCCACCGGACATCCGGCACCCGGACAATGAGCATCTCGGCCAGACGGGCGGGCATCCGGCTCTCGATGAACAGCGCCACTGTGCCCATCGTGCCTGCCATCATGAGCAGGACGTTATAATCCACCGCTCCCAGCGCTTCCCGGAGCGAAAAATCATACACGCCCACTTCACCCAGCGCGATGAACACCGCCGCACTGCACAGCGCCATCCATGGGCGGTACTGCGGAAAACGGAGCATCAGAAAATAGGTGACAGCAAACAGCACAAGAGCCAGTGTCATTCAGCATTCTCCCCGCTGCGGGCGTCCTCGTCCACCATGCGGTAGCCGACGCCCAGTTCATTCATGATGTACGCATTGCTGCCCGGGCGGCTGCCCAGCTTCTTGCGGATATTGGCCATGTTGACCTGCAGCTTTTTGGTGCTGCCCACATCGGTGTCGCCCCAGATAGCCTTGACGATCGCCGCGTAGGTCATCACGCGGCCCGCGTGCTGGGACAGGAACGCCACGATGTTATACTCGGTCTGGGTCAGGCGCACCTCCTGCTCCTCCACGAACACTTTGCGGCGGTCGTAGTTGATGTGCAGGCCCTGCGCACGGAACTCGCCGTCCGGCGCGTTGCCGCCGTTCTGGGCGCTGTAGCGGCTCAGACGCAGCGCAGCGCGCACACGGGCCAGCAGCTCTCCGGTGCTGAACGGCTTTGTGATATAGTCATTCGCACCGAGATCCAGCGCCCCGATCTTATCCGACTCGTCGGTGCGGGCCGACAGCACGATGATCGGGGTCATGTACTTCTGGCGCACCGTTCGGATAAACTCCAGCCCGTCCCGATCCGGCAGGCCAAGATCCAGGATCACAAGGTCCGGGTTGTGCGAGGCGAACAGGGTCAGCCCCATGGCACAGGTCTGAGCCACCAGTGCCTGATACGCATTGGTGGTGAGCAGCGTTTCGATAAAGCTGCAGATATTGGCTTCGTCCTCTACGACAAGAACTTTATACTTATTATTGCTCATCTTCTGCATCCTCCAATTCGATTTCTTCCGTTTCCAGCCAGAAGCGGATGGTCGTTCCCTCGCCGGGGGTGCTCTCCGCCTTGATCTCGCCGCCGTGCGCCTTGATGATGGCCGCACACACCGACAGGCCGATGCCCATGCCGTGCTTGCCGCTGTCCGCCGGGGCGTCCGGATCCGAGACCACCATGCCGGTAAAGAGCTTTTTCAGCTTTTCCTTCGGGATGCCGCAGCCGTTGTCGGACACTGCGAACACGGCCCGGCTGCCCATAGTGAACACCCGCAAAGTCAGCTTTGTCATGCCCTCGGCGTGAAGGGCGGCGTTCTCCAACAGGTTCATCAGCACCTGCTGGATGAGCATGGAGTCCATCGGGATCACGATGAACTCATCCGGCAGATCCAGCTGCACCGGAACATTCGGGTAGCGCTTGCGGAACTTGACCACCACCGTATCCAGCAGCTCTTCCAGCACGGTAGGCGTTTTCTGCACGGTGACCTTCTCGCTGTCGATGCGGGTGACAGAGAGCAGATTTTCCACCATGCGGTTCAGCCACTGGGCATCCGAGCAGGCATCGTTCAGTAGCTTCATGGTCTGTTCTTTTTCCAGCGAGTCGTAATTCTCAATGACCGTGGAGCAGGCTCCGTAGATGGAGGTCAGCGGCGTGCGCAGATCGTGGGAGACCGCACGCAGAAGGTTTGCGCGCATCTTTTCCTTTTCGCTTTCCATGCGCAGCTGTTCCTGCAATTTGATGCGGGTGGTCAGGGTGCTGGTCATGATGGAGACCGCCAGCATTACAAGGCCGGAAAACAGGTTTTCCGGCAGGGTGAAGTTGAACGCCAGATAGGGCGACAGGAAAGCAAAGTTCACCGCCAGAACACTGATGAGCGATGCCGCCACGCCCCACACATAGCCCTCGGTATACATGGATGTGACGAAAACAGCCAGCATGAAGATCAGCATGGCAACGCCGTCGATCCGGCCCATGATCTCCTGTGTGAGCAACACCATACCGTAAGCCGCGCACAGCGCTGCAGCCATCACAAGCGCATCGTGTAGCACATTCAGCAGGGAACGCTTCCGCATATGCATCCTCCTTCTCCGAATTATATTTTCTCATTTTAATATTATACCACAGGCAGATTAAAGAAACAGCAAAAAAGCTTTTGCGGAACTGCCAGAGGGCTGGGAGTTTCTCCGATTGACTTCCCACCTGCCCCGTAGTAGAATGATTTTATCAGCCTTCAAATCTTATTATCATACTTATTATAACGTAAGGAGCATCGCCATGCTGTACTTTGAAAACGACTACTGCGAGGGTGCACACCCCGACATCCTGAAAAAGCTCGTGGAGACCAATTTCGAAAAGGTGCCCGGCTACGGCACCGACCCCTATTGCGCCAGCGCAAAGGAAAAGATCCGTGCGGCCTGCAGCTGCCCCGAGGCCGATGTATATTTCATTTCCGGCGGCACCCAGACCAACGCCATCGTCATTGCCTCCATGCTGCAGCGCTGGCAAGGTGTGATGGCTGCCGCCACCGGCCATGTGGCCGCCCACGAAGCCGGTGCCATCGAGTACACCGGCCACAAGGTCATCGCTCTGCCCGGCCATGAGGGCAAAGTCTCCGCCGCCGATGTGCGGAACTGGTGCGCCACCTTCTACGCCGATGACAATCATGACCACATGGTCTTTCCCGGCATGGTGTATATCTCCCACCCGTCCGAGTACGGCACCCTGTACAGCAAGACCGAGCTGGAAGAGCTGCACGCCGTGTGTCAGGAGTACCACATGCCCCTGTTTATGGACGGCGCACGTCTCGGCTACGGCCTGATGGCAAAGGGCACTGATGTGACGCTGGCCGATATTGCCCGGCTCACCGACGTGTTCTACATCGGCGGCACCAAGGTGGGTGCTCTGTGCGGCGAAGCAGTGGTGTTCCCCCACGGCGCCCCGGCTCACTTCATGACCATGGTCAAGCAGCAGGGCGCCCTGCTGGCAAAGGGCCGCCTGATGGGTCTGCAGTTCGATGTGCTGTTCACCGATGACCTGTACACCCGCATCAGCAAAAACGCCATTGAAACCGCCGACCGCCTGAAGGAAGGTCTTGCCGCCAAGGGCTACCGATTCTACATGGATTCGCCCACCAATCAGGTGTTCCCCATCCTCGAAAACAGCCAGCTGGCCGCACTGGAAGGCAAGGCAAAGTTCGGTTTCTGGGAAAAGTACGATGACACCCACACCGTGATGCGCATCGCCACCAGCTGGGCCACCCGGATGGAAGAAGTGGAACAGCTGATCGACCTGATGTGAGCGGTGCCGAAGATTTTCTCTGCACTTTATGCAGGTTATCGATTGCATTTTCCGGCACGGTATGGTATCTTTTTGATAGAACAACATTTGACCGGGCACTGCAGCTGCCGTGTCCTGTAAGTGATTGGAAGGAAGGTAATTAACCATGGGATTTTTTGACAAGCTGTTCGGCGGCAAGACCGAAGAGGAAGAGACCGCCAAATTCTTTGGCCAGAGCAAGACGGTTCTGGCTCCCCTGCGCGGCAAGGTGCTGGCACAGGCCGACATCCCCGACGAGACCTTTGCACAGGGCATCCTCGGACCCGGCTGCGGCATCGAGCCTACCGGCAAGACCGTGTACGCTCCGTTTGACGGCACTGTGAATCAGGTGGCTTCCACCCTGCACGCTGTGGGTCTGACCAGCGATGACGGCATCGAGATCCTGATCCATGTCGGCATGGACACCGTCGAGATGAACGGTAAGGGCTTCAAGGCTCTGGTCAAGGAAGGCGACAAGGTCAAGGCCGGCACTCCCCTGCTGAAGATCGATCTGGACGCCATCCGCGCCGCAGGCCACCCCACTGCTACTGCCATCATCGTCACCAACGGCGATGATCTGGGCGAGCTGAAGATGCTGGCTGAGGGCGACATTCTGGCCGGCACTCCGCTGTTCAAGTTCTGATCTTTGTCCTGAAACGGGCAGAAGCTTCTGGAAAAGCTCCTGCCCGTTTTTATTTTTGCAGCCAAAAGCAGCAGACCCCCGCCGGTAATCCGGCGGGGGTCTGCTGCTGTGTTCAGGAATTATGGAATCAGGAGTTCCAGATGAAGTTTACACAAGGGATACGATACACACACGGAGGAGAAAAAGAAGAAAGACAAGGCATCCCATCGGAGTCTGGAAGGAGACGGGGATTTACTCGCCGCGGACGGCTGCGAAACCGGCTTCCAGGTCGGCGATGATATCATCGATGTGCTCGGTGCCGATGGACAGACGGATGGTGTTCTGGTAGATCTGCTGCTCGGCCAGCTCCTGATCGTTCAGCTGGCTGTGGGTGGTGGAAGCCGGGTGGATGACCAGGCTCTTCACGTCAGCAACGTTTGCCAGCAGAGAGAAGACCTTCAGGTTGTCGATGAACTTGAATGCTTCCTCACGGCCGCCCTTGATGTTGAAGGTGAAGATGGAAGCACCGCCGTTGGGGAAGTACTTCTCGTACAGGGCGTGATCCGGATGATCCGGCAGAGAGGGGTGGTTGACCTTCTCGACCTGCGGATGGTTTGCCAGGAACTCGACGACCTTCTTGGTGTTCTCCACATGGCGTTCAATGCGCAGGCTCAGGGTCTCGGTGCCCTGCAGCAGCAGGAAGGCGTTGAACGGAGAAATGGTAGCGCCGGTATCACGCAGCAGGATAGCACGGATGTAGGTGACGAACGCAGCGGGGCCGGCTGCATCGGCGAAGGAAACGCCATGGTAGCTGGGGTTGGGATCAGCAATGTTGCCGTACTTGCCGCTTGCCTTCCAGTCGAACTTGCCGCTATCCACAATGATGCCGCCCAGGGTGGTGCCGTGGCCGCCAATGAACTTGGTAGCGGAATGAACCACGATGTCAGCGCCGTGCTCGATGGGGCGGATCAGGTACGGGGTGCCGAAGGTGTTATCGATGACCAGCGGCAGGCCGTGCTTGTGAGCGATGGCAGCGATGGCGTCGATATCGGGGATGTCGCTGTTGGGGTTGCCCAGAGTTTCCAGATAGATGGCCTTGGTGTTGGGCTGGATGGCATTCTCCACCTCAGCCAGCTCATGTGCATTGACAAAGGTGGTGGTGACACCGAACCGCGTCAGGGTGTGCTCCAGCAGGTTGTAGCTGCCGCCGTAGATGGTCTTCTGTGCCACGATGTGGTCGCCGGCCTGTGCCAGTGCCTCGATGGTGTAGGTGATGGCAGCAGCGCCGGAAGCGGTTGCCAGAGCAGCCACGCCGCCCTCCAGAGCAGCGATGCGCTTCTCGAACACATCCTGAGTGGAGTTGGTCAGACGGCCGTAGATGTTGCCTGCGTCTGCCAGACCGAAACGGTCAGCTGCGTGCTGGCTGTTGCGGAACACATAGGAAGTGGTCTGGTAAATGGGCACTGCGCGGGAATCGGTTGCGGGATCAGCCTGCTCCTGGCCAACGTGAAGCTGCAGGGTCTCAAATTTATAGTTAGACATAGTATTTTACCTCTCTATTTCAACTTTTTGTATAATTGTCTGATACAAAAATTCCCGATGCGTGATACAGAACGCACCGGGCAAATACAAATCAGCATTTTGCTGTCGATGTCACATTCGGGTACACATTCGTGCACAACAAGAGGGCATCGTACAGTTCACAGCCAGATGTTCTGCCCGGTCACCGCACATTCGCCCACAGCGGAAGTTTGAATGCAGCAGGTCATTCCAAATCAGCTTCATTTCAGTGCCCTCCTTTCAAACAGTTTCTTTCCCACTCATCTACAAGCCGGAAACCTTGTTTTCATTTTCCTACAAGGCTTGTGGATTTGTTGTCTGCATTATATTCTCTTTTACCCAGTTTGTCAATAGGTTAATTCTTATTTTTCCCAAATTGAGTTTTCTGCACGATTCCGTCCCCGCATTTTTGCACCCTGCTTGTGCAGGTTGGTCAAGAGTAGGACTATAGCTTCTTGTCTTTTTCTCTGACGACCTTTTTCAGTCACAGAACCTTCAAAAATATCCTGTATAATAAATAAGATATCCGTGTTTTCCCATTCAAAAAAGGAGTTTTCCGATGTTTCACCGGTTTTTCCGTTTTCTGCAGCAGTCTCTTCTGACCATTCTGCTGGTCCTGCTGCTGGGGCTTCTGGCCGCCTGCGGCTGGTTCGTGTATCAGGGGCACCAGCTCTACGAGAGCGCTGCCGCCGTCACGCCCATTTCTATCTTATATGATACCATCCGCTCGCGCACTCATTACGCCGCCTACGATTCCCTGCCACAGCGCTACATCGATGCGGTCATCTGTACCGAGGACGAGCACTTTATGACCCACAAAGGCATCGACCCGGGAGCCATCGCCCGGGCACTGCTGGCCGACCTGCGCACCCGCTCGCTGGCCGAGGGCGGAAGCACCCTGACCCAGCAGCTGGCCAAAAATGCCCTGTTCACGCAGGAGAAGCGGATGACCCGCAAGGCCGCCGAAGTCTTTGCCGCCATCGACATTGAAAAGAACTATACCAAACAGCAGATCTTTGAGATGTACGCCAACACCATCTACTTCGGCAGCGGGTGCTACGGCATCGAGGAAGCCGCCGAAGGTTACTTCGGCAAGACTGCCAGCCAGCTCACCGACGCCGAGGCGGTGGTTCTGGCCGGCCTGCCCAACGCGCCTTCCGCCTATGCCAGCAGCCCGGAGCTTGCGCTCAAGCGCACTCAGACCGTGCTGAAGCGGATGGTCAAATGCCATGCCCTGACCCAGAACGACGCCGACGCCATCGCTGCCGAAGCACAGCAATTGAAGCTTCTGACCGCCGGTTAACGAAAACGCCTGCAGCTCTCTGCCGCAGGCGTTTTCTTCATTAAAAGGTCAGCCGCATCTGATACCACACCACCCCGCCGTGGGTGGAGCCGGACACGCCTTCGCTGACAAACCCGAAAGACGCATAATAATGCACCAGCCTGTCCTTGCAGGTCAGCACAAGCCCCTTGCGGCCCTGCGCCTTTGCGTCCGCAATGGCGCGGCGCAGCAGCTGTCCGGCAAGGCCGCGGCGGCGGAACTCCGGCAGCGTGTTCACCCCGAAGATCATCTGCCATTCCCCCGCCGGGTCGTGGAGGGAAGCGTCTGCGTACATCTCGTCGGTCAGGTCCGGCCGGTTTGTGACCATGCCGTCCACAAAGGATACCAGCCTGCCGTCTTCAAACAGCAGCCAGAAATGGCCGGCATAATGGCGCAGCCGCCCCGAAAACTCTTCCCGGGTGGCGGCTTCTGCGGCCGGGAAGCAGGCGGCTTCCACCGCTGTGATCGCATCCAGGTCCTCCATGGATGCCGTCCGGATCATCTGCATATCGTCTCTCCTTCGATCAATTGCCGCCGTTTGCAGGCAGCCGTATTTCCGGGATCTATTATAGATGGTCCTGCCGGAATTTTCAATCCGTACAAAACGCCCCCGCGTGAAGATCTGCCGCTGCATGTTCTCCACTCGGGGGCGTTGCTTTTGCTTCAGGCCGAGATTTCCGTGCGTTCTGCGCCGCCGTTTACTCTGCCGCTTCCATATCCAGAATATCTCTTTGCAGGTGTTCCAGCATCAGTGCCTTCGCACTTTTGGGATCATGCTTCCGGATCGCATCCAGAATCAATCCGTGGTAGTAGACTCCGCCGTAATATCCGTTTGCAAGGCTGTACATTTCGCCCAGCTCTCTGCGGCGCTGGAAGACCTCCTGCATGATCGAAACTGTCACCGGGTTCTGATTTGCACGGGCGATTTCCAGATGGAACTCCATATCCGCCTGAATATAGCTCTTTCCCTGCCCGATCGATGCCTTCATCTGATTGAGCAGCTGCGTGAGCTTATCCGTCAGCTCCGGTGTTGCCGATTCTGCCGCCTTTGCGCACAGAGCCGGTTCGATCAGGCTGCGAAACTCGATAATGTATTTCATATCATCGATCGTTTCACGCTGCTGCGGCTTGCTGTCCGGGGCAGGTTTGAAGATGGAAAGATCATTCGAGATCAGAAAAGTCCCTTTTCCGCGCACGCTTTCCAGCACGCCCAGCGCAATGAACTGCTGCAGGGCGCTGCGCACCGAGACCCGGCTGACGCCCAGCTCGCCGCAAAGCTCATTTTCGCTCGGGATCTTTTCGCCGACCTGCCACCGGCCTGCCTCGATATTTTCCTGGATATACTTGCATACGCTTCTGGTCACACTGCCTTTGTCCGCCACAACACCTGTCTCACTTTCTTTTGATTTCGGGAAATTCGCTCCTCCTGGTTGTATTATAACATGTCGTTCATACAAATACAAGCAGTGACTGTTTGATTTCTCACGGTGTCTGCAGGCTGCCGTCACGGTTCCGGGTCTGGGTCCATGTGGTCACCGTATTCTCGCAGGGATACTTTGCGGCTTCCTTTTCATCCAGATCCACACCGAGGCCGGGCTTGTCGTTGGCGTAGACAAAGCCGTCGCCGCCGTACTCCGGCATGCCGGGGAACACTTCCAGCAGAGCACCGTGGTTGTCCTTGAGCTTCTGGATCACGAAGTTGGGCGGTTCAATGCCGCTCCACTCCTGCAGGCCGAGATTCTGGGCCGCCAGATCGATGTGGATGTTGGCCGCATGGGCCAGCGGACTCATATCGCCGGGGCCGTGCCAGCAGATGCGCACACCGTACTGCTCGCAGAACATCTGCAGCTTGCGGGCCGGGGTGATGCCGCCCACCTGGCTCAGATGCACGCGCATGTAATCGATGCTGCGGTTCTGCACCAGCTTCTTGTACTCGGCAGGGTTGTTGAACAGCTCGCCCTGACTCAGCGGGGTAACGCTGGTCTGTTTGATCTTGTCCAGCCACTCCACCTGTTCCAGAGGCACCACATCCTCCATAAAGAACAGCTTGTAAGGCTCCATCTCCTTGACGAAAGTGACAGCCTCGGTGGGGTGGATGCGCTCGTGCACATCGTGCACCAGATCGATGTCGAAGCCTTCCTTGGCGCGGATGCCGTCAAACAGTTTCAGGGTATCGCGCATGTACTTTTTGCTGTCCAGATACACGCCCGGCTCCGCCCCTTTTGCCGCCCACTCGGGGGCCGGGCCGAAGCCGCCGCCGCCATAGCCGCCGCACTGGCAGCGGATATGTCTGACGCCGATAGAACGGTATTTTTCGATATTTTCGCAGATCTCGTCCACATCTGCACCGTCCACATGGCGGTACACCGGCACACCGGCGCGCATCTTGCCGCCGAACAGATCATAGACCGGCATGTTGGCCATCTTGCCCTTGATGTCCCACAGAGCCATATCCACGCCGGAGATGGCATTGTTGACGATGGGGCCGCAGCGCCAGTAAGCGTTCTGGTGCATCAGCTGCCACAGGTCAGAGATGTTGCGCACATCCTTGCCGATCAGCAGCGGACGCAGGTAGGTCTCAATGAGATGCTGCACCGTCAGGTGGCGGTAAGCGAAGGTGGCGCAGCCCAGACCGTACAGGCCCGGCTCGCTGGTCTCCACCTTGACAACCACCAGATTGATGCCCTCAGGGGCGGTGCAGATCACTTTAATGTCGCGTATGGTAGGGGCCATGACAGGGTTCCTCCCTTTTTTAAGCGTTTCAGATGATCACTTGACCAGATAGCCGCCGTCCACGGGGATCAGCGCACCGTTCAGGTAGTCGGAAGCAGCGGAAGCCAGGAAGATGACCGGGCCCTTCATATCCTCGGGCAGACCCCAGCGGCCTGCGGGGATACGCTTGGTGCACTCGTCCTTGCGCTCCTGCGTCATATTGGCGCACATCTCGGTATCCATATAGCCCGGGCAGATGCAGTTGATGTTGATGCCGCGGCCGGCGCAGTCAACAGCGACACTCTTGGTCAGCTGAGCAACGGCGCCCTTGGTAGCGGTGTAGGCAGGCACGGTGGTGCAGCCGAAGTAAGAAGCCATGGAGCCGATGGTGATGATCTTGCCGCCGGTGGGCTGCTTGAGCATGACCTGCAGCGAGCGCTGGATCATGAACCAGACATGATCCAGGTTGATCTTCATCACCAGATCCCACTGCTCTGCGGGGAACTCCTCGGGCAGGTAACGGCGCTGGATGCCTGCAGCGGGGATCAGAACGTCCAGACGGCCGTCCAGGATCTGCAGTGCTTCGTCAAATGCGCGGTTCAGGTCGTCGCGGTCAGCCAGATTGCCGATGACGGCATAAGCTTCCAGACCCTTTGCGCGGTACTCTTCGCAGACCTTCTCGACCTTTTCCTTCTGGACATCGATGATCACGACCTTGCAGCCGGCCTCCAGCAGACCCTCGGCCATACCGCGGGACAGACCCTGTGCGCCGCCGGTGACGATCGCGTGCTTACCGGCAATATCAAACTTAGAAGATGCAGCCATAATAAAACTCTCCTTTACTTGTACCTGTTTTCTCTTTTTTGCGTTTTCGTTCTTAGTCCTGTGCCTGTGCGGGGTGTTCCACGGCATTTTCTGCCTGACATTTCCACAGCCCGGTCGCAGGAGCGGATACATAATAAAATTCTTCGCCGTCCGGCGCAGTGTGCCAGCCGTCATTCAGCACGGCGGGATCATACCGTTTGCAGATCTCGTTGTAGTCTGCCCACTGATAACCAGCGCCCTCCACTTCCTGACGGGAAAGCTTTTCCGGCTTTGTGGCATAGGTGATGGTAAAGCGTCCGTCGGTCACGCCCTGCAGCAGATGTGCTGCGCACATACTGCACTGCTCGAACGCACCCTTCCGGTACAGTTCCATGATCGTTCCGGTATCCGTGTAACCGTATTTCCGGATGATGCCGTCCGTTTCCGGGTTTTCGCCGAAAGCGCCCACTCCCGGCGCCAGCAGCAGAAGTTCGCCGCCGTCCTCCACGATCATGCGGGTGCGGTAGACGCCCTTGTTCCCTACCCATGTGCTTTTCAGCTCTTCCGGGTTAAGATAGGCCACAACTTTTCCGGCACGGCGGGGCAGATAATTGATGTTGAGTTTCTGGCTCAGGGCACAGGCCTGCTCGAACGTTTCCCGGTCATCGCCGGCAAACAGCCCATGCAGCGTGACCTGCTCCCTCTGGACCGTTGTGACGGTCAGCAGGAAGGTGACGGGGATCTTTCCGTCCACAAAATGCTGCTGTGCATAGTCGTACAGCTTGCGGGCCGGTGTGTCCCGGTTGCCAAGCGCTTTTTCCATTCCGCAGATCGCCGAAAGCATGTGGCTCTTGTTGATCATGGCGCGCCCGCCGACACCGACGAACAGGTTCTTGGAATAGTTAGCCATCCCGACGATCTCGTGCGGGACTACCTGCCCCACAGAAAAGATCCGGTCGTAGCCGCCGTCCGCCAGAAGATGGTTCACTTCCACCTCCACCTGTTCCCGGTAAAGGCCGCCGCTGATCTCTGCCACATATTCTTCCGGCACATATCCCAGTGTGACCGTGTCGGTCTGCCAGCGGTGGATCAGGATCGCACTGTCCGGTACGACATCCCCGAAAAAAGCTTTTTTCTCGGAGGTTTCCATCGGCATATGCGTTCCAAGAGCCGGCATCACATGGACTGCCGCGCCTTCTGCGGTCAGCTTGCTGTACAGCAGACGGGTCAGGATGCCCGCGCAGGAGTAACAGCGGGTATAATCCGGCGGGATGATCAGAACTTTTTTCAAGGATCCGTACTGCGCAAGCAGCTCATCCACTGCACGTTCCAGCTTGTGTTCCGGAATCCCGCCTTCTTCCACAAGCCGCAGTCCGGGTTTTGCAGTTTTATCCGTCATTGTGCTGCTCCTGTCCGTAAAGGGTCTTGCTCAGTCTTCGTCAAACAGGATGACGGTCTTCTTGACTTCCGGGTCAGGATGCACGATGTTCTGGAACACCTTATCGATCTCGCTGAACTTCACAAAGGTGGTTGCCAGGCCCTCCATATGGTACTTGCCCTCCGCCATTTTCTGTGCGGTGGGGATCCACTGGTTCAGGCTCATGCGGGTGCCGACAATGGTCAGTTCGCGGCCGTTGATCATCTGCTGCGTGATCTTTTCCGGTGCTGTGCAGAAGCCCATCGGAACCACACGGCCCGCATTGCACACGATGCCGGGCTGCATGACCATGGTCAGACTGCCGGGGAAGCATGCGGAATCAAATGCGACTGTGCAGCCGTGCCCCTCGGTGATCTTCTGCACCTCTGCCACGATATCCTGCGTTTTGCTGTTGACGGTATAATCTGCGCCGAACTGCTTGCTGCGCTCCAGGCTGCTGTCGCTGATATCGCAGCAGATCACCGTCTTTGCGCCCTTGAGCTTGCAGGCCTGCGCAATGATGGTGCCGATCGTGCCGGTGCCCAGAATGAACACCACATCATCCTCGCAGATCCCGGCGCGGGCCGTGCAGTGCTCGCCGATGGTCAGCGGCTCGATCAGAGCCGCATCCTTCCAGGGGATCGAATCTGCGATCTTGTAGACATAAGGTTCTTCCACGCACCAGTACTCACGCCAGCCGCCGTCCGTACCGCTGCCGCGCACCAGAACATGCTCGCAGACATTGCCGCGGCCGTGCCGGCACTGGTAGCATTCGCCGCAGCGCATGACGTAATCCACGACCACATGGTCGCCGACCTTGATCCGGCTGCAGCCCTCGCCCACCTTCGTGACGATGCCGACATTCTCATGCCCCGGGATCAGCGGATAGCGGGAGTTCGGGTTTTCTCCTTTGAAGATATGGATATCACTGCCGCATACACCGGCTGCCATCATCCGGATCTGGATCTGGCCTGCCTGCGGTTCCGGGATTGGAACCTCGCGGATCTCGTAGTGATACGGTTCAGTCACAACACATGCTTTCATTGCCTTTCCTCCTGTATCAGGGCGCCCCGCCGCGCTCACGGCCCGGCGCGCCCCGTCAAAAGCTTTTTGTATGGTGCGACTTGTATTACATCAATCAACAGCTTTAGTATACACAATACAAGTGAAAAAGCAAGTCTTTTTCCTGATTTTCTTCAAATTTCTGCAAATCCCGTTTCAAGTCTCGCTTATTGATACCTATTATAGTCTCTGAATCATCCCTGAAAATTCCATTTCAGACTGATATATCTGGACTGCCGTTGCCGGGAATCCACTCGTTATGGATTTATCAATCCAATTGTCCTCTGCAATGTCCATGTATTTCCATTCCTTCCAGTTTTTGTATGTCAGTTCTATCTGTTCTTCATGATGTCCCCTCTTGTATTCTTTTTGCTTTGTGCAAAAATACTTGTTTCAGTACAAAAACAAGTTGAAATCGTCAATTTTTGGTCAGGTTCACCATAGAGTATTGACTTTTGTCATTTATTTTGCGATAATCATGGTGCAAAACTTGTATCACATCATTCAACACCCAAACAAATCTTTTCTTTCATTCCGTACAGCCGAAAGGAGCTCCTGCATGAAATTTTTGAAAATGCTGGAAGCGACCCCCGATCCGGGCCACATTCATCTGTACTGGCTCGGCCAGGCGGGCTTCCTGATCAAAAACAGTCTCGGCAAGGTCATGCTGATCGACGCCTATCTTTCTGATTATGTAGAGAAGACCGACGGCAGCCGCCGGCTCATGATGGCCGTTGCCGAACCGGAGGAACTGGCCCCGGATGTGATCCTCGCCAGTCATGAACATGCAGACCACCTTGACATGGACAGCCTGCCCTCGCTGATGCGGAACGGCGCACACCTGTACTGCTGCAAAGCATCCGAGCGCATCTGCCGCGATGCCGGCTTCGACATGAGCCGTGTCACCGGAATGCAGATCGGCGACACGGCTCAGCAGGACGGCTTTTCTGTGGAAGCTGTCTGGGCCGACCACGGCGATTCCGCCCCTGACGCACTGGGCTTCTGGATCGAGACTGAGGGCGTCCGGATCTACTTTACCGGCGACACCAGCTATCAGTCCCGCCGGATGCGCCCCGTCACGGAGCGGGAAACGGATCTGCTGATCGCACCCATCAACGGCGAGTTCGGAAACATGAACGAACGCGATGCCGCCATGCTGGCGCAGCAGGCTTCGCCCCGGCTGACGATCCCCTGCCACTTCTGGACCTTTGCGCATCACCATGGCGACCCGGGGCATTTCCAGGATGCCATGCGTGCGATCGCACCGGATGTTCCGTTCTTTGTGATGTGTCAGGGCGAGCGGATCACTTATCCACGCTGAAACTCAGAATCATGCCCGGCTCCGCCGGACTCATTGTATCAATCAAAAGGTAAAAAGGAGAATTTGCCATGTCTATGAAAAAGATTTCCCGCCGTGATTTTCTGAAAGCTGCCGGTATCGTGGCTGCGTCCGGTGCCCTGACCGCCTGCGGCGGTTCCGCCGCTTCTTCTTCCGCTGCTGCAGGTTCCGGCTCCGCCGCTTCCGCTGCCGGCGGCAAATACAAGATCGCTCTGAGCAACGCCTTTATGGGCAACGACTGGCGCCAGATCATGATCAAGTGTGCTGAAGTGGCTGCCACCAAGGAGCCCTACGCCAGCAAGCTGGATCTGACGATCATCAACAGCGAAAATTCCGCCGAGGCTCAGTCCGCTGCCATCGACGCCATGGTGGAGCAGGGCTACAACGCGATCCTGGTCGACGCTTCTTCTTCCAGCGCACTGCTGCCCTCGGTCAAGCGCGCACAGGACGCCGGCATCACGGTCGTTTCCTTTGACTCGATCATCTCCGCAGACGGCGTTTACACCGTACAGACCGACTTTATTTCCATGGTCGAAGCATGGGCCAAGTACCTGTGCAGCAAGTGCGGCGAAGGCGCAAAGATCGCCGTCGATACCGGTATGCCCGGCTCCACCAACGGCAACACCATTTATGAAGCCGCCATGTCCGTCTTTGAAGCATCCAACATGAACGTCGTCTCCGAGTTTGCTTCCCAGTATGCCGACGGCGTATGTCAGGAGCAGCTGGCCAGCGTTCTGGCCGCCAACCCCGATCTGGACGGCATCTTCTGCCAGGCCTATGTGGAGTCCTGCTATTCCGCACTGACGCAGGCCGGCATGAAGATGATCCCCATCTCCGCATTCGATACCAACCTCGGCATGAAGACCATGCTGAACAACGATCTGGATGCCATCATCGGCAATAACTGCCCGGGCCTGTCCGTTATCGCTCTGGATGTTGCCGTCCGCGTGCTGGACGGTGAGACCGTGGAGCAGGACACTCTGGTAACGCCGGGCATCTTCGTGAACGAAAAGGACGCCGATATCGATGTCGGCCTGCCTTCCACTGTGGTAAAGATGGGCGAGAATGTCTGGGAGGATGTGCCCGACGGCATGGACTGGCCCGCACTGCCTGCAGACTTTGATACCATCACCCTGACCATTGACGAGATCAGCAATTACACCGCCTGAGTTCTGCGTGATCTGTAACATATCGGCCACACAGCTTTCTGCGGTGTTGGCCGATATTTTTAGAGAGAACGCCTTCATCACCAAGCAAAGGGAGTGCATGAAATGGCAGATCTGGAACTGAATCATATCTCAAAATCCTTTAACGGAAACTATGCGCTGCAGGACGTGACTTTTTCCTGCAATCGCGGCGAAGTCCATGCACTGCTGGGCGAAAACGGCGCGGGCAAAAGCACCCTGCTCAAGATCCTTGCCGGTGCTTACCGCCCCGATTCCGGTGAGATCCGGGTGTTCGGGCAGACAGCGCAGATCCGCAATCCGTCCGATGCCATGCGGTACGGCATCGGCTGTGTCTATCAGGAGCTGAGCTTCATCCCGGAGCTGAGCGTTGCCGAAAATATCTTCATCGGCCGCATCCCCAAAAACCGCTTCGGAATGTTTGATTATAAAAAGCTGTATCAGATGTGCGAAGAGCTGTTTGCCAAGTATGACGTGACCGAGATTGATCCCCACGCCAAAGCCGGCCGCATCCCGCTTTCGCAAAAGCAGATCATCGAGATCCTGAAAGTCCTTTCCAAGGATCCCGAGATCATCATTCTGGACGAGGCCACCAGCGCCCTGACCGAGAACCGCGTCAAATGGCTGTTGGCGCTGGCGCGCCGGCTGGCCAACGAAGGCAAGATCGTGATCTTCATCTCTCACCGCATGAGCGAGATCCAGGACGGCTGCGACAACATTTCCATCCTGCGCAACGGCACCTACGCCGGCGATCTGAAGGTCGACGAGAATCTGGACATGGATCAGGTCATTGCCATGATGCTGGGCCGCAAGATGTCCGGCTATTTCCCCGAGATCATTGACCGCACGGAGCCGGATGTGATGCTGGACATCCGCGGCCTGCGCTATAACCGTGCGCTGAACGGCGTAGACCTCACCCTTCACCGGGGCGAAGTCCTGGGCGTGGGCGGTCTGGCAGGCCAGGGACAGGCCGAACTTCTGCTTTCTCTGTTCGGCGTGCATCAGGCCAAGGGTGAGATCCTGCTGAACGGAAAACCCATCACCCTGAAAGATCCCCGCAGCGCACTGCGTCAGGGCATTGCCCTTGTGCCGGAAGAGCGCGGCGTGCAGGGCCTGTTCCTTGCCAAGAGCATCGGCTACAACATCTCTCTCCCCAGCATCGACATGCTGACCAAAGGGCCGTTCATCAGCCCGGAGAAAGAAAACGCCATCATCAAGCAGTACATGGATGTTCTGGCGGTGAAGGCCAACGGCCCCGAAACGCCTGTTCAGGATCTGTCCGGCGGCAACCAGCAAAAAGTGCTGATGGCCAAGATCATGTCCTGCAAGCCGGAGCTGCTGCTTCTGCACGATATCACCCGCGGCGTTGATGTCGGCACAAAGAAGGAAATGTTCGGCCTTGTCCGCGATTTTGCCCAGAACGGGCGCGCCGTCATCTTCTTTTCCACCGACGTGGAAGAGCTGGTGCATGTATGCGACCGCGTGGTCGTCATGCACGACGGCAGGATTGGTGCCGACCTGAAGGGCAGCGCCCTGACCAAAGAAAACATCATCGGAGCATCCATCGGTATGCAGGCCGGTGCCTGACCCAACGGAAGGAGCGTTATTCGTGAAGAAAAAAGGTTCACTGCGCAAAAAGCTGGCAGATAACTGGATCGCGCTGATCCCGTATGTCATGCTGATCCTGATCATTGCGATCATGGGCTGTCTGAACAGCAATACGCTCAGCGCCCGTTATCTTGCCAACAAATGCGATTCTGCTTTTTCGCTCATTCTGGTCGCGATCGGCCAGACATTTGTCCTTCTGACAGGCGGTTTTGACCTGTCGGTCGGCGGTATCATCTGTATCACGAACTGCATTACCGTTACGCAGATGCACGACACACCGGGCAGCATTGCCCTGTGGACGACCCTCAGCCTGCTGATCGGCGTCGGCATCGGATGCTTCAACGGCTACATCATCGAAAAAACCAAGCTGCAGCCGTTCATCGTCACGCTGGCTACTCAGTCGATCTGTCTGGGCGCAGCGCTTCTGATCCTGAAAGTCGACGGCGGCATCGTGCCCTCGCTCTATATCACCCACCTGATGCACCGCTTTGGTGTTGTGCCTGTCTCGGCGATCCTGCTGGTTATTCTGCTGCTGATCTGGTGCTACTTCAAGCGCACAGCCCTGTGTCAGAGCATTTATGCGATCGGCAGCTCGGAAAAGGCCGCAAACCTGAACGGCATTTCGGTCATGCGCACCCGCATCATCGCTTATGCGATCTCCGGCGGTTTTGCCGCCCTGTCCGGTATGTTCCGCACCGCTTCCGTTGCGTCCGGCTCCCCCACCGCCGGTGCAGACTTCGTGATGACTT
The DNA here is from genome assembly GCA_934525735.1 of uncultured Faecalibacterium sp. GTDB lineage: Bacteria > Bacillota > Clostridia > Oscillospirales > Ruminococcaceae > Faecalibacterium. The sequence continues at coordinate 7,530 of CAKSZM010000015.1, read as the reverse complement.
CGATCTCCGCAGCCGTTATCGGCGGCACTGCTCTTTCCGGCGGTTCCGGCGGTATCGTCGGCAGCGTTGTGGGCGCATTTGTCCTGCGCTACATCTCCGATCTTCTGGTGTTCATGAACGTATCTTCGTACTGGTCCAGCCTTGTGCAGGGCGTACTGCTGATTCTGGCAGTTGCACTCAGCGCTTATGGTACGGTGCTGCGCAAACGTAAGGAGGGCATTGGCTGATGACTGCGAAAAAATTCTGGAAGCAAAACTCTTCCATCATTCTTACCTTTGTCGTTGCTGCTGCCCTGCTGGCCTTTGTTTCCATTGTAAAACCGGGCTACGCCAATGCAGCAAATCTGAAAGTCCTGTCCATTTCCATCGCCGTGCTGGGCTTTACCGCACTGGGACAGACTTTTCCCATCCTGACTGGCGGCATGGATCTTTCTGTTCCGTGGATCTTCTGCATCGGCGGTTACCTGTGCGCCATGCTCACCGGCGGCGAAAACATCCGGCTGATCTACGCCGTTCCCATCGTCCTGCTGGCCGGCGCCCTGATGGGCGCGATCAACGGCTTCGGCATCGCCTACGTCGGCATTGCTCCGGTCATCATGACCATGGCCTCCAACATCATCTATCAGGGCCTGCTGGTCGGTTTCACCGGCGGCACCCCAGGCGGCAGCATCCCGCAGGTCATCAAAGATCTGGCCGTGGGCGACATCGGCGGCATTTCGACCCTGTTCCTTTTGTGGATGCTGGTCTCTGTGGCCGCATGGATCCTGCTGGTCAAAACACCTTACGGCCGCAAACTGTACGGCGTCGGCACCAGTGAGCAGGTCTCGCTGTTTTCCGGTGTTTCCGTCAAGAAGATCAAGCTCAGCGCCTATGCATTCTGCGGCATGATGGCCGCTCTGGCCGGCATGCTGTACAGCGGCAAGCTCAGCCAGCTCTACCTCGGCATGGGCGATACCTACCAGATGGCCTCTGTTTCTGCCGTTGCCATCGGCGGCATTTCTCTGGTAGGCGGCAGCGGCAGTTACATCGGCGCCATTGCCGGCAGCTTTGTCATCATCATTCTGGACGGCCTTCTGGCTGCAATGAGCCTTTCGCAGGGCGTGCAGAAGATCATTTACGGCATCGTTCTGTTCCTGGCCGTGCTCATTTCCTCCCGCAAAAAGACAACCCGTTGATTCCAATTTTCTCTCTGCTTTTCCTTGTCTTTCTCCTTCATCTCGTGCACCCCCATCACTCCCACAAACAGTTGGAATCAATCACAAAAGCGGCCCGGCACCTGTATCGCACAGGCTCCGGGCCGCTTCTTTTTTCGCTTGCAAACGCGAACTTTCAGGTCTTATTTTCCAGCATGGTGCGCAGTTTTGTCTTGGCGCGGTAGTAGGTCACCCGTGCCCATGCGGCATTGTGGCCGAAGATGGCTCCAATATTCTCAAAGGAAAGTTCGCCGAACACCCGCAGGCTGAACACCTCTTTGTACGGTTCCTCCAGCTCATGCAGGTATTGATGCACTGTAAAAGCTGCATCCTTGTCCACCAGCAACTGAGCAATGTCCGGCGTATCCGCCGGTTTTGTTTCCGCATCTTCCAGCGGGGCAGTATGCTTTGTTTTGCGGCAGTAGCTGTAATAGCAGTTGCGCGCCACCGTAAACAGCCACGCCCGCACATCCTGCTTTCCGTCAAAATCCTTCAGGCCGTTCAGTGCCTTGAAAAACGTTTCCTGCGTCAGCTCTTCGGCCAGAGGTTCCGAGCGGGCCAACCCCTGCAAAAACAGGTACACATCCTTGAAATAGAGCCGGTAAACAGTATCAATGTCCATAATCAGCCCTTCTCAAAGTCACGTCCGTATTGCTCCTCAGTGCCATACCCGTACCGCACAGTGCCGTCCGGGTTCTCCCCTGCAATGAAGCGCTCCACCTGCTGGCTGTCCAGATAATACCGTGTTTCGTCTGCGCACTCCACAGTCAGGGATTGCGTACGGGAAACCGTAATGCTGGTGGATGCTTTTTCTGTGCCCACCAGCCCAGACAGCACCGCATGGAGCTGCGGGAAACTGTACCGCACGGCGCGGACAGTAATGTCCGGTTTGCCCCAGCTGAAACCATCGACTGTTTCCAGTCGGACATTCTTTCCCTGCACTTCCAGCACGCAAAGATTGGCACCGTCCTCTTTTTTGCTGTAGGTCCAGAATCCGGCTTCCTCTGCTGTGACCGGGGTACAGAGCGTGCCCATCCAAAACACCAGCGCCACGGCGCACAGTGCTGCCAGCACCGCTGCTGCACCTGCCCGGAGGCTCTTCCGGCGCAGGGTGGCTTTGAGCTTCTGTAACGGTGCTTCCGGCCGGGGTTCCGGCAATACGGGCACTGGCATCTGCATCTGTTCCAGTTCCGCGCGGCAGGCATCGCATTCCTGCAAATGCTCCTCCACCAGTGCGGTACTGGCCGGACTTGCAATATGTTCGGCATAGAGCGGCAGTAAATCGCGGATGACTTCACAATTCAGTTTCATCGTCTTTTCCTCCTTTTTCAGGCTGTTTCACCCTAATAACGCACAAAAGGAGAAAACGTTACATTAGATTTCTTTCCGGTAATATCCGTACAGGCTTCTTTTATGCCGTTCTTTCCTGCCCACTTGATGACGAAGTACAGGGAAATCAAGGCAACCATGCCAAACCCGTTCGCCATAAAGAAAAAATCCCAAGCCGAACGGCTGCGTCCCCGGTAGACATTCCTAGAGGGTGGCGCTCGCGGGCTAAGCAGCAGCCCACCGGGCTGATTGCTTACGGCACTTCGTGCCGCCTTACGGGTTGCGTTTTCTGATTCTCTACACACGAAAAAGGCCGTTGTCTATCGACAACGGCCTCGTGGTGGAGAATTAGGGACTCGAACCCCAGACCCCCTGCGTGTGATGCAGGTGCTCTAACCAGCTGAGCTAATCCTCCATGTTCACTTTGTTCTGTTCGCTCCGAACTGGAACGTGATTATTATAGCACGGCATCTGACAAATTGCAAGCCCCAATTTTAAAAAAATCACACTTTTTCTTTTCCGTCAGACATTGCTCTCTGCGCCGAAATCGTGTATACTGGAACCAGAAACTCCCCATGCGGGAAAAGAGGTAACAAAAAATGCTGACACTTCGCGGAATCATCACCCTGATCGTACTGATCGTGCTGTTTGCACTGGCCGTTGTCTGGATCTCCAAGCAGGGCGGCTGGAAGGGCGAGGGCTGCGGCGGCAACTGTGCTTCCTGCCACAGCCGCTGCGAAAACCCCGACCCCAAAAAGCACTGAACGCCAAAAATCCCCCGGGCCTGCCTTTCCTGCACGGCTTCGGGGGATTTTTTACAGCGCACCGCGCTGGGCGGCATACACCGCGATCGTGCTCAGCAGATCCTGCTGCGCCTTTTTATAGGTCGTGCGCCCGATGTGCAGCCGTTCGATCACCTCATCTTCCGGACGGTTCTGCACATAGCGCAGTTCAAACAGCTGTGCCCGCAGCGGGTCGTGTTCCTTATAATAGTCCACTCCCTGTTCAATGGCAGCACGCCAGCTGCGCTCCACCGGGTTGCGTGCCCACTGCTTTGTCCCGTAGCGCCGCATCGCCTGCTTCGTTGCCTTACTTTGTTCTCGGGTCATGTTCTGCCCTCCTCCGGTTCTCCTGTGCCAGCTGCAGCAGCCGTTCGGCACGGTTCTGCCGGTCAAAAAAGCAGGCATCCCGCTCTGCCATGGTCAGCCCAAGCATCGTGCTGAGCTGTTCCGCTTCGTTCAGCTTGAACTGCGTCTTGCCCTGCAGCTTCTGGTTCAGTGCATTTGTACTGATCTCCATTGCACGGGCCACATGCTGCATCTTGTAGCCGCTGCTGTGAATGTACTCGCGGATCATTTCCGTATTTGCCATTTCTGTTCTCCTTTTCGTTATCGGCTTTGTTTATAACAATCTTTGGTTGTATTATATTCTCATGTTGATTCACTGTCAACCTATTTTTCGAAATTCGCCGAAAGAAGTTGATTTTTAAGAACTTTTCTGGTATACTATGGATGGAGTGTTCTTCGCATTTTTACAACATTATGGTTTCAGGAGAGGTTTTATATGTCTGAACTGTCCGCCCGTCTGCGCCTGCGCCGTGAGGAGCTGGGTCTGTCGCAGGAGCAGCTGGCCCAGCGCATGGGCTACCGCTCCAAGTCCTCCATCACCAAGCTGGAAAAGGGCATCAACGACATCCCGCAGTCCAAGCTGGAAGAGCTGGCCGCCGCGCTGGAAACCACCCCGGCCTACCTGCTGGGGCTGGATACGCTCTGCCCGCCCCCGCCGGGTTTTGAACCGCTGCCGAAGATGGTGAAAGTCCCTCTGGTGGGTTCCATTGCCTGTGGTACCCCCATCCTTGCCGAGCAGAACATTGAAAGTTATATCGGTGTTCCGGCTGCATGGAGGGCAGACTTTGCCCTGACATGCCACGGCGACAGCATGTCCCCCACCATCTGCGACGGCGACATCGTGTGCATCCGCTGCCAGCCCGAAGTAGAGCAGGGCGAGATCGCCGCAGTACGCATCGGCGAGGAAGCCACCCTGAAGCATTTTCATCAGCAGGGCGACACTGTGATGCTGCTGGCCGACAACGCCGCCGTCTGCCCTCCCATGGTCTACACCGGCCCCCAGCTGAACGAGATCCGCATCGAGGGCAAGGCCGTCGGCTTCTGCCGCGGACTGTAACGATTGCAGGAGGAACCGCCATGTTCTTTTCCCGAAAGAAAACCTCGGTTTCCTATGACCCCGCCGTGCAGCGGCCCGCCCTGCGGTGCAGCATCTGCACCGGGGAGCAGGTTGCCGGGTTCCTGCACACTGACGGCCATTTCGAGGAAGTCCAGCTCATCCGCACCCCGCAGGAGCTGGAAAGCTTTCGTGCCCGGTACTGCATCCCGCCGGACTGCATCATTGAAAAAATCTACTGAATAAGGAGCTGCCTTATGCCCAAAGCACCCGAAGAAATGACCTTGAAGGTCATCGCACATATCCATACTGCCTTTCCCACCAAGTTCGGTATCCCGCGCCAGAGCGGCCTTGTGGACAGCCTGCGGGGCGAAGTGGTCTTCACCCCGGAATACCGCAACGCCGACGCCGTGCGCGGGCTGGAAGATTTCAGCCACATCTGGCTTGTGTGGCAGTTTTCCGGTGCCGTGCGGGACAGCTGGTCCCCCACTGTGCGCCCACCGCGTCTGGGCGGCAACACCCGCATGGGCGTATTTGCCACCCGCTCTCCCTTCCGGCCCAACCCGCTGGGGCTTTCCAGCGTCAAGCTGGAGGCCATCGAGCACCGGCCGGACGTCGGCCCGGTGCTCATCGTGCGGGGCGCCGACCTGATGGACGGCACCCCAATCTACGATATCAAGCCCTACATTCCCTACGCCGACTGCCATCCGGACGCTTCCGAGGGCTTTACCGGGCAGACCCGGATGCACCTGCTGCAGGTGGAGTTCCCGCCCGACCTGCTGGCGCAGGTTCCTGCAGCCGACCGCGACGCCCTGACCGGCGTGCTTGCCAGCGACCCGCGGCCCTCCTACCAGCATGACCCGGAGCGGGTATACGGCATGGAGTTTGCCGGGCTGGAAGTCCATTTCCGGGTGGATGGCGAAGTGCTGACCGTGACCGGCATCGGCCGCCGCTGAGAGGATGCATCTATGGAACTGCGGAATATCAACACCTTTCTGCACATCGCTGAGCTGCACAGCTTTTCCCGCACAGCCCGGCAGCTGGGCTATTCCCAGTCGGCAGTATCCTCCCAGATCGCACAGCTGGAAGCCGAGCTGGGCGCGCCGCTGTTCGACCGGGTGGGCAAGACGGTCCGCCTGACCGACGCCGGGCAGACTTTTCTGGGCTATGCACGCACCCTGCTGGTCACAGCAGAACAGGCGCAGGCCGCGCTGCAGCCCGCCCGGCAGGTCAGCGGCAGCCTGCGCATCGCGCTGGCGGACTCGGTATGTTCCGCCTTTCTTCCCAGTCTGCTGAAGCGCTACCACGCGCTCTGCCCGCAGGTGGAGCTGGTGCTCTGCACCGCCACCGCCGACGGGATGCTGCAGATGCTGGCCACCAATCAGGTGGATCTTTGCTACACGCTGGATCAGCCCCTGCTGCAGCCGAACATCGTGCCGGCCGCCGACGTGCCGGAGCCGGTCTGCTTTATTGCGCCGGTCGGGCACCCGCTGGCCGGGCAGGAAGCGGTCACGCTGGAAGAGCTGACAAAGCAGGAGTTTCTGCTCACCGAACGGGGCATGAGCTACCGCGACGCACTGGATCAGCGCCTCGCCGCCCGGGGGCTGTCCGTTCACCCCTATCTGGAGCTGGGCAGCGCCGCTCTGCTGTGCCAGATGGTGGAGCAGGGCATGGGGCTTTCCTTTTTGCCGGAATACGTTGTACGTCCGGCGCTGGCAGCAGGGCGTCTGGTCCGGCTGAACGTGCCGGACTGTGCGGTCGAGATGCACCGGCAGCTGTTCCACCACCGGGACAAGTGGGTGACCCCGCAAATGAATGTGTTCATCGAGCTGGTGCGGCAAGGGGCACAGATAAAATGATTCGAAATGCCCGCCGCGTTGCTCTGGGCATAATCAGCGGAAGAAATATTTTTATTTCGGGGTTCAGAAACGCCTGCGGGCGTTTCTGAACCCCATTTTCACGGGTGGGGTCGTGAAGGAAAACGGCATTTACAGCGCCGCTTCTTACGGAAGCGCGGTGCCGTGTGGGAAGCCGCCCATCTTAGGGACGCCTTTTTGCAATACCGAAAACTTTCCCGTCACTCCAAAGGCTCCCTCCCTGAGGGAGCTGTCGCCGTAGGCGACTGAGGGAGTTAAGCTCCCCTCTTCGGGGAGCAGACTGAGAGGTTTTTCCCCAAAACGAAAAACCGCCGGAGGTTTCCCTTCGGCGGTTTTTCTTATGATAGGAGGATCAAAAATGATCGACGCAAAGTTTGCTTAGTTCAGGATGGTCTGCTCGGTCTCGATGTCGAACAGGTGCACCTTGTGGGGATCGAATGCCACGCGGACGGTGTCTCCGTTGCGTGCCTTGGAGGTGGGAGCCACGCGGGCGGTCATCTTGTTGCCCTTGTACTCCAGGTACAGGTAGATCTCAGCACCCATCATCTCAGAGACATCGACCTGAGCATCCAGCTGGCAGTCGGTGTGCTTTGCCATGAACTCGGGCTCGTCGTCGATATCCTCGGGACGGATGCCCATCTTGACCTTCTTGCCAACGTAAGCATCCAGCTTGCCGTCGGCGGTCTTCTCCTTGGGCAGGGGGATCACGTCGCCGCCCAGGTCAATGCCGTACAGCTCGCCCTTCTTGATCAGGGTGCCGTCCAGGAAGTTCATCTGGGGGCTGCCGATGAAGCCTGCAACGAACATGTTGCACGGCATATCGTACAGGTTCTGCGGGGTATCGACCTGCTGGATGATACCGTCCTTCATAACGACGATACGGTCGCCCATGGTCATAGCCTCGGTCTGGTCGTGGGTAACGTAGATGAAGGTGGTAGCCAGCTTCTTGTG
>CAKSZM010000014.1 GCA_934525735.1 uncultured Faecalibacterium sp. | reverse complement strand
AGAGCCATGATGTTTTCCTGGGTGGCGTCCTTGCCGTCGATGAAGCCGGTGATGCGGCCGTCGCACATGACCATGACGCGGTTGGACATGCCAATGATCTCGCTCATTTCGGAGGAGATCATGATGATGCTCTTGCCCTGCTTTGCCAGATCGGCAATGATGCAGTAGATCTCGTACTTGGCACCAACGTCGATGCCGCGGGTGGGCTCGTCCAGAATGAGAACATCGGGGTTGTTTGCCAGCCACCGGGCGATCAGCACCTTCTGCTGGTTGCCGCCGGACAGGCTCTTGATCTGGGTCTTGGGGCTGGGCACCTTGATGGCCATCTTCTCTTTGTTGGTGGCCACCAGATCCAGGATCTTCTTGTTGTCCAGCATGATGGGGCCCTTGCGCAGGGCGTCCAGCGAAGCGATGGAGATGTTGTCGGCCACGCTCAGCACACCCATGATGCCGGTGGCGCGGCGGTCCTCGGTCAGCAGAGCCACGCTCTTCCGGATGGCGTCGCGGGGCTGCTTGATGGTGACCTCTTCGCCCTTGATCCACACCTTACCAGAGGTATGGGCACGCAGGCCGAAGATGCCTTCCATCAGTTCGGTACGCTGTGCACCCACCAGACCGGCCACGCCCAGGATCTCGCCTTTTTTGATCTCGAAGCTGCAGTGGCGGAAGGAACGCGGATGGATGGAGGTGAAGTCCTCCACCTTCATCATGACCTCGTCGGAGGGATGGTTCTCCAGCGGGGGATACAAGTTCGACAGCTCACGGCCGACCATCTTTGCAATGATCTCTTCCTTGGTCATGTTGGCAACGTCCCACTTACCGATGTACTGGCCATCGCGCATGATGGTGACTTCGTCCGCGATCACCTTGATCTCGTCCATCTTGTGGCTGATATAGACCAGTGCCACGCCCAGAGCCTTCAGCTCGCGCATGATGCGGAACAGCGACTCAACTTCGTTTGCGGTCAGCGAGGAAGTGGGCTCGTCCAGGATCAGCACCTTGCAGTTTGCGGAAACAGCCTTTGCAATTTCCACCATCTGCATCTGTGCGATGCTCAGAGAGCCAAGCTTTGCATGGGGATTGATCTCCAGCTTCAGCTTTTTCAGCAGCTCCTCCGTATCCTTGTACATTTTGGCGTGATCCACCACCGTGATGGGGCCGTACTTTTTGGTGGGGTAGCGGCCCAGCCAGATGTTCTCGGCCACGGTGCGTGCCGGGATCGGCTGCAGTTCCTGATGCACCATGGCAATGCCGCGGTTCAGTGCATCCAAAGGGGTGGTGATGGTAACTTTTTCGCCCTCGTATTCAATTTCGCCCTCGTCCATCTTGTAAATGCCAAACATGCATTTCATCAGTGTGGACTTACCGGCGCCGTTTTCACCCATCAGCGCCATGACCTTGCCCGGGCGAAGCTCCAGCTGTGCGTGATCCAGCGCTTTGACGCCGGGGAAGGTCTTGACCACGCCTTTCATTACCAGACGGTATTCTGACATTCCGCAGAAGCCTCCTTTTCTTTTTTCAGGCCGCAGAAAAACCTTTTTCAAAACAAGGCGCGTGCGCGGAGAAATTTTCTCGCACGCACGCGCTTTATAGCTTTTGTCAAGCCGTCAAGGTCCACTGCGCACCTTGCATTTGCGATCGGGGAACTTTGGTCTTACTTCACATACTCAGAAGCGTTGTCCTTGGTGACCTTGACGTAGTCGACCCAGTAGTACTGCTCAACAGCGGAGCCTTCGACGTACAGCTTGGCAGCCTCGGCAGCTGCAGTAGCCTGACCCACGTCATCGTTCAGAACGGTACCGGTCATGTTGCCATCCAGAACGTCCTGAACAGCCTCGGCCAGTGCATCGACGCCGACCAGATAGATGTCCTTGCCGACAGTACGGCCTGCCTGCTGGATGGACTGCAGAGCGCCCAGAGCCATTGCGTCGTTGTTGCAGAAGACAACCTCGATCTTGTCGCCGTACTGAGACAGAGCGTTTGCAACGTCCTGCTGAGCAGTGGTCTGATCCCAGTTATCCAGGTACTCGTACAGGCACTCCACTTCCTTGCCGGCATCGGTCAGAGCCTTGATGGAGTACTCGGTGCGGTACTGAGCATCGATGTTCTCGGGGTCGCCCTTGCACATAATGTAAGTGATCTTGCCGTCGCCATTGATATCGCCCTGGGTCTCGGTCTCCAGGATCAGCTCGCCCTGATAAGTACCGGACTGACGTGCGTCAGCGCCGACGTAGCAGCACTTGTCTGCGTAGGAATCCAGAACGCTCTTGTCAGGCTCACGGTTGATGAAGACGATGGGAGTGCCGGAGGGAGAAACGGTGTCCACGATGGTCTGTGCGGAAGTGGTCTGCACGGGGTTGATGATCAGGACATCGACACCCTGCTGCAGGAAGGTGTTGATCTGCTCGGTCTGGGTGTTCTGGTCGTTCTTGCCGTCCATGATGGTGACGGAGTAGCCCATATCCTTCAGATACTCTTCCAGATCGGAGCGGTACAGAGTCATGAAGTTATCAGCAAACTGATAGATGCAAACGCCGATGTTGGCGGAACCGTTGGTAGCCTCGGCTGCGGTAGAAGCTGCAGCGGAGGAAGCAACAGAAGAAGCAGCAGTAGAGCTGGAAGAACCGCCGCATGCGGTCATAGCAGCAGCAGCGCCCACAACAGCAGAAGCCTTCAGGAAGTCACGACGAGAAATCATTTTCATAATAGTGTTCTCCTTCAATTCGTATCTCAGCATTTTCACAGGAGCAATCTTTCATGCGCCTGTAATTCCTGTTCGTATTATACCCTTGTTCCACCCCTCGGTTCAAGAGAACAAGTTCACAAGATTGGAGGAAATATTTTGTGATGTTTTCACAAATGATTTTTGTCGAAGACAATTTCTTTTCTCGAAGTATCACAATTTTTCATGCTTTTGCAACCAACAGATAAATTGGAAAAGAATGTGTTGTTTTTCTTTCAAAAAGATCACAAAATGTTGCACCGTCCAGAAAAGTATTGCTTTTGAATTTGTATATTTTGAAAAATATTTTCAGGGATAATTCTTTCTTTGCCGCGTATCCTCCGTGCTCTTTTTCTTTCCGGAAAACATTTCTTCACGCAAAGAAGGACTGCTGCACGTCGTTTCGCGCAGCAGTCCTTCTGGCAGTGTCTTATTTTACAGATGCAGCAGCATCTTTGCGATATTGAAGTAGATCAGCAGTGTAGTGGTATCCACAATGGTGGTAATCAGGGGCGAAGCCATCACTGCCGGATCCACATGCAGCTTTTCCGCCACCACCGGCAGGATGCCGCCGATGAGCTGACTGAGCAGGATGGTGCTGATCAGGGTCAGGCACACCACCAGTGCCACAGGAGCCGAAATGCGGTCAAACAGCAGCAGCTTTGCAAAATTGCACACTGCCAGCGTCGCGCCGCACATCAGCGCCACACGGCTCTCGCGCCAGAGGATGCGGGGCAAGTCGCGGGGCTTGATATCACCCACCGCCATGCCGCGGATGATGGTGGAGGTGCTCTGGCTGCCCGCGTTGCCGCCCGCATCGGTCAGCATGGGGATGTAAGCGGTCAGCACCGTCACCGCAGCCAGCGCATCCTCGTACCCGCGGATGACCATGCTGGAGAAGGTGGCGCTGATCATCAGGAACAGCAGCCACGGCGCACGGCTTTTGTACAGATCCCACATGCTCTGCTTGAAGTAGGGCTTGTCGGACGGGCCGATGGCGTTCATCTTCGCGATATCCTCGCTGGCCTCGTCCTGCAGGATGCTGATGGCATCGTCAATGGTCACAATGCCCACCAGCCGGTTCTCGGCATCCACGACCGGAATAGCGAGGAAGCCGTACTTTTCAAACAGGTTGGAAACGTCCTCCTGATCGGTGGTGGTGCTCACACTGACCACATGGTCGTCCATCAGCTCCCGGATGGGCTGGTCCAGATCTTTCGCCAGCACCAGCGCCCGCAGCGAGACCACGCCCACCAGTTTCCGGCTGCCGTCGGTGACATAGCAGTTGTTGATGGTCTCCTTGTCAAATCCCTTTTCCCGGATGGTGTCCATGGCCTGCTGCACGGTCATATCCGGCCGCAGCTCCATCAGCTCGGTGGTCATCACGCCGCCGGCCGAGTCCTCCGGGTACTTGAGCAGCTCGTTGATCATCCGGCGCGTAGCGGGGTCTGCCTGGCTCAGGATGCGCTTGACCACATTGGCCGGCATCTCCTCCACAAGGTCGGTGGCATCATCGATGCACAGGTCGTCCACCACGGCCTTCAGCTCTGTATCGGTCAGGCCGTCGATCAGCTTCTGCTGTGTGGCTGCCGTCAGCTCACTGAACACATCCGCCGCCAGATCCTTCGGGCACAGGCGGAACAGCACCGGGAGCTTCTCGGCGGGCAGATCTTCAAACACGGCTGCCAGATCCGGCGCGGGCAGAGTTTCCATCACATCCCGCAGGCTCTGATACTTTTTGGCGTCGTCCAGATTGGCCAGCATGGTCTTTAAGGTATTGATCGAAATTTCAGACATAAAAAAGCTGCCTCCTTTTCAGGGATGGCAGCTCTCGTTTCCTGTTTTGGGGTGCGCAAACACACACCGTGCGCACTCACGCACAGCAGGCTCTGCGCAAAGCAGAAACGGCGGCTGCCATCGGATAAAATAATCGGGGAGAAAGGCTGGTACTACTGCCAGCAGGTTCCATGACGACCACCTCGTTTTCTGTGTATTAAAAGGCGCTTCTGCCTTTTCCGCCCATTACTTTACCACTCACCTTTTCATTCGTCAACCCCATCGGCAAAATTTTACCGTTTCTTACCATAAAGTAAAAGTGCCCGATGAATTTTTTTCGTTTCATCGGGCACTTTTTTAAATGATCAGCTCGTTCACTGCAGGCTGACAGCTCTTTATAACGCTTCCACCGTATCAAACAGATCCTTTGCTGCTTCCACGACTTCCCGGCTGCCGAAGGCCACCTTCACACCGCTGGCCATTGCTGCGCCCAGCTCCGCCGCCTGCGCTTTCAGCAGGGTTGCGTCCACCGCGCACAGCGCCTTGCGGTCGGCTGCCAGCATGGTATCGGTGATGCCGCAGAAGAACCGGCGGTCCAGCTCCCGTGCTTCGGCACGCGGCTTGCGGGGCGTGTCCAGCTTGGCAGCGGTGCCCACGATAAAGTCGTTCAGGTCTTTTTCCGTGTACTCCCGGGCCGCCAGCTCTGCCGGGCCTTTTGCAAAGGTCTTGTAGCTTTCCTGCATGTGGGGGTCACGGTAGGTATACAGGTATTCCACCCCGTCCGAAGAAAGCATTCCGGTGCCGTAAGCGCCGCCCACCTCGCGGATGTTGTGCCACAGATATTCATAGCTCATCACCCGGGCCAGCACCTTGCGGTCGCTGCGGCGCTCCATGGGCCACATCTGCACATCATAGTTCACACCGCCGTCAATGATGAACGCCTCGTTCACCGGCGGAGTCAGCGGTTCGGTGTAGGGTTTTGCCGGGGCGCGGTTCTCAGCGGCAAAGGGGCTTTCCGGCAGCAGGGTGCGCAGCTTTGCAAGGGCTTCGTCGCTGCCGTGCAGGCTGACGGTCAGCGCCGCGTTCTGCAGCACTTCGTTGCGCAGGGCGTCCAGCTTTTCGCCCAGAGCCGCCCAGTTGCCCCGTTCCTGCACGCCGCACAGGAACTTGTAATAGCTCACGCCGCTGCACCGCTCGGTGACAGCGCCCTCTGTGTAATAATGCGCTCCGGCGCGGACAGCGGCATAGGCGTTGCCCTGCTGGATGAACTGCTGCTCCATGTTCAGCTTCTGCTGGCTCAGCACCCGGGCAAAGGCTGCTTCCGCCGCCGGGCCGGTCAGTTTGGTGTCATACAGCCATTCACCGCCCAGCTCCACAGCCTTGTCCAGACTGCGTTCCAGCAGGCTCAGGCACAGGCTTAGTTTTGCATGGCAGGGTGCGCCGTCCTGCCGCCCGGTCCAGAAGTCCAGCTGCACCCGGCTGTCACCCAGCCAGGTGTTGCGCAGGGTGTTCAGCTGCTGCGCCGTGTGGCGGCTGCTGTCCAGCTCGTCCAACACGTCGGTCAGCAGGTCGAGATACGGCAGATCTTCCGGCTTCACGTTGCCGAGGTCATAGTAGAAATTCAGATACAGGCTGCCCGCCGAAGGGTGGTGCAGCAGCTGCGCACCGGCCAGCAGCTCGCGCTCGCCGAGGGCGCTCTTTGCGCCCTCGCCCAGATCCGCAACGGTCAGCGGGTGTTCCAGCACCAGCTTGCCGTCAGTGCGGATGCTCTCCTGTACGTCATCTTTTTTCGGCAGGACGGGCACCTGAATCACCTGCACCGGCGCAGCCTCGAACAGCTGCCGCAGCAGTTCATCAAACCAGCCGCCGGCCATTTTCTCCCGCAGAGAGGCAAACAGCCGGTCGGTATGCAGCAGCAGAGCCGGGTCGCCAGTGTGCAGCCAGCCAGTAGCCGCGTTAATGGCGTCCAGTACGCCGTCCGGCAGGCTGCCCGGCCGCTCCAGCGAAGCGAACTCCGTGCTGTTCAAAGACGCCAGCAACAGCTCCTGCGGGATGCCCTCGCGCAGGATATCGTCCACCGCCTTGCGCACCGCCGGGGCAAATTTGCGGGCGCTTTCCTCGGTGGCGCCCCGCAGCACCAGTTCCAGCACCGGCTGCAGGGTGCTGTCGTCAAAGCCGACGTCGATGTCCGCGCCCAGCTTTTCGGCCAGCAGCGCCGCCTTCAGCGGGGAGTTGTTGGTGCCCAGCAGCGCATCCAGAAGGATCTCCACCCCAAGCTGACGCTCCCGGTCGGCAAAGTCGCCGGTGTACCATGCCAGTGCGCACTGTACCTCGTCCGGCTCCGGCTTTTCGGTGTAATAGGGCAGCTCCACGCAGGCACCGTTCTGCGGCTGCTGCGCGGTCAGATGCGGGCGGCTGCCGCTCTTCGGCATCTTCGAGAGATAGTCCCCGTCCAGTTGAGCCAGCTTTTCGGCCATATCCATTTTGCCGTACAGGGTGATGCAGCAGTTTTCGGCGCTGTAGTGGCGGCGGTACACCCGCTTATACTTCTCATAGGTCAGCGCCGGGATGCTCTCCGGGTCGCCGCCGGACACAAAGCCGTAGGCCGTATCCGGGAACATGGCCCGCTCCAGCGCATTTTCCAGCTGGGCATCCGGCGCAGCCAGCGCGCCCTGCATCTCATTGTACACCACGCCGCTGACGGTGCCGTCCGTGTCCCGGTGCCAGCCTTCCTGCTCGAACACAGATTTGTCCACCATGGCCAGCGGGCAGAACACTGCATTCAGGTAAACATCCATCAGGTTCTTGAAGTCGGCCTCGTTTGGGGTCGCAAACGGGTACACCGTCTTGTCCGGGAAGGTCATGGCATTCAGGAAGGATGCCATACTGCTCTTGAGCAGCTGCAGGAACGGCGAGGTGACCGGGTATTTTTCACTGCCCGCCAGCACCGAGTGCTCCAGAATGTGGAACACGCCGGTGTCGTCGGACGGGAAGGTGCCGAACCCGATGCCGAACGCCTTGTTGTTGTCCTCATTTTCCACCAGAAGGATCGTTGCTCCGCTGACGTCGTGGGTCAGCACGGTCAGCACACCGTGCTGCTCGGGGCACTCCTCAGTGCGTAGAACGGTATAACCGGGATATTGCTTCATTGCAGTTTCTCCTTTTCGGTTTTAAAGTCATTGATACTATTGTATCATTCACTGCAGCAAAACACAATTATCGGTTTGTAAACAATAACCCAAAAGGGCCTGCACCGTGCTTGTGTACGGTACAAGGCCCTCTCGGACGATTCTTTTTCTGAGATCACACCTGTTTTGCGTTTTCGGTCCGGCAGGACACCCGGAACAGCACAAAGCCCACGGCAAACAGCAGTGCCAGCATGCCGATGCCCACATTTGCGCTGCCGGTCAGCTGGCTGCCCACGCTGACGATCATCGTGCCCAGGAAGGACGCGCCCTTGCCGCAGATATCGAACAGGCCGAAATATTCGCCGGATTTTTCCGCCGGGATGATCTTTGCAAAGTGGCTGCGGCTCAGCGCCTGCACACCGCCCTGGAACATGCCGACCACCACGGCCAGCACCCAGAACTGCCACTGGGTCGTCATAAAGAAGGCGAACACCGCAATGCCTGTATAGGCCGCGATGCACACCGGGATCAGCTGGCTGGACGGGTATTTTGCGCTCAGCCGGCCGAAGATCAGCGCCGACGGGAACGCCACGATCTGGGTCACAAGCAATGCCAGCAGCAGTCCGGTGGTGTCCAGACCCAGCGCCGTGCCGTAGGCCGTAGCCATGTCGATAATGGTATATACGCCGTCGATGTAGCAGAAGAACGCCAGCAGGAACCAGAACACCTGCTTGTCCTCATAGAGGTGCTTCAAGGTGTGGCCGATGCGCACAAAACTCTGCCGGATGGCGTGCTTTTCCACCTCCACATAGTTGATCTGCCGGTAGCTGCGCAGCAGCGGCAGGGTGGTCGCCAGCCACCACACGGCGGTGATGAGCAGAGCGATGGTCAGTGCCTTCATCTGGCTCAGACCGACGGCGCTGCTGCCCAGCACCAGCGCCAGACACACCACAAAGGGGATGCAGCTTCCGATATAGCCCCATGCGTATCCCTGCGAAGAAACGCTGTCCATCCGCTCCGGGGTGGTCACATCGCCCAGCATGGAGTCATAGAACACCAGACTGCCTGAGAAGCCGATCTTCGCAATGATAAAGATGACCAGAAACGGCAGCCAGGTCGCGGCAAGGCCCATGGCCGAACAGCCGATCACGCCCACGAACAGGCAGAGCATAAAGATTGGCTTTTTGAAACCCTTGGTATCCGCCAGCGTGCCGAGGATCGGCCCCAGCACCGCCGTGACCACCGTGACCACCGAGCTTGCATAGCCCCAATAAGCCAGATAATCCACTGAGCTCAGGCCGCCGGCCTCTGCCAGCGCATTGAAGAAGATGGGCACCAGTGTTGCGATCATCAGCACAAAGGCCGAGTTGCCCACATCGTACAGGATCCACGCCCGTTCCAGCGGTGTCACCTTGAATTTTTCATGTTTCATCTTGTTTCCTCTCGCACCGCCGGGCGGTGCCCCCTCTTTTCAAATTCCGATTTTTAAAAGGATCTCCGCTTTCTCAGAACTCCCCGAATGTATGGTCGTAGGCCTTATCCAGCGGTTCGTCCGTATCCAGCTTTGCCGCAAACTCCAGGATCAGCTTTTCGGCCAGCGGCAGAGCCTGCGTGTACAGCGCTTCCAGCTTCTTGCCGCTTTCTGTGCACTTCGGGTTCGGCTTCGGGTTTGCCACAAGGCCATGGAGCGTATCGTACTTGCCCACCGCCTTCATGCCGGTCAGCACCACCCAGCGCTTGACGGGGTTGGACGCCTGCAGAAGCCGGTGCACCGAGATCATCCCCTTGATGGAGTCCAGCGCCGTCTGCTCCGAGATGCCCTCATAGAACGGTGCAATGACCTTTGCATTCCGTTCCGACGGATGGATATGGCTGGCCGTGAAGAACTTCAGCGGGTCGTATCCGTCCCGGCGCAGCAGCATGTTGTCGAACTCGGTCTCGATCTCGCAGTGGGTCACACCGCTTTCCCGGGTGAACTGCTCCACATACGGGTGGCAGGTGCTGTCCAGTGCAAAGTGGCACACAAAACCCAGCGCATAGGCCAGCGCCGCCGCGCGGTCGTCTTCCTGCTTCACAACATCTCGGGCACGATTGAAGAACACCCGGCCCGGCTTTTCGTGCATGGCGTTGCCCAGTGCGCTCACCGGGTTGGATTTTGCCGCGTGGTAATAGAACAGCAGATCCGGCCCGTGCAGGCCGATATCGTAGAGTTCACGGTTCTGTTCCAGCTGCGTTCTCAGTTCTTCGGGCAGGTGTTCCAGCACATTGGCACCGAACCGGCGGTGCGCATAAGTTGACGGCATTGCAGCGTTCCTCCATTCCATTTCCGGCAGGGGCGAAACCCGCTCCCGGTTTCGCGTTCGGTTCCAGTATAGCAGAAACTTTCCCGACCTTCTACCCTTTTGTGTCTGATTTCAGTAAAAAATTTGAATAATATAAAAGTGCTGATGCGCCGTCACAGGCACATCAGCACTTTTCTGTTATTTTCTGTATTTCTCAGCCGTTCTCATACCCCTGCGGCATCTCGTTCTTCTTGTCGCGGTCCATCAGGGTGCACAGTGCGTCGCTGGCGCTCATGCCCTCCTTGACGATGGCGTTCACCGTCTGCACGATAGGCATTTCCACCTTGTACTTTGCAGCCAGCTCCATGGCAGCAGGCAGGGCATTGATGCCCTCCACCACCATGCCCACTTCCTTCACGGCCTGCTCCGGGCTTTCGCCCTTGCCGATCAGGATGCCGGCGCGGTTGTTGCGGCTGTGCATACTGGTGGCCGTCACGATCAGGTCGCCGATGCCTGCCAGGCCTGCAAAGGTGTGGATATTGCAGCCCATGGCCACGCCCAGCCGGGCAATCTCAGCAATACCGCGGGTGATCAGCGCCGCGCGGGCGTTGTCGCCGTAGCCCAGACCCGTGGAAATGCCGACGCCCAGCGCGATGACATTCTTCAGTGCACCGCTCAGCTCCACGCCCTTGATGTCGGTGTTGGTGTACACACGCATACAGGTGTTGCTGAACACTTCCTGCACAAACCTCGCTGCTTCCTCGTCCGGGCTGGCCGAGACGATGGTGGTGGGCAGATCCAGCGCCACTTCCTCAGCGTGGGTGGGGCCGGACAGCGCCACCAGCTTCACGCTCTTCGGGCCGTCCTCTTTGTTCAGCTCGTCGGCCATGACCTCGGTCATAGTGTATAAGGTATCCGGCTCCATGCCCTTGGCCACATCCACGATGATCTGGCCGTCCGGGATAAAGGGCCGCGCCTTTGCTGTGGTAGAACGCACAAACACCGACGGCACCGCAAACAGCAGCACATCCTTGCCGGTGCACACTTCCTCGATGCTCTTTGTAAACTGCAGCTCGGCCGGGATCTTCATGCCCGGCAGGTTGGGGTGAACCCGGGTGGCAGAGAGGTTGTCCACCTCGGCCTCAATGGCCGACCATACCTGCACATCGTTTCCGCTGACGGTCAGCATCCGCGCCAGAGCCATGCCCCAGGTGCCTGCACCCAGAACGCCAATTTTCTTCTTTGTCACGTTCGTATCCTCCGTGTCTGCACCGCACAGCCGCAGCCGGCGGTGAAATTGCGCCTTTGCCGGGCAGTCTGCCCGGTGCGCGTTTCTGTGTCCATTGTACACGAAAGCCGGTGCGCCGTCAACCGGTTGACTCATTGCACAAAGTTAGTACCTGTTACTGGCACTTTTTGTGGAGTTCTCGCGTTTTATCCAAACCGTTTGCACTCTGTCCGGATTCATGTTATAGTATTCTGGTAGGTTTTGTAGGAATTTTGGCAAAAAGCCTTGACTTGAACCATACTTCAAGGTTTATACTGTATTCTCCGTAACCCACGTTATCCATAGATTTGAAAGTATTCTGAACGATTTTTCCGAGGGTCATCCATGTTTGAAGCACTTTTATCCAACCGCACCGTCAGCGTACTGGCCGAGGCGCTGCCCCGCATCCTGATGTCCGGCCTGACCATGACCATCCCGCTGACGGTCATTTCCTTCTTTTTCGCCATGATCATTGCTGTGGTTGTGGCGCTGGTGCAATATGCCAACGTGCCGGTGCTGCGGCAGATCGCCCGGTTCTACATCTGGGTCATCCGCGGCACGCCACTGCTGGTGCAGCTGTTCATCATCTTCTACGGCCTGCCCAGCGTGGGCATCATGCTGGACGCTTTCCCGGCGGCCGTCATCGCCTTTGCTTTCAATGAAGGCGCCTACTGCGCCGAGACCATGCGCGGTGCGTTGGAAAGCGTGCCCCAGGGTCAGCTGGAAGCCGGCTACTGCGTTGGCATGAGCTGGTGGCAGATCATGCGCCGCATCGTGCTGCCGCAGGCCCTGCGCACTGCCGTACCCGCCCTGTCCAACTCCCTCATCGGCATGATCAAAGATACCTCGCTGGCATCCAACATCACGGTAGCCGAGATGTTCATGGCCGGGCAGCGTGTGGCCGCCCGCACCTATATCTTTCTGCCCATTTACTGTGAGGTAGCCGTGGTGTATCTGCTGTTCTGTACCGTCATCACCAAGCTGCAGGCGCTGCTGGAACGCCAGCTCAACGCCCGCGGCTTCCAGTAAGAAAGGGGTGTGGAAACCACCATGGCAATGCTTGAGATCCGCAACGTCCGCAAGTCCTTCCGCACCTACGCAAAGCCCGGGGCCTTCCATCGTCCCAGTGCCCAGAAACTGCTCAGCGAACTGCAGGTGCTGCAGGGCGTGGATCTGACCGTGGAAAAAGGCGACGTGGTCGCCATCCTCGGCCCGTCCGGCTCCGGCAAGACCACCCTGCTTCGGTGCCTGAACTTTCTCGAGACCGCCGACAGCGGCCAGCTGACCTTTGATGGCGAAAACTTCGACCTCGCCCACGCCAGCCGCGCCGATATCGCCCGTCTGCGCAAAAAGACGGCCTTCGTGTTCCAGAACTATAACCTCTTCCGGAATAAGACTGCCCTGCAGAACGTCACCGAGGGGCTCATCGTCGCCCGGAAGATGCCCAAAGAGCAGGCCGACGCCATCGGCCGGAAGATGCTGGAAAAGGTGGGTCTGGCCGACCGGGCCGACTATTACCCCCGCCAGCTTTCCGGCGGCCAGCAGCAGCGCGTAGCCATTGCCCGTGCGCTGGCATCCGACCCGGAGATCATCTACTTTGACGAGCCGACCTCCGCCCTCGACCCGGAGCTGACCGGCGAGGTGCTCACCGTCATGCGCCAACTGGCCGAAGAAGGCATGACCATGCTGGTGGTCACCCACGAAATGGGCTTCGCCCGCAACGTCTCCTCCAAGACCGTGTTCATGGAAAACGGTGTCGTGGTGGAGCAGGCACTCTCGCACGAATTTTTCGCCGCCCCGAAGGAAGAGCGCACCCGCGAATTCCTGCGCAGGATCGCGCATACGGAGTAACCCTCTCAGTCTCGTATTCGCTCGCCAGCTCCCCCGAAGGGGGAGCTTTTGGCAATACTGCAAAACTTCCCGGCAGGGCGGCGGGAAGTTTCTCCGAGGACCGTCCGCTGGGGTGGGACCCTGCTGCCGCAGGCAGTAGGGCGGGCGATGGAATGGCCCGATTCGTGTCCGAGGAGAAAGCTTCCCGATGACCTGCCAACTTATAGTATCTACTGAAAGGACTTATCATTATGAAACGCAGAACTTTTATTTCTCTCATGAGCGTCATGGCTGCAGCCGGTGTGCTGACTCTGGCCGGCTGTTCCTCCAATTCCGGCAACTCCGGCAGCTCTTCTGCCGCATCCGGTACGGCCGCTTCTGTGGCGCCTTCTGCCGGGGACCAGCTGTCCAACATTCAGAGCAGCGGCAAGCTGATCGTTGCCCTTGAGGGCGCATGGCAGCCCTGGAGCTACCACGACGAGTCCGACACACTGGTGGGCTACGATGTGGAAGTCTCCCGCGCCATCGCAGAAAAGCTGGGCGTGGAGCCGGAGTACGTCGAGAGCGACTGGGACAGCCTGTTTGCCGGTCTGGACGCCGGCCGCTACGATCTGGTGTGCAACGGCGTGGAAGTGACCGACGAGCGCTCCAAGACCTACGACTTCACCAACCCCTACGCCTACATCCACACTGCTCTGGCTGTCCGCAAGGACAACGAAGACATCCAGAGCTTTGAGGATCTGAACGGCAAGACTACCGCCAACAGTCTGGCTTCCACCTACATGGAGCTGGCCGAGAGCTACGGCGCTACCGTGCAGGGTATCGACACGCTGGAGGAGACCATCCAGCTGCTGACCGCCGGACGCATCGACGCCACCCTGAACGCCGACGTCTCCTTCTACGATTACCTGAACGTCCATCCGGACGCCGACTTCAAGATCGTGGCGCAGACCGAGGATGCTTCTCATGTTGCCATTCCCCTGCGCAAGGGCGACGACAGTGCTTCCCTGCTGGAAGCCATCAACACCTCCATCGATGAACTGCGCGCCGACGGCACCCTGAAAGAACTGAGCGAGAAGTATTTCGGTCAGGATATCTCTTCCGAAAACTGATTTTCCAGATATGCAAAAGAGGACAGCCAACCGGCCGTCCTCTTTTTTCATGCATGAAAATAATCGTAGATGATCTGTGCGGTCTGCCTGCCGACGCCGGGAGTGTTCTCCAGCTGGTCGGGCGTTGCTTCCTTCACGGCGCCTACGCTCTTGAACTGCGCCAGCAGCGCTTTGGCCGTCTTGGGGCCGATGCCCGGGATCTCGGTCAGAGTGGAAGAGTAACTTTTCTGCTTCATCTGCTGCTTGCGGTAGGCATTCGCGAAACGGTGGGTCTCGTCCTGAATGGCCGTGATGAAGGTAAAAGTGCCCCGGTTCATGTTGATGGCGATCTCCCGCCCGTCGCTGTCCACAATAGCGCGGGTGCGGTGGTGGTCATCCTTCACCATGCCGTACAGCGGTACATCCGCCAGAGCGGTGCCTGCCAGTGCTTCTTTGGCGGCGCTTACCTGCCCGCGGCCGCCGTCCATCAGCAGCAGGTCCGGTTTCTGGCCGAACCAGTTATTACTTGGTTCGCCGTTTTTCGCCAGTTCTGCGTACTTTTCATACTCTGCCGCCCGGCGGGAAACCGTCTCGGCCAGCGAAGCGTAGTCATCGGTGCCCGCCACGGTTTTCATTTTAAATTTGCGGTAGCCTGCCTTGAAGGGCCTGCCGTCCTTGAAGGTGACCATGCCGCACACACTGGAGCCGTCGCCCCAGTTGGAGATATCGTAGCTCTCGATGGCGCGCGGCGGCTTGGGCAGGCCCAGCACCTGCGCCAGCTCGTCCAGAAGCTTTTCCTCCCGGGCATAGCGTCCGCTTTCCCGGGCAAGGCGCTCCACGGCGTTGGTGTGCGCCATCTCCACCAGATGGGCTTTATCTCCCCGCTGGGGCACATACAGCTGCACTTCGCTGCCACGCTTTTCGTTCAACGCCTGCTGCAGAGCGTCCGCATCCGGCGGCAGTTCGTCCACCGCAATGACCTTCGGGATCTGCTCGTCGTCCAGATAATACCGGGGCAGAAATTCTTCCCGCACAGCGGCGATATCCGATGTGTCGTGGAACAGGAACTCCCGCTTATCCGTCAGACGCCCCTCCCGGAAGCGCAGCACCGCCGCGCACACGCTGCTGGGCGTGCCCGCCAGCGCCACCACGTCCATCTCCACGTCCGGATCCACAACCACCTTCTGCCCGGCACTCACCTTGGTGATGGCCGCGATCTGATCCCGGATCAGTGCTGCCGTCTCAAATTCCAGCCGGTCGGAAGCCTCCATCATCCGCTCATTCAGCGTCTTCAGAATGTCCTTTTTTCCGTAGCGGATCAGGTGCACGGCGCTTTTTACGGCCTGATTGTAGTTTTCGCAGCTGATCTTTCCGCTGCACACAGCCATGCACTTGCCGATGTGGGCATTCAGGCAGGGCCGCCCTTTGCCGATCTCCTGCGGGAAGCGCTTATTGCACCGCGGCAGCAAAAAGGCATCCATGGCCGTCTCTGCCATCTGGCGGGCCGCAAAACTGGAGGTGTACGGGCCGAGGTACTCGGCGCCGTCATCCTCCTTCTGCAGCACAAAGGAAAGCCGCGGCCACGGTTCTTTTGTGATCTTGATATAGCTGTAGCCCTTGTCGTCCTTGAGCAGGATGTTGTATTTCGGGGTGTGGGCCTTGATCTGGCTGGCCTCCAGCACAAGCGCCTCAAACTCGCTCTGGCAGACGATCACATCAAAGGCATATGCGTGGGCGATCATCTGGCTGACCTTGTTGTCGTGGGGCACGCCCTCGCGGAAATACTGGCTCACCCGGATGCGCAGGCGTTTTGCCTTGCCGATATAGATGATGGTATCAGTCTTATCCCGGATGATATACACCCCGGGCAGCAGCGGCAGCATACAGGCCTTCTGGTACAGTTCTGCCTTGGTCATTCGTTTTCAGCCTTTTCCTGCTGCAGCCGGCAGCGGAAGATGTTGAGCAGACAGTCAAGGATTCCCAGCGCATTGAGCACCCAGACCGACCATTTCAGTTTCTTCTTGGTGAGCAGCTCAGCCAATGCCGATGCTGCCAGCAGGACACCGTAGAATACGAGAAACACATACCAGGGCTTGCCGGAATCACACAGTGCAAGAAACTTTTCCATTGGTTTGTTCTTCATCACAAAAGCCCTCCTTGAAACTAAAAAAGCGGCAGGGAACCCCCGCCGCTCATTTTTTACAGGTGCAAATTACTCTGCAAAGCCGGACTCCACCAGCTTGATCAGGCCGTCAACTGCAGCCTGCTCATCAGCGCCGTCGGCGATGATACGGATGGTGGTGCCGCCCACGATGCCCAGAGACAGGACGCCCAGCAGGCTCTTTGCGTTCACGCGGCGCTCTTCCTTCTCGACCCAGATGGAAGACTTGAACTCGTTAGCCTTCTGGATGAAGAAGGTAGCCGGACGAGCGTGCAGACCAACCTGATTTTCAACGGTAACTTCTTTCACGTACATAGTAAAGCGCTCCTATCTAATATCGTTTTGGGTACAGATTCTATCGTATGCCTGTTGCGTTACGATTATTTTAGCGCAAGTCGAAACGCTTGTACAGACCTGCGGCGCATTTTTGGCGGTTTTCCCAATGAAAGAGGGGCCTTTTTTCATTATTTATACAAAGATAATAAAAATAATCCCTCAAGCTTGGCGGGTAGGTACAAAAGTTTTCAACATTTTTTCGACCATCGCACCCTATCTCAGCTGATTTTGTATGGTTTCGACGCAGAGCATCCGGCTTCGGCCGCCCGTTTCCGACATTCCTCTCAGCCTTCGTACCGCATCCACACCAGCGCGCATTTCTTCACCACAGCCGGGTACTGCGCCGGGTCAAATTCCAGCTCCGTGCCGCCGGCCAGCTTCCAGCCCATGCGGGTGTAGAGCGCAATGGCCCGGGTGTTGGTGTTCAAGACACTCAGCACCGGGTGCTCGTGCTCTTCCAGCTTTCTGCGGGCAAAGTCCAGCATCTTCTGCCCGATGCCCTTTCCCCGGGCGCTTTCCGTCACAAAGAGATGCTCGATATGCCCCACCTTGTGGTTGACGCTGACCATCCCGTCCGGCACATCCTTCGTGGTATGCAGATAGCATACCCAGCCCGCAGCCTTTTCCTGCCGCAGCTGCAGCAGATATTCCTCTTCGCTCAGGCTCTGGCAGTATTCCTCGGTCCAGTTTTCGGCGCAGGTGGTGCGGCGTCCCTCCACAAAAATGCGTGCAGCGGCCGCAAACTGCTCATCGGTCCTGACAAGACGCATATTCTCGCCCCGCTTCCACTTGGGCAGCTCGGTAATGGGGTGGCTGGCGCACCACTGTTCATACAGTTCCGGGCGGCGCAGACGGGTGCGCTCCCGGCTCTGCTCGCCGCGCCATGCATCGATCTTCTGATGGTCGCCGCCCAGCAGCACCTGCGGCACCGCACGGCCTTCCCACACTTCGGGGCGGGTGTACTGGGGATATTCCAGCAGGCCGTCCCAATAGCTTTCTTCCTCGTAGCCTTTCTGCTCGGCCAGCACGCCGGGCTTCAGGCGCAGCACGCTGTCCGCCACCACAAGGCTGGCCAGCTCGCCGCCGGTGAGGATATAATCGCCGATGGAGATCTCCTCATCCGCAAAAGCGTTGATGACCCGCTCATCGATGCCCTCGTAGTGGCCGCAGACCAGCGTCAGGTTATCGTACTGCGCCAGCCGTTTGGCGTGCTCTTCGGTGTAGCGCTGGCCGCCTGCCGTCAGAAACACGATATGCGGCGCCGGACGGCCCTGCTGGGCCACTTCCTTCTGCACCGCCCGCAGACAGTCCGCGATGGGCTGGGCGTACAGCACCATGCCGCAGCCGCCGCCGTAGGGGTAATCATCGGTCTGCTTCTGCTTGTTCAGGGTATATTCCCGGATCTGATGGCAGTGCGTTTCAATGTAGCCGCGCTTTGCCGCCCGGCCGATGATGCTGGCGTCCAGCACCTGCTGGCACATCTCCGGGAACAGGGTCACAATGTCCACGCGCATTCCCATCTTATTCTTCCTCCCGCTCGCTGTCAAAGTCGTCATCCAGCAGCCCCGGAATGGGCGTGACGAGGATATATCCTTCCGGCGGGTTGCGCTCTTTCAGGAACGCATCCACCCCGGGGAACATATACTCTTTTCCGCTGGGGGATCTGACCGTATAGATATCCTGTGCGCCGGGGTGATCCACGCTGGTCACCACTCCGTACACCTTGCCGGTGTCGGCATCCCGCACTTCGCACCCGATGAGGTCGGCCACATACCATCTGCCTGCAGGCAGGGTGGCATCGTTGCGGTCAAAGTAGAACACCTGCCCGCGCAGCGCCCGGGCGGCGTCCATATCGTTCACGCCCTCCAGCTGGAGCAGCGCCATCTGCCCCTGCGGGCGGATGGAGATGATCTTATAGGCTTTTCCGCCCTGTGCGGAGGGGTACAGTCTGCCGGCCTTCTTCAGAAAATCCACGCCGTCGCACCAGAGTTCCAGTTTCATCTCTCCGCGCACGCCGTGGGTGGTAACAACTTTTCCGGCTTCCAGATATTGCTGCATTGTTCTGCTCCTTGTTTTTGCGTCCTCGCCCTCTCAGTCACCTACGGTGACAGCTCTCCCAAAGGGAGAGCCAAGAACGTACCGGTCAGGCCCTTGCCTCTCCCTTTGACAGACTTCCCACGCGCCGGGGGAAGATGTCGCGCAAGCGACAAAAAGGGGAGCAAGGTGGCATTGCGCAAGCAATGACGAAGAGGGCGAGCCTGCTGTCAAAAATCAAAAAGACCCCTTGCCGCAAGGGCAAAGGGCCTGTAGGGTGCTCAGTCGATCTCAACAAGGACCTTTTCATCGACCCGCACAGCAGCCGCGCGCATCACCACACGAATGGCTTTTGCGATCCGGCCCTGCTTGCCGATGACACGGCCCATATCTCCCTCTGCCACGCTCAGGTGGTAGACGATGGTGCCGTCCTCGCGGGGCTCGTCCACCGTGACCTTGACGGCGTCCTTGTCCTCCACGAGACCGCGGGCAACTGCCAGCAACAGCTCCTGCATGAGTCAGCCCTCCCTACTTACAGAACGTTGGACTTCTTCAGCAGCACGCGGACGGTGTCAGTGGGCTGTGCGCCGTTGGCGATCCACTGTTTTGCCTTCTCGCCGTCGATCTTGATCTCAGAGGGTTCCTTGTTCGGATCAAAGGTACCGATCTCTTCGATGAAACGGCCGTCGCGGGGGAAGCGGCTGTCAGCAACAACAACACGATAGAAGGGAGCCTTCTTGGCGCCGACGCGGCGCAGACGAATCTTAACTGCCATGGTAAATATCCTCCAGAAAATTGTTTTTGTGCAGCCCTTGCGGGCGCATGTTGATTATATTCTACAAACCCGCAAGGGGGTTGTATCCAGAAATTATTTCAGCCCGCGGAATGCATTGGGGTTGCCCATCATGCCGCCCAGACGGCGGGCAAAGCCCTTGGGGCTCTTCTTGAACTGCTTCATCATCTTCTGCATCATTTCAAACTGCTTGAGCAGCTTGTTGACGTCCGCCACGGTGGTGCCGCTGCCTGCAGCAATACGGCGCTTGCGCTTGGGGTTGATGATGGAAGGCTTCTCGCGCTCTTCTTTGGTCATGGAATAGATCATGGCCTCGATGCGGTCAAAGGCTTTTTCGTCGACCTGACTGGGGTCGATGCCGCTGCCGCCGGGCAGCATGCTCAGCATGGCGCCTGCGCCGCCCATCTTGCGGATCTGTGCGAACTGGTCCAGCATGTCGTTCATGTCGAACTTGTTCTCCATCATCCGCTTTGCGGTCTCCGCGGCGGCCTTTTCGTCGGCTGTCTCCTGCGCACGCTCGATCAGGCTCAGCACATCGCCCATGCCCAGAATGCGGCTTGCCATGCGGTCCGGATGGAACACATCCAGATCGTCCAGCTTTTCGCCGGTGCCCTGGAACTTGATAGGCTTGCCGGTAACGGCCAGCACCGAGAGGGCTGCACCGCCGCGGGTGTCGCCGTCGGTCTTGGTCAGGATGATGCCGTCGATGCCCACCTTCTCGTTGAAGGTTTTGGCAACATTCACCGCGTCCTGACCTGCCATGGCGTCCACCACCAGCAGGGTCTCGTCCACAGGAACAGCTTCCTTGATATCCACCAGTTCCTGCATGAGCACATCGTCGATCTGCAGACGGCCGGCAGTATCGAGGATCACAATGTCATTGCCGTAATCCTTCGCATGCGCCAGCGCCTTGCGGGCGATCTCCGGGGGCTTGGCGCCCGGCAGAGTGAACACCTCCGCGCCCGCCTGTTTGCCCACTACCTGCAGCTGATCGATGGCCGCAGGGCGGTAAATATCGCAGGCCACCAGAATGGGGCGGCGGCCCTGCTTGATGAAGTATTTGGCAAGCTTTGCCGCATGGGTGGTTTTACCGTTGCCCTGCAGGCCGCAGAGCATGATGATCGTCTGGCCCTTGTTCTTGATGTTCAGACGGGCTGCCTCGCTGCCGCCCATCAGGGCGACCAGCTCCTCATTGACGATCTTGACCACCTGCTGAGCGGGGGTCAGGCTTTCCATGACCTCCTGCCCCATGGCGCGCTCGGACACCTTTGCGCAGAAGTCCTTGGCAACCTTATAGTTGACATCGGCTTCCAGCAGAGCCATGCGCACTTCGCGCATCGCTGCCTTGATATCGGCCTCGGTCAGTTTTCCGTGGCCGCGCAGCTTTTTGAACACACCGGCAAGGCGGTCGGTCAGGGATTCAAATGCCATTGTACGGTGCTCCTTTCGTAGTTGTCAGCTCTCATTTGCTTCGTCGATGGAACGGATCAACTCCAGCATCTTTGTCAGCTGGGCGGCGTACTCGGTGGTGGTCAGCCCGCCGGGGCCGGTGCACTCGAACCGTGCATCAATGACCATCTGTTCCAGTTCTTCCAGCTTCTGCTGCACCCGGCGGTAACGCGCCGCAAAGCCGACCTTTTCCTCCAGCTCCCGCAGTGCGTTCTCTCCATGCTTGATGGTGTCCCGCGCACCCTGCCGGGTGATGCCGAAGTTTTCGCCGATCTCACTCAGCGAGAGGTCGTCGTTGTAATACTGGCGCAGCATCTCGCGCTGTTTTTCGGTCAGCACCTCGCCGTAAAAGTCGAGCAGATAGCCCATTTCCAGATCTTTTGCCATCGCCTGACCCCCGGTGTTACGCCTTCGCTTTCGAGAAGTGATGTAAAGCTTTTTTGCTTTACGGATGAAGTATAGCAGAACCCGTTCCGCCTGTCAAGGGGATTCTGGAGATTTTTCTGAAAAAAGCGGCAAAATTTCGCTGTTTTTGCCAAACTGACGCTTGACGTGCAGGGGGCTTTTGCGTTAGGATATGAATGCGTTGTATTCCAGATGCCCTCTCAGCCTTGCGTTGGGAGGGTCATTTTTCCGAAAGGGGGCTTTCCGTGCCGATCTACCCGAACTTTTATCAGACGCTCACCGCCTGCCCCATCGTGGAGCTGCGGGGCTACGCCGCAGCCTGCGGGCTGAAGGGCCGCCTGTATGCGTATCTGGATTTTTCCGGTCCCACCGGCACGGCTCGCGACGGTCTGGCCGAAGGGATGCTGGCGCTGGCCATCGAAAAGAAAAAGCTGCAGCCTGGCCAGCCCATCATTGAAGCCGCGTCCGGCCCCTTTGCCGCTGCCCTGACGCTGGCAGGGCTTACCGCCGGGCACCCGGTGGTGCTTGTGATGCCGGAGGACGCCCCCGCTCTGCGGCAGGAAGCTTTGCTGCGGCTGGGCGCCCAGATCCGGCACAGCCCCGCCCGCAGCGGCGTTGCCGGTGCACGGAGACTCGCCGCACAGACCGCCGCCGCAAACCATTGGTATGACATGGACTGGTTGGCCAACGACGACAACCCGGAGTATCACCGGCGTGTCACCGGCCCGGCCATCGTGCAGTCGATTGCCCGGGAGGGCAAGAGCCTTGTGGACGCCATCGTCATCGGTGTGGGCAGCGGCGGCACCGTGACCGGTGTGGGCGAGACCATCAAGGCGTGGACCAACGATGTCCGCATCGCCGCTGTAGAGCCTTACGAATCTCAGGCGCTGAGCGGCGGGCTGACCGGCCCCCACGGCATCAGCGACCTCGGCTACGGCTTCGTTCCGGAGAACTACAACTCCTATGTGGTGGACAATGTTGTGGCCGTGAACACCACCGACGCCCAGCGGGCCGCACAGAAAGTGCTGCGCACCGATGCCATCCCGGCCACGGTCGCCTCCGGCGCAGTGCTGCAGGCAGCCGCCCAGCTCATCAACGTCGGTGCCAGCCGTTCCGCCCTTGCCGTCCTGCCCGGTCGGCAGTTTATCAATACCTTATAATATAACCGTCCTGTTTTCCGGCCTGCGGGTCGGGAGTTTCTCCGAGGACCGTCCGCTGGGGTGGGACCCTGTTGCCGCGAAGCGGCAATAGGGCGGGCGATGGAATGGCTTGCAACAACAGCGACCGCCGCCAGCGGCGGAAACAGGGAGCTGTTGTTTGGGCAGCGGCCAGCAGGATGCAAGGCGAGAGCCGCCGCAGATGCTGGGAACCGCAACCCGTATTTCGTGTCCGAGGAGAAAGCTACCGGCACACAGGCTCTTTGAGAAACTTTTCATTTGCTTTTACCTAAAAGAAAGGAATCCCGTATCCCCATGACAAACGATATGACAAAGGGGGCCATCACGCCGCTCCTGATCCGCTTTACTATCCCGCTGGTGCTGGGCAACCTGTTCCAGCTCACCTATAACGCCGCTGACAGCATCATTGTGGGCAAGTTCGTGGGCGAAGCCGCCCTTGCCGCCGTCGGCACCTCCAACCCGCTTATGACCCTTGCCATCCTGTTCATCAACGGGATGTGTCTGGGTGCCGGCATCCTCGTCAGCACCGCGTTCGGCGCGGGCGACACCAAACTGGTGGAGCGGCAGGTCTCCACCACCGCCATTGCTGGCACGGTGTTTTCGCTGGCGTTCTCGGCGCTGTGCGTCATTCTGGCCAATCCCCTGCTGCGCCTGCTGCAGGTGCCCGCCGATATCCTGCCCATTGCGGTAAACTACCTTCGCATCGTGTTCGCGGGACTGATCTTCACCTTTTTCTATAACTTCCTTGCCGCCACCATGCGCGCACTGGGCGACAGCAAAAGCGCCCTGTATTTTCTGATGATCAGTGCCGTGCTGAACATCGGCGGCGATCTGTTCTTTGTGCAGGCGCTGGGCTGGGGCAGCGAGGGATGTGCCCTGTCCACCGTCCTCAGCGAGGCTATGTGCTGCGTGCTGTGCGTGCTGTACATCCGCTGGAAGGTTCCGGTGCTGCAGCTGGGCCGCCGCTGGCTGGTGTTCGACGGCAGCCTGCTGCGCAAGACCGTCAGCTACGGCTGGGCCAGCGCTATGCAGCAGGCTACCGTGCAGCTGGGCAAGATTGCCGTGCAGGCCATTGTGAACACGATGGGCGTCAACGCCATGGCAGCCTTTACCGCCGCTTCCCGCATCGACGACTTCGCCTACACCCCGCAGCAGAACATCGGCCACGCCATGACCACTCTGATGGCTCAGAACAAGGGTGCCGGTAAGCACGACCGTGTGAATCAGGGCTTCCACTGCGGTATGCGCATTGAGGCCGCTTACGGCATTCTGATCGCCGTGGTGTGCTTTGCCGGCGCGCCCGCCATTATGAAGATGTTCGTCACCGACCCCGCTGTCATTGAACTGGGCGTGCGGTTCCTGCGCACTGTCTCGCTGTTCTACCTGATGCCCGCTTTCACAAACGGCATTCAGGGCTTCTTCCGCGGCATCGGAGATCTGCAGGTCACGCTGGTGTCCAGCACCATCAACATGGTAGGCCGTGTGATTGCCGCTGCCGTGTTCGTGCTGTGGTGGAAGATGGAGATCGAAGCCCTGCCTTGCAGCTATGTTTTCGGCTGGGTGCTGATGCTTCTCTATGAGGTGCCCATGCTGGTGCGTCACCTGCGCAGCCACAAGATGTGAGACCTTCTCAGTCACGGCTACGCCGTGCCAGCTCCCCCGAAAGGGGGAGCCTTTTTCTTGCCGTAAACTTTCTCATTGTACCGCAAACTTTTGTTTCAACGCTATAAGCTCCCCGAAAGGGGGAGCTGGCGAGGAGCAGTGCGACGAGACCGAGAGGGTTTCCCCACGCAAAAATGCCGCTGCATCCAAACGATGCAGCGGCATTTCTTTTGCAGACAGTTACTTGCGGTTTGCCAGCAGAGCCTCGATCTTCTTCAGCGGATCGATGATGCTGGAAACGGACATATCGTGGTTCAGGGCCACCACGAAGTAAGCAGCATACTTGGAGACATCCACGTCCACGTACCAGTCGCGGGTGAGCAGCTCCGGTTTGCGGTAGGTCAGGTTGGTGCCGACCACGTAGGTCAGCTTGCCGTCAGCCACAGCCTGATCGAACTTTTCCAGACCGCTGGTGAACAGCGGGAAGGTAGCGTTGGCAATGATTCGGGCAGCGCCGCGCTCCTTCAGATTGCCGGCCACTTCCAGCATGCTCTCGCCGGAAGCAATGATATCATCGGCGATAAAGACAGTCTTGCCTTCCACGCTCTCGCCCAGATATTCATGAGCCACGATGGGGTTGCGGCCGTTGACCACGCGGGTATAATCGCGGCGCTTGTAGAACATGCCCAGATTGCAGCCCAGCACGCTGGAGAAGTACATATTGCGGTTCATGGCGCCTTCGTCCGGGCTGACCACGGTGAACTTGCTCTTGTCGAAGGAGATATCCGGGTCTTTCTTCAGCAGGCTCTTGAGCACCTGATAGGTGGGCATTGCGTTGTCGAAGCTCATCAGCGGCACTGCGTTCTGCACGCGGGGGTCATGTGCGTCGAAGGTGATGATGTTCTTCACACCCATGGTCTGCAGCTCCTGCAGGGCCACAGCGCAGTCCAGGCTCTCGCGCACCACGCGGCGGTGCTGACGGCCGCCGTACAGGCTGGGCATGATGACCGACACACGGTGTGCCTTGCCGGCCACAGCCTGGATCAGGCGCTTGAGGTTTGCGAAGTGATCGTCCGGAGACATGTGGTTCTCGTAGTTGAACAGCTTGTAGGTCACGCTGTAGTTGCCGGGGTCCACAACGATGAAGATATCGTCACCACGCACCGACTCCTTCACCAGGCCCTTCGCGTCGCCGCTCTGGAAGCGGGGGCAGTCGCAGGGAATGATAAAGGTATCCTTTTGGATGCCGGCCTCTTTGGCCCAGCGAACCAGGTGCTCATCGATCCGGCCGGTAAGCTCCTCGGCACCGGGGCAGGCGATGAGCCGCATATCCGCCACACTGGGCTGCTGGAAGAAGGACTTCGGGGAAATTTCAATGGACATAATCACAACTCCTTATTGCTGCTATACAATCCGAACGATCGGCACACAAAAGTGCATATCTGTTTTTATTTTATCACAATTTGACGTTTGCGCCATATCAATTTGTTTCACCGGAAGATTTTCTGCGCCTTGCACATCTGTTTTACATTTTTCAAAAATAGAATGTGTGTTTTCGACAAAAAAACACCCAATTCTTTACCAGTTCCCGTCAATCGACCACTTTTTTCGTTAAAGTAATACTTTTCCAGGCTGAAACAAAAAGCTGCCGCACAGGCCAGTCCCCGTGCGGCAGCTTTTCATCATATGTTTTAACCAAACAGGCTTCCAAGCCAATCCAGCGTCGTCTGAGCCGCATCCGTAAAGACGGTCTGCACCTCCTGAACGCTGTCCAGAAGCTTTGCCCCCTCAACGTCCCGCACCGACCAGTAAGTTGCACTGCTGTTGGAGCCGTCCGAGACGGTAAAGTCGCTGGTGAAGCAAAGATTCTCGCCCTCAGAATCTGTCAGAATGACCATATAGGTATATGTACCGGCAGGCAGCGCTCCAAAGCGGATCTGGCTGTCCATCGTTTTGAACGAGAAGCTTGCCGAATTGGGGGCCGCATCTGTACTCTGGACTACCTGATCATTCCCGTCCAGAATGGCCACCTGAACATCTGTCAATGTTCTGCCAAGCTGGCTGTTTGCCGTACCGGTCAGCGCCATGCCCTTGCCGGCCTGAATATTAACAGGGTAGCTCATGCCTTCCAGCCGCAGGCTGTCAGCCGAAGCAGACACCGCATTGTGGTCAGAACTCACATACCAGTAACAGGATGCGCCGTTGATCGAAACGCTGGAATTGTCCAGCGGGATGCGCCCGGAGGAGATATTCCCCGCCGGATCCGAGCAATAAAATACGCCGTTCGTGTAATCCGTCAGAAGAACTGCATGAGGCTGATTGCGGTCATACAAAACGATCCCTTCCGGATGCTGAGACAGCAGCGTGATGAGCGTCTGAACCTTTTCCTGCTTACGGGAAGGAAGCGTAGCATAGCCCACCTGCATTTCTTTATATGTAAAACAGTGGGCAAGGCCGTTGGACCACGCTGTAGAACGCACACTATTTTCCGTAACGGTGGACCAATCCGTCAGTCCGTCAAAGTAAGCCCGCCGGCGCAGCATCATGGCCGCCGATGTCAGCGTGCAGGTCCCGCCGCGGCTCTGTTTGAAGTAAAAGCCGGCGTCCACATTCAGGTCCACTGCAAGGGCCGCAGGCAGGCAGGTGATGAGAAACACCAGCGTAAGCACGAAGCCAAGCAGTTTTTTGCGGGACGATACAGCGGTGTTCACGGGTCGGTTCTCCTTTCAGTTTCCAGCAGGTTCTAATTCGTTCGTACATACTATAGTATACCAGCCTGTAACCATTTTGTAAACGTTCGCTCTGGTTTTTTCTCAATATCAACACGTTTAAGCAAATTTTATAGGTGATTGTGCACAGTTTTGGAAGAAATATTCTACACATCGTACAAAAACGATGGTTCACATTTTCTGTCAGTCAGCTCTTTCCTGAGTTGCTTTTCCGTCCTTGCGATTAATGAAACATACAAAACAGACCAGATAAGCCTTCCCTCATTGTGGTCAAAATTGTGGTCAAAACCAAATGAGGTCAGGCCATAAACAAAATCATAACCCCGCGTGAAAACGCGGGGTTTGCAGAACGGCCCCATAGGGGCCATAATACCAGCCGCGCCTAAAGGCGCACAATGAGCGACGTCAACCGCACACTGACGTCGCTCTTACTTTCTCATACGATCTGCAGGCACTTCTGGCGAATCGTCGTCATCGAAGTCAGCTACATTCTTGAACGGATCTTCATATTCCTTGAAACTCAGCTGATCACACATCTGGTCATCAGCGTCCTGATCTCGAATGTACTTGCGGATTTTGGCTTCGTTGCCACCTACAGTATTTACATTATCTATGTGAAATCGGTCTGGAAAAGATGTTCTATCGGTCTTCCTGGCTCTACAAATCTTATACGGAGGAAAGTCACCCACACATCACGATTGCGGCCTATTATAATGTAGACGAGGCTTTTCTTCAGGCTCCCACCGCAACATGGGGAGATCTATGGGATTGCCGTACCACACTTCGCAAGTTGGTATTCTCCGTCTGTTCAGAAAGCGATTTGGACCTTCCGTTCGGGAAAAACTGAAAATTTTCATTCCAACTTGGGTATACTCCTGTTGTGTCCGACATGAAGAAAATCGTTCGGAAAGCTGCCGCATCGTCTTTCCCCACATGGACGTTAGCCGTATGGGATATGGATACTGCAACATTATATATGGTCAAATACAACAGAAGTCATTGATTTTCTTTGTTTATCTGTGATACCATTCGTTATGAGTCCAATTGCATTGCTCTCTTCTCCTATGGTGGAGACTACAGCTTTCCGAAAAACACAGCGAGGTGACCATTTTTGAAACGTCGAACTTTTCTTGTCTGCACCGCTGCACTTTTTTGCGGTGCGCTTCTGGCAGGAGGCTGCACTCAAAAAACTTCTCAGCCCGTCCTTCAGCAAATTGAATACTCCAATTTAGCAGATTCGGATACACAGGCTCTTCTTTCCAAACTTTTGCAGGATGCCGGCGTATCCGACCTGCGGATACAGACCTTCTTTGATCATGTGCAAAAGTTCAACAATGCTGTGGACCCGGCATGGCTCACCACAGGGTTTGAAAATGCCAAGCCTTCGGATCTGAAATACGATCCTTACTCCATGCAGGACGCATGGACAGAAAAATACGATACCTTCCCCGGCTGGAACTGTCGGATCACCGCTTGTGGGCTGTTCGGTGATTTTATCACTGTCACGGGCAAGGCAGACCTTGACTCAGCCGAGGACACCCTGTTTATGGACTATGAAACACTGGATTCTGACCCGGAATCCCTTTGCGGCGATGAACGGCAAAAGTTTGATGCGCTGTTCGCCCCGGTCAAAACCACCAATACGACCGATATTCCTACCCATTTGAAAACGATTCAGCAGGAATGGAAGAAACGCGGCCTCTCCTTTGTAGAAGATGATAAGATTCGTCTCGTCTCCGTGGTCCTGCACGATCAGTTCTCCGAAACGGACAATTCTCTTATGATCGGTCATGTCGGCGTTATGCTTCCCACATCGGATGCGGTATATTTTGTCGAAAAGGTCGCTTTTCAGGAGCCGTATCGCTTATTGAAGTTCAAAAATCGAACCGAGTTGAGCGATTATCTGATGCTGAAATACGACAACTCGTGGGGACAGGATACTGCCCACACCTTTATTCTGGAAAATTCAGACCTGATGGACGGCTGGCGCATATTGGACACAGCGGACTGAAATCTGAAATCTTTTCAATGCCAAAGAGCAAGGGCATATCTTCGCCTTTGCTCTTTTCCTTTTGCACTTTGTCCCGGTATCTCTGCCACAGCTTTCAACATTGTCAACTGGTTTATCACACCATCCTTTACAGTTTTTCCCACATCGACAGCTTATCTTTTTGCATTTCAGTCAAACACTTCGATTTTGTGCATATTTTGTTGTATATAGAAAAGATTTGCAACAATTGGTACTGGTATAAGGCTTCGTTCTAACACTCTTCAAAAAGAACTGGTCGTAGGAACAACTTTTTATCGACCCTATCTGGTTCAGCATAGAAGAGTATAACGAAAAAAAACGGTGGCTTTCCGCATTGCGGAAAGCCACCGTTTTCTCTTATGCCGTGCAGTGGCCGTTCACTGCACAGATTGATAAGAAGGAGAACTTAAATTTCATACCATCTGATTTCATTGGCATCCAGATGCAGGTC